>CAYJPN010000006.1:0-198854 GCA_964372115.1 uncultured Ignavibacteriaceae bacterium
AATTATTTATCAAACATCTAAATCCCGTGTTGACTTTAATCGGAATAACTGGTTATATGCGTTTAATCAATTATGATGGATTTTTTATATTTGTTTTTCTTTTATACAATTCAATTTCTTTTCTGCTAAATCTTCCTCGCCCATGACCAAAAAACATTGCCCCAATAAAATAAGCAAGAAAGAAAGTAATTATGATAACGATAAAATCTATTTCAGTTGTATCTGACTTAATAAAAGTAATATTATCAAGAAAGTATTTTATAGCTAACACAAACCAAATAACTGTTATAAAGCGACTTACAATATCATTCATTTTGGACACAGAGTATGTTGAACTTATGGTTGATACTTTATACAATGGGCCCGTTATTTTATCTTCTAACATATCAACTTGATTTTCCCAATGTCTTTGCCAAGTTTTGCTTCCAGTATTCAAAAGTGTCCAAGCTAGTGAACTAATAATCCCAATCCCAATTACTCCATATAAAACTTGAGGATTACTTTTATAGAAATCTGAACTTAATACTGCAAAATAACCAGTAAAAGAAGCAACTTGAAATGCCCAAAAATAATTAGATCGTTTCCAATAGTTTTGTATTTCAAAATTTTTACTCTCCCAAGCTTTTTCATACGTATCCCTAATTTCTTCTTTTGAACGACCTTCAAAAAATATTTTTTTGTATTCTGATTCGGTTAGAGAATCTAAATCATGTTCTACTTTTTTGTAGAAGAATTCCCATAGACCTACTAAAAAAATCTTAATAATATTTTTAATGTATTTAAATTTGCTCATAGATTTCAAAGCATATAACTATTAATTCTGACGAATTACCATTGATATTTTTGGAACAAATTCCCGAATTTTTGGCGGGTTTTCGTTCCACATGTAATTCGTGTTTATTCTTATAAATCATTTTTATTTAACTACTTAAATGTAAATAATTATTTAATTAAAGGAATATATTCCCGAATTTTTTTCCGATATATATTCCGGTCAATCAAGCGGGCTCCTAACAGCTATGCCTCTGTTTAAAACATGAGTATATATCATAGTAGTCTTAACAGAACTGTGCCCAAGTAATTCCTGTATCGTTCTAATATCGTAACCGTTTTGTAAAAGATGCGTCGCAAAAGAATGCCTTAAAGTATGCGGCGAGGCTTGTTTTATTACACCGCTTTTACGTACAGCCGTCTTAAATTCTTTTTGAAAAGTACTTTCATGAAGATGAACCCTGTAATATTTCTTTTCTTCAGTGTTATAAACTAAACTTTTTGCCGGAAATAAATACTGCCATCCTAATTCTTGTCCTGCCTTCGGATATTTCCTATCAAGCGCATACGGCAATGGTACCCAAACATTTCCTTTTTTAGTATCCAATTTATAAAGGTTTGTTACTTTTTTTATGTGCGCTTTCAATTCAGTTATTATACTTATAGGTAATATTGTTATACGGTCTTTTTCTCCTTTTCCGTCTCGAACAGTTACTGTTTTTAATTCAAAATCTAAATCTTTTAGCCTTACAGCCAGGCATTCGCCCAAGCGCATGCCGGTACCATAAATAAATTTAGAAATTAGAAGTCCGACGCCTTCCATATGCTTAAATAACAAACTAACTTCCTGGATATTTAAAACTACTGGTAGGTGCTTTATATGTGCGGCTCGTTTTATCTCGGATATCCAGCCAATTTCTTTTTTAATGATGTTTTTATATAAGAAAAGCAATGCTTGAAGCGCCTGGTTTTGGGTTGATGCGGCTACATGTTTTTCTACTGCAAGATAATTGATGAATTGTTTTATCTCATCAGCACCCATTTCTTTAGGATGACGTTTGTTATGAAAAAGCACAAACCGTTTTATCCAACTTGTATATGCTTCTTCCGTGCGGCGGCTGTAATGGTTTACCCGCAGCTCGTTTTTTACCTGGTCTAATAGTTTCGGCCTCTTAGCTATCCCAATGCTTGCATCCATCAAATTTGTTTTTGCTAAATTATTCATCTTTATATAACCTGCAAAATAAAAATGATCCGATGGCTGACGGATTATAAAGAATCAGTTCAACACAAAACCCGGTAATGGTTGTTAATTTCGGAGAACCTTCAAGAGGAGTATTTTCCGCGCTGTGCGGAACTGATAGAAGAACGACACTGAAGCCGTTAGGAAAAAGAAAATAGTTACTGTTTATAATACACCCTCTGTATTACTAAAAAATGATTATTTAATTCTTAAAACCACACCGAATAAATACATCAAAAGTCACCCGTTCCAAATCTAAAACATTAATTGCAATTGCAAATTAAACCACACAAAATTATTAATCAAGCAATCGGTAAAAATATTTTTGCGGGGGGAAAAAACAAGACACGGATTTCACAGATTTGCACAGATTATTTTTTTTTATTTTCCCGTCCGTGTTAATCCGTGCAATCCTTGTCTGTCAGTGTGCCATCCCCGCAAACGCAGCCAGCAGTTTTATTATTAACTGTCCACTCCTTCAAGCAATTATATTTTAGTGGGGGGAAAAAACAAGACACGGATTTCACAGATTTGCACAGATTATTTTTTTTATTTTCCCGTCCGTGTTAATCCGTGCAATCCGTGTCGTCCGTGTGCTATCTTCCCCCAAACACAGCACGCTGATCCGTTAGCTGACGGATTGACTAACAGATAAACGGCAATACTATAATAAGACAACTCAATTTGTTATTTTTACATGAACATTCTTCGGCATTTTTTAATTGTGGAATTTTATGGAGCTAAAATGAAAATCAGAATTCTCCTTTTCTCAATTTATCTTTTTGCATCCTCTATTTTTGCAGGCTCACCTGACAGCGTCATAATTGGACCGGGTGTAATTCAATATCATCACGTAATTGATTCAGGCCCATGGAATATAAATGTAATAAAGATTGATATTCAAAATCCATGGTTAAAATTTCAAACAGTTAAAGCGGGTGATAAACTTAGGGCTTTTGAAAAAACATCTTCAATGGCAGCCCGCAACAATTTTGAAGAACATAGAGTTGTAGCGGCTATCAACGGCGATTTTTATAATACAAGTACGGGTGAACAGGTTGGTACTCAAGTAGCAGACGGCGAGCTGCTGAAAGTAACAAGTGATTGGTTAAACGCAGCTTTCGATATTAATAAAAATCCAATGATTGGATTGCAAAACTTTTCAGGTTCTATAATAAAAGGGGACAGTACAAAAAGTATTTTCGGTGTAAATAAAATTCGCAGTACAGATGAGTTGATAATCTATAATTCCTTCATGGGTAACACTACTTCAACCAATCAATTCGGAACTGAAGTTAGGATTATACCCCTTGATAACTGGCTCGTTAATGATACTATAAAATGTATTGTCGATACGATAATTGCCGGCGTTGGGAATATGTCTATCGGAAAAAATAAAGCCGTACTCTCCGGTAATGGTTTATCAGGTGCGTTTTTAGTAAACAATTTGTTTAAAGACGATACAATAAAAATTGTTTTAAAGTTAATTCCGGCATTTACAAAACTTGAACAACTTATTGGCGGAAATACGTGGCTCGTACAAAATGGAATTGTTAATCAGGATAATGGTGATCGTCATCCACGCACAGCCATTGGATTCAACGAGGATTCTTCAAAATTTTTTCTTTTTGTTGTTGACGGAAGACAACCCGGTTTGAGCGTTGGTATGTCGTACAAAGAACTTGGTGATTATATGAAAAGCTGGGGTGTATATCAGGGTTTAAATCTTGACGGCGGCGGATCATCTACAATGGTAGTAAGAGGCGCAATCGTTAATAGCCCTTCCGATATTGGCGGTGAAAGGTCGGTTGCAAATAGTCTTTTGTTAATTAGTACTGCGCCGACGGGACCATTAGCACACATAAGAATTAAACCAAAAGAAATATTCGCAATCGGAGGTTCCGGTGTAAACCTTACTGCTTCCGGATTTGATCAATATTATAATCCCGTAAGCATTCCTTCCGGCAGTATTGTTTGGAGTTGTGATCCGGCAATCGGCAGTGTATCCCAGCAAGGAGTATTTACAGCCGCATTCGATACTGTCTCCGGATATATTTATGCTGCTGTTGGTGATATTAAAGATTCATCAGTAGTGCATTTGACAAAGCTTTCACAGATTCAATTAGTACCAAATCCGGTTATTCTTCAACCGGGGCAGTCACAACAAATGTCAGCCACCGCATATGATAATTACAACAATATAATTTTGCTCCAGCAGACCGATTTTCAGTGGTCAGTAACAGGTGGTTTGGGGAGTATAACTCCGGGTGGTTATTTTACTGCGATAAATACAGGCAGTGGAGAGATAATTGCGGAGATTGATTCCATCAGTGGATATGTTCCTCTTACGGTTGGCACATCAGCTACAATAATTCTTGATGATTTTTCTGATCTTTCCGGATACACATTAACCGGAACAAGAGTAAATCTGGCGCAGTGCAGTTTTGTGTACGATAGTACAAATTATATTTCAGCTCCAACTTCCGGAAAGCTTTATTACAGTTTAACCACAGGCGGAACCAGCGCTTTATATTTGAATAAAGAAATTCAAATATCCGGAACTCCGGAAAAACTAAGCATTCAGATTTTCGGCGATGGAAAAAAACATTGGATCAGGGGCGAATTTAAAGATGTTGATAACGAAATTTTTCTGATAAATTTTACAACCGGCGATCCCGGAATTGATTGGATAAACATTTGGAAATATATTGAAGTGGATCTGAGTGATGCTGTGCCCAGTTGGGCAAATCCGAGTGCGATACTAAATTTCCCGATTAAGTGGACGCGCACTTATCTTGCTGAAACGAATGACACAAAAAAAGATGATGGCGCAATATCTCTCGATGATTTTCGCGCACATTTTATCACCACCGGGCTTAAGGATGAATCTGTTTTACCTGAAGAGTTTAAACTATTCCAAAACTACCCTAATCCTTTTAACGGTTCTTCAGTTATAAAATATTCAATCCCTGAGTTATCACGTGTTAAAATAAAAATATTCAATCCACTCGGTGAAGAAATTGAAACTCTTGTTAACGAAGAAAAATCAATTGGCACGTATGAATTGACATGGAGCGCAGCTAATCTTCCAAGCGGTGTATACTTTTACCAATTGCAGACCGGTTCGTTTGTCCAGGTACGGAAAATGATTCTGCTCAAGTAGGAAAGATTAATTTGACAGGGCGGATTTTGCGGATTAGCTTTTAACTTCATTACTGAGTACTAATTAATCTGATGGCAAGAAAAATCAATAATCCAGCTGCGGAATTTGTCAATAGAAATGAGACAAATATTTTATTTAAGCTGCATTATTTAACTTCACATGCAGCCATTATGTTGGTTATATCTCTTAATGAACCGCTTTTTGACTAATACCAGATACACCATTGTTACTAAGCGCTTGTATGCAGTAAATTTTTTAGAGTAACGGTGGCTCTTAAAATGGTTTGCTGTCCGGTAAATGTCGGCAATATTTAGAAAACTTAGCACTTGTTTTATTATAGGTTGTCCGCTGAACTTTTTAGAATTGTTCATGATTATTTTGTTTTGTGATAATTACAAAGTTAACTACGACAAGGGAATTGATCTTGCCGAAATGTGGTTTTCAAAACAGCAATAAAGCAATTTAACAATTAAACAATACTCCTCTCCATGTACAGCGGCGCAGTACTTGACTTAAACTAAAAATAAACCTAAGTTAAAAACAAAAATTTTACGAGGGATGGGGTTTTGAAAAAAATAAATAACTTTTGTCATTCGTTAGTACCGTTTAGTAATGGACGGAGGAACCTCTGGTTATCGGTCACTAATGCTCCCGCGGGGATTAATAATTTTTCTTACTCTTACTCTTTCTCTTACTCTCTCCATTACTCACTTTCGCTTTCTTTCTCTACCGGTTTTGCATAAAAATGAAAACAACAACTAATTATCTTTTACAAACAAAACAGAAGGAGTAACAACAATGGTAAAAACTTTTATAATTAACGCGGTAATTTTATTACTGCTATTCTTAAGCAGCGGCTGCAAAAAGAAAAGCCCCACCGAGCCGCAGCCAACAAAGCCGCCGGGCTACCAGGAAGATATTCCGTGGCAATCGCTTGATGGAAATCCCTGGCCGATTCATCATGGTGATGCACAGTTTACCGGCAGAAGTAAATTTGCAGGTCCTTTACTCGGTCAAATTGAATGGCAAATTGAGATACCTACAACTGATTTATCACACGATTCATTTCTTTCGCCCATTATAGGAAATGATTCTACCATTTATTTTATATCTTATAAAGATACTGCAAACCCGGGAAGTTTTCTTTATGCAATTAATTTTGATGGGACTATAAAATGGACCCACCCGATACAAACGCCATCGCAAAAAAATTCCTCACCTCCAATCCTTTCTTCAGATGGGACCATTTACATAGCAGATTGGGGAAATAATTTGACAGCCGTAAATCTGGATGGAACTGTAAAGTGGACTAAGGCTGTAACCTCTGGAATAACAAGCGTAATGAATTTAGATAAAGAAGGCAATTTGTATGCTTTTGCTGCAGACGGTACACTATATTGCTTTGGTAAAGACGGTATAGAAAAATGGCAACTGAGCTTAAGTAATTTTGGTTCATCATCAAGTGCTGTTGTTTTTTCACCCGATGGTGAAACAATGTATATAACTGGCAAGGAGCTATATGCTGTTACAAAAACTGGGAAATTAAAGTGGACGAACGATACACCTGGTGATTATACATGGTACAGCATTCCTGTTGTTAACTTATTAGGTGATATATATCTATGGCAAGGAACACTTTCCATCAGCAATGATGGTTCAATTAATGAATTTATTAATGATTCATTACTACTTTCCTTTATTCCTGACTACATTGACCCAACAATGGACTATAACGGCAACATGTATATAGGCGGCGCATATGAAATGATTTCGGTTGATTATGCAGGTAATTTACGTTGGAAAAAGCCTTATGCAGCAAGTTCATCATCAAGTCTTGTCTGTGATAAAAATGGTTCTGTTTATTTTTTCAATAAAGATAATCAGGTGGTATGTATTGATTCTAGTGGAAATCAAAACTGGTCTATTCAATTAGATGGTCACAGTTATTACTCACCGGCATTATCCGCAAACAATAGATTATACTTTGGTACAGTCCGCGGTACAAAAAAATATTTTTATTCAATTAAGTAGGTGCTTTATGAAAAAGTTTTTTATTCTATTCTTAATTCTATCAAATGTATTTCTTTTTTGTCAAGAAGAAATTCTGTTTGAAGACGAGATTGTTGTTCATTTGATTAATTATTCCGGTTTTAAAGTCGAAGCAATTGCGGCTAGGGTTTATTTGCAGGGAGGAAAATGGTACCCAGATCGTACAGCTACACCATTTCAGCAAATCTAAAACGATGATTTCGACTTAGTTGCTGTTGACAATGAAAACCCCAATCCCATTTTTCCTAATTTCCCTCAAATCATTTTTGATACCGAATATGATCAAAATTTTGATAGAACATTAGCACTTTCTTTTTACCATTTAAAAATTAAGGACAAATATGCGCAAATTTTTATTAATACTTTAAGTAAAGATCATCAAGATGTTCATATTACATACGATTTATCAAAAGATAAGTTCTATTGGGGAGAGTGTATAAATTGCACGGACGAAATGTCTGATAAAGATATTCTCTTTGGCTTTGATGATTACATAACCAGTGGTATCCAAAATTATTGGAACAATTGTTTGTTCGTTTTACCATTTGGTGAAAATCAGAATGCAAATATAATTTGGGGACGAGACCCTAATCCCAGCACAACAAAATTTCGTATCTATAGAGCAATCGGTGATGAATCTACTCCGTTTTCTAACTTTGTTTGGATAAAAGAATTAAATAACACTTATGATAATTACATTGATCAAGCTGTAACTTCGGCACCTGAAAATGTAGTATATGCATATTATTACGTGAAAGCTTTAAACGGCAGCATAGATTTGGGTAATACTAACTCGAGTAGATACCCATCTAATAGTATGTCACCTATCGAAATAAGTATAGACTGGAACAATGTCTTAGATTTAACAACTGCTGATAATTACAGTCCGCGATTGGTATGGGCACCTCATCCAAGTATTACCGTGAATAATTACATTGTATACCGTGCTCAAAGTTCTGTTCCGCTCTCAAATCCGGCTCTGTACGCAAGCCCTATTGCCACTCTGGGCGCAAATGTCTTTGAGTTTGTGGACAATGATGTAAGGTTAAGCGGCTCTACTTACTTTTATTACTTTGTAAAAGGTAAATATGGAACTCAATATACGGCACGTACAAATATAGTAAATACACAAGGTGGTTTTTTCAAAGAAAATAATTCGAAAGAAACGATGCCGCCGGTAGAGTTTGAAGTTATGAATTTCCCCAATCCCTTTAATCCGGTAACAACCATAAACTATTCCCTGCCCGAAGATGGTTACACAGAACTTAAAGTTTACAATATTTACGGTGAGCTTGTAGAAACACTTGTAAGCGGGAACAAAGAAGCGGGGAGTTATTCCGCAAGGTTTCCTGCAAATGGCAGAGAGCTATCATCGGGAATTTATTTGTACACATTAACAAGCGGCAGATACAAAACCACCGGCAAGATGACGCTGGTTAAATAATTACGTATCACAGTATCATCGTTTACGATTATTTTTTCGGATAGCACCGCCGGTGGTTTAGTTTATCGAAACCCGGTGGTGCGGTGTTCGATAAAAAGAGTATAACAATTGCAATTGGTTTTTTATTCGCGCAGCCATATATTTGCCCACAAAAAACGGAAAAGAATTAACTATTAAAATGTTAAACATTGATTTTTACGACATATTAAGTTTTTTAAGATGACTCAGCCGCTCATTTAGAGCGGCTATTTTTTTATCTACCCGAATAATTGATTGAGAGATGAATGGAAATGATTAAAACGGCAAAACTTCTGCTTGAAGACGGCTCCGAGTTTTTAGGAAAAAGTTTCGGCTACAGCGGCAACACAAACGGCGAGGTAGTTTTTAATACGGGAATGGTAGGCTACCCGGAGACGATGACCGATCCTTCGTACCGGGGACAGATTCTTGTTTTTACATATCCGCTTATTGGTAATTACGGTGTGCCGGATGAAACGCGGGAAGACGGCATGTTAAAAAATTTTGAATCGGAAAATATTCACTGCCGCGCAATAATAGTTTCAGATTATTCAAGTGAATATTACCACTGGAATGCCTCCCAATCTTTATCCGATTGGATGGTTGAGCAGAAAATTCCGGGAATATCCGGGATTGATACACGTATGCTTACGCATAAACTACGCGATAAAGGAACTATGCTCGGTAAAATTGTAATAGACGAAAAAGTAAAAATAAATTTTGAAGATCCGAATAAAACCGATCTTGTAAGGGAAGTAAGCGTTAAGCAGCCTGTTGAATATAAACGGGAAGGTAAAAAAATAATACTTGTAGATTGCGGCACAAAAAATAATATTATAAAAGCATTCCTCGGCAGAAACATAACTGTACTTCGTGTTCCGTATAATTATGATTTTACAAATATCGAGTGCGACGGGATAGTGGTTTCAAATGGACCCGGCGACCCGAAAATGTGCGAGGCTACAATTGAGCATGCAAAAAAAGCGATGAACAAAAACAAACCGATGCTTGGCATTTGTCTCGGCAGCCAGATACTTGCGCTTGCGGCAGGAGCAGACACATATAAATTAAAGTATGGACACCGCAGCCACAACCAGCCCTGCAACGAGCTCGGTACAAAGCGGTGTTATATTACATCGCAAAATCATGGTTACGCGGTTAACTCCGACTCACTTCCCGAGGATTGGCGCGAATGGTTTGTAAACGACAATGATGGAACAAACGAAGGGATAATTCATATTTCAAAACCGTTTTTTGCGGCTCAGTTCCACCCCGAGGCATCACCCGGGCCGGATGACAGCGAATTTATTTTTGACATGTTTGTGAGGGCGTTATTATGATTAAAAAAGGAAAACCAAAAAAAGTTTTAATTCTCGGTTCGGGCGCTTTGCAAATAGGACAGGCGGGCGAGTTTGATTACTCCGGCAGCCAGGCAATTAAAGCGTTAAAGGAAGACGGCATTACAACTGTGCTTGTAAACCCCAACATTGCAACTATTCAAACATCGGATGATTTTGCCGACAAAGTTTATTTTGTTCCCATCACAACGGAATTTGTTGAGAAGGTAATTATAAAAGAACAGCCCGACAGCATCCTGCTTCAATTCGGCGGGCAAACCGCGTTAAACGTCGGTGTGGATCTTTATGAAAAAAAACTGCTCGAAAAATATAATATCCGCGTGCTCGGTACGCCTGTAGAAACTATTATGGATACGGAGGACAGGTTATTGTTCGGGAACCGTGTCACCGAAGTCGGTTTAAAAGTTGCGCAGAGTAGAACCGCAAAAAATATTGAAGAAGCGGTTGCCGCTGCTGAAGAAATCAGCTTTCCGGTTATGGTTCGTATTGCTTACGCGCTCGGCGGGCTTGGTTCCGGAATTGTAAAAACAAAAGACGAGCTGATAGATAAAGCAACACGCGCGTTTAATTTTACAAATCAAATTTTAATTGAAGAATCACTTTACGGGTGGAAAGAAGTTGAGTACGAAATTGTAAGGGATAAGTATGACAACTGCATAACCATCTGCTCGATGGAAAACGTTGACCCGATGGGAATCCATACCGGCGACAGCGTTGTTATTGCGCCGGTGCAAACTCTTTCCGCCCAGGAAAATTTTAAGCTGCGTTCTGTTGGAATAAAACTGATACGCCATCTCGGCATTATCGGTGAGTGCAACATTCAATACGCTCTTGCCCCAAACTCGGATGATTACCGGATCATCGAAGTAAATGCGCGGTTAAGCCGCAGTTCCGCGCTTGCTTCAAAAGCTACAGGTTACCCGTTAGCTTTTATTGCAACAAAGCTGGCTCTCGGTTACGCACTGAACGAAATTGAAAATATTATTACCCGCGAAACATCCGCCTGTTTTGAGCCCGCGTTAGATTATGTTGCGTTGAAATTTCCCCGCTGGGATCTTCAAAAATTTCAACAGGTAAACCGGCAGCTTGGTTCCGAGATGAAATCCGTGGGCGAGGTTATGTCGTTAGGGCGCAGTTTTGAAGAAGCACTGCAAAAAGCTATTCGAATGCTTGATACGGGGATGAATGGTTTTACCGGTAATGAAGTTGATTTTGAAGACCTTGATGCCGAACTATCATCGCCTACCGATAAACGAATGTTCGCCATAGCCAAAGCGTTTCAGCTTGGTTATACGGTTGATAAAGTTTACGAACTTACAAAAATTACAAAATGGTTTTTGTATAAAATGAAAAACATCATTGATACGGAGACAAAGTTAAAAGCGCAAAAGCTCGCGGAAATTTCGTTTGAACTTTTAAAAGAAGCAAAACAAAATGGGTTTTCCGATAACCAAATAGGGCTGCTGACCGGCGCGCACGAAATGGAAGTTCGAACCTATCGAAAGTCGTTGAACGTATTACCGGTAATAAAACAAATTGATACGCTTGCGGCAGAGTACCCGGCGCAGACGAATTATTTATATATGACCTATCATGGTGATGAGGATGATATTCAATCCGGTGAAAAGGGACAGATAATTGTTCTCGGCAGCGGAGCTTACCGCATCGGTTCATCCGTTGAGTTTGACTGGTGCTGCGTTAACGCCGTTAACGGCGTTAATAAAGCCGGTTATAAATCGATAATGATAAACTGCAATCCGGAAACTGTAAGTACCGATTATGATATTTGCGACAAGTTATATTTTGAGCAGTTAACTTTAGAACGTGTGCTTGACATTTGTGATAAAGAAAACGCCGAGGGAGTAATTGTTTCGATGGGTGGACAGGTGCCGAATAACCTTTCGATGAAACTGCACAAAGCCGGTATAAAAATACTTGGCACCACGCCGGAACAAATTGACAACGCAGAAAGCCGCCACAAATTTTCATCAATTTTGGATAAACTTGAAATTGACCAGCCCGACTGGAACGAAGTAACCACACTTAAAGACGCAAAAAGATTTTCATCGGAAGTTGGTTACCCGGTGTTAATAAGACCAAGCTATGTTTTAAGCGGCGCTGCTATGAGTATTGTTCTATCAGAAGATGAACTTGAAGAATATTTAAAAAAAGCTACCGATCTTAACCCGGAGCACCCGGTTGTAATAAGCAAGTTTATAACCGACGCGAAAGAAATTGAAGTGGACGCTGTTGCTTCGAACGGTGAGCTATTTTGTTACGCTATTGCCGAACATGTTGAAAATGCGGGCGTCCACTCAGGCGATGCAACAATTGTTCTGCCGCCGCAGCGCACTTACCTTGAAACTATGCGCCGCGTAAAAATGATAACGAAGGAAATTGCGCGCGCGCTTGAGATAACCGGACCGTTTAACATCCAATTTATTGCAAAGGATAACGATGTAAAAGTTATTGAATGTAACCTGCGTGCTTCGCGTAGTTTCCCGTTTGTTTCTAAAACTCTGAAGATTAATTTTATCGAGATTGCCACTAAACTTATACTTGGAGAAAAAGTTGCCAAGATTGATAAGTCATCGTTCGATTTGGATTATGTGGGTGTAAAAGCATCGCAATTTTCGTTTACAAGATTAAAAGGCTCCGACCCGATAACCGGTGTTGAGATGTCATCCACCGGCGAGGTTGCGTGCCTTGGCGATGATTTTGAAGAAGCGTTTTTAAAAAGTGTTATTTCTACCGGAGCAAAACTTCCGAAAAAAGGAGTGCTTCTTTCCACCGGAACTTTAAAAAATAAAGCCGAATTACTCGAAGAGTTAAACATCTTAAAAAAGATGGGATTAAAATTTTTCGGCACAAAAGGGACGGCTGACTTTTATAAAGAAAACGGTATTGATGTTGAAGTGCTTTACCGCCCGTTTGATAAAATGGAACCGGGAATTTTGACTTTTCTTGGCGATAAAAAAATCGACATGGTTATAAATATCCCAAAGAGCGCAGAAAAAGTTGAGCTCGACAGCGATTACATCATCCGCCGTAAAGCAGTTGATTTGAACATTCCTCTTTTTACAAACATACAGGTTGTAAAACGTTTTGTACGCGCAATACAAAAATACGATCCGAAAAATTTAAGCGTAAAAAGCTGGGACGAGTATCAATAAAATATTAATCTAACATTTCATACAAATAAACCCGACCCACAATTAGGAGCCGGGTTTAAACACCGAAAAAAAAGTTTTTTATTTGGTTAATATCATTTTATTAACTTGAGAAAAACTTTCCGATTGTAATCTATAAAAATAAACACCGCTCGAAATCTCCCGGTTTAATGATGAAGCGTCGAACTTAACTTCGTAAGTGCCCGGTTCTTTTGCTTCGTTAACTAACGTAACAACTTCATTACCGAGAGCATCGTAAACTTTAAGTGCCACGTTTCGTGCGGACTCGCTCCCGTGTGTTTTCGCTGAAGGAACGCTATAAAATATCTTTGTAGACGGGTTAAACGGGTTGGGGTAATTTTGTAACAACTCAAATTTTGCAGGAAGACTATTCTCAGCCTGCTGAAGGTTTACTTCGATTATTTTTGAATAGGAAAAGGAACCGTTAAAATCAATTTGTTTTAATCTATAAAAAACTTTATCGGCTCCCTCAACCACATCTTTATAATCGTAACTATGTGGTTGTGTTGTTGAGCCGTTTCCGTTTAATGTGGAGATGGTTTGATAAATTATATCGTCATGGCTTCTTTCAATTTGAAAGTATGCATTGTTTAATTCAGATGCGGTAGTCCATTCCAAAGTTATATTTTTGCCAGAGGCGGTTGCCTTGAATGAAACAAGTTCAACCGGAATATAAATGCCGCCTGTACCTTCCCAACATTCGTTTGTAAACGCAGTACCGGAACCGCCGACATTTCCACCGCCAAAAAATAGTTTATTGAAACCGGGCAAGTATAATCCTAAAGCCAAACCTCTAACAGCCGGGAGAACACCTTCGAGCTGCCACGAATCTGCAAGTGGATCGTAATAATAAATATTACTCGATGCAGGGTAAGTTGAATAACCTCCACCCGAACCAATAAGCCAGATGTATCTGCCATCAGTGCTAACCGACCATTTTGTAAAACTCAATGCTTCCATAGCGGGAGCAAAAGTACTCCATGTTTGAGTCGCAACATCGTATTTCTGGCAAACGGTGGGGTCAACTCCGCTTGGAACAAGTCCGCCGATGAGATAAATTGTATTGTTAAGAAATGCCATACCCGCATAACGTTTGGGAAAAATAGAGCCGGTTAGAGATTCCCACGTGTTTGTAGTGATATTGTATCGGGCAAAGAAAGATTCTGCAGGTGTTGCATAATTTGCACTGCTGGCATAAATAAAATTACCATCGTCATAAACTATAGAAGCCTGGGCATTCATTAAGGATGCCGGCGCAGAAGCTAAAACAGTCCACGTACCGGTGGCATCCGGATTTGGAGTAAACTTTTCAAAAACATTAACCGAACCTGTACCGGACATTTTATAAAGTTCTCCATGTGCGATACATGATGACAAATTATAACCCGGCGCAGTGGGTGGGGTTGAAGTAACCCAGGTACTGTTGCTAATATTGTATGCAACAGCCTGCGATGTTTGGTTTTGGCCTCCAAACACAAAAAGGTAGTTTCCAATCACGCCATAACCCGGTCTTCCGGTTGGGTTTGGCGCGTTTGAAACCTGCGTCCACGTTGTGGTATCAAGAATAGTCTCCGTGCTTGAGAATTTTGAATCGAGTACACAGGTACCGTATTCTTCAATTTCTGAAAGACTGTTATCGCCTGGTTCTGACTGGGGAAAAAGGCAAAAAGAAAAAATTAAAACAAATTGAACCAGTAGAAACTTTTTCATAAAAATTCTCCTTCAAAATGTAAATAATTATTACGTTGGGAAAGTTGGTTTTAAATTACAAAAGTAGAGTCAGACAGTCAATATTTTTGCGGTTAGCGGTAAATGATTTTTAATCCGGGAAGTTTCAATAATTTTTCTGATATAAGGTGCACACGATAAAAAATTCATTGCCAATAAATTTTTTTGGGTTAAAAGAATAGAAAATTACAAATAGGACAGAAATAATAAATACAGTGGAACGCAAAATAAATTTGAACAAGCGAAAATTCATTCTCCATTCCGCAGATGATAAAATTACGACCAGTATGTTAACTTTAACATAATTAGTCTCCCCTTAAAAAGTAAAAAACGTTTAATTTAAAGGCATCTCTAAAAACTTTAATTTCTCTCTTCGAAAATCCGTTTTGGCAGCATATGCCCGTTATCCGTTAGTTAATCCGTTTCCGTTAGATAGCGAATTTTTAGAAGAGCCCTTAAATCAGATCAAAGAATGGAGATAAATTTTTACAAAAGGAAAATTAGTGATGCGATAAATGTTATGTTATCAGCAGCAGCATATAATTTCAAAAGGATGAAGAGAAAATGGACATCATCTTTCCGGCTCTTTTTTTATCGCCGATTATTTCATTTTTCGATCGAGTTATTTACTCGCAAAAACAAATTTGGGTTTTTAAGGGCTGACTAATTATTAGCCCGAAATTCAGCAAAAAATTTAGTTCTTTTGAATTAAAGATAGGAATAAAGGGTATAGTGGTTATCGTCTTAAACAATTCTTTGGAAATCATACAGTGATAGCTATTACGGAACAGTCGTCTGAAAACTGATTGCTTTTCTCTTGACTTCTAAGTTCGGTTACAATGCTGTCTAAATTTCCGCAATTTTCAAGAACAATCTCAAGAAACTTATTGTTTTCCAAAACCTTTCCGTCGGCTTTTACAATTTCATAAAGTCCATCGCTGTAAACAAATAGTCTATCGTTAGGGAAAAGATTTTTTTTCGTGCTTTCAAATTTAATGTTTGGCATGAAGCCGACGAAATTATTCCGGATACTAAGTTCTTCCAAAACTCTTTTCCCATCGAAATGGGTAATGAGAATGGCAGGAGGATGTCCTGCTGAGCTATAAACTAATTCGAGACTTTTTTTATTTAATACTCCATACCATGCGGTAAAAAACTTTTCTCCATTGTCTTCCATTTGAAAAATATTATTTAATGAAGAAAGTACACTGCTTGGGTCAAAGAAATCGGTTTCGGTTAATGATTGATTTCTCAAAATGTTTATTACGGATACGGAGAGTAACGCCGGGCCCACTCCATGTCCGGAAACATCAATTAAATAAATTGCTAAATGAGAACTGCTGAGGGAATGGTATCCAAATGCGTCTCCGCCAAGATCACGGGAGGGCAAAAACCTCCAATCAATTTTAATGTCCGAGTCAATTGGATCGGGAAGGATAGATTGCACAAATATGCCTGCCTCATAAATTTCTTTTGATAACTCTTTTTGTGTCCGCGATAATTCATCAACCATTTGATTGAACGCTTTTGAAACGGAAACGACCTCTATTCCACCTTTTACTTCGTTTGCTCTTTCGTTTAATTCTCCTTTTCTAATTTTGTCGGTTACATTCTTTAAATCATTCAAGGGTTTGGTAACGCTGGCTGTTATAACTGCAACTATTAGAATAATAATTATTACCGAGATTAAACTGAATGAAGCTAAATCATATATAATCTGTTTTTCATACGCTCTAATTTTGGCAGTAGAAAAACCAATGTACATATTGCCATTCCCAATTTTCGACTTCCACGAAGTTTTCAAAACGTATATCGAATCTTTTAAAGAACTCTGAGAATATAATTTATTTAAAGAAGCAATTTGCTCATTCTCTTTTTCAGGGTAAAAGATAAGCACTTCTTCCTTGCCGTCAGACACTTCTGTTAAATAAATGAATCCGAAATAATCTCTTGTTTTTATCCAATTAAAAACCTGAAGCATCATTTCATATTTTTCTTCCGAGTGGCTCAGTTCAATACCTAATTTCGCTGCCTGAAGAGTGCCGTTTGTTGAAGTGTAGAATGAGTCGAACATCAGTTTTTGCTGTGCTGAAGAGATGAAAAGATATAAGGCTATGGTACTAATAACAATTCCGATTGAAACAAAGAAAATTAGTCTGTTACTTATGCGTTCAAGCGAAAAACTAATATTCTTAAAAAAGTATTGCATTATTGGACTTGGATGATTTTTATATTTTTAGGCAGATTTACCGCACTTGCTAAATATCCAATTGCGCCTTCATTTTCAGAAACAAATTTTATTATTTCGCTTTCTGTGTGAAACACATTTGGAGGAACAGACTTACCGCTTAATGAAACTTTTATCCATATCATGCTTACTTTTTTTGGGGAAAGATTTAAATACTTATCACTAAACTCACTACGTAAATTGTTGTCGGCAACATAATCGGTTATTATTATTTGTTTACTATTGTCCCAGGTGCTTGTATTACCAAGATAAATATTACGCAACGCAGCTTTTGATAAATGAGAAACTGAATTTGAACTGTTAACAATAACTGTTTGGCTTAAACCCGGAATGGTAAAAATTATAAAAGCAATGGCGATATAAACTATTTTAAATTTCATTCTTGTATTGTTAAAAAGTAAAGGCGGCGCTAATTTTATATACATTGAAGTGTTCGCTGTTGAGCACTTCTTCCTTTTCGTGAAACTGTATTTCGCTTTTTAAAAAAAGATTTGAAGATACTGCCCAATTGATTCCAAAATTTATTCTCGAAAGACTTTTTTCTGTTTTGTTTAAATCATACAGCACCATTGAATAATTTACATATGGTGTAAGCATATCAAACAAGGTATAAGCAAACTGAGCATAACCTGCACATGTAGACTGTCTGTTTTTATTCGCAATTTCATAATTAGAAACTATTCCCTCCATTTGAAATTGAAATGAATTGTTTTCGTATTGTAAATCAAGCCCGGTAGTATATTCAAGATCGTTTTGAATACCGCCCAGCCCGGAATAGTTTCTGTCAAAATAGAAGGAACTTCCTACCTGAAATCCCGGGACCATTGATGGTCTAAATATAATTCTTGAAGATATTGATCTATTATTATTGATGTCGGTTCCATCGCTTAAAGAGCCGCGTCCGTTTCCTATTCCCAAAGAATAGTCTAATTGGCTGCCGGCGTCATTTAAGGTAATTGTACCTAAAAATTCAATACCAATCTGGTATTTCGCATAAAGCCGTTGAGCTCTGAGATTTTTATTTAGTATTAATTCCGAATACATGATTGGCGGTTCGAGTGGAAAGTAGGAAGCTGAAGCATCGTGAACTAAATTATACAAACCGAAATGAGTTAACATTTTACCCCCTCTTATTTTCAGCTCGGGGAGGAAAGTATATTCTAATAATGCCCGCGAAATTTTAATGGTTCCGCTGTATAATGAATCTCCGACATCAACAGTGGCACCACCTTCATATTCAATATCGGCTAGAATTTTCATCTTTTCATCGGGAAAAAATTCACCGATTAAATTAATCCGTCGCTGATCGAAACCAGATGTTGAGCCGGGTTTGCTTGATGCGGAAAAATCAACCTGCCCATACCCGTATAAAACAAATTGTTTTACCTGCGCTTTTATATCATTAGACAAAAAACAGAGGAATAACAAAAAAAAAGTAATTCGAGCTATTGGCGCTATCTTAGCCATATGGTTTAAATTCCTAAATTCTTTTTGCAATTTATTATCAAGAGCCTATTTTTACAATATTAAATTCTGAAAGTTGATTTACTAGATTTAGTAAGTGATTTATAGAAAAATCAGCGAAAACAAAATTCATCTATAATTTAATTATTTCCGGCAATATTACATAATAATTTGAGGTCAATGTGGATTTCGCAGAAAAAATGATTGAAGGAATACTTGTGTATACGAGCATTACTAATAATGCAAATATAAGTAACGCACAAGAATTTAAAAATTTGGCATTCGAAAAAATTGAAAACGGTCAAAAAAAAATTATTATAGATTTAAGCGATGTTTTGTTAATGGATTCAACATTTCTTGGAGCTCTGGTTGTTGTTCATAGAAAAATAAAAGCAATCGGCGGAAAATTAACGCTTTGTGTAAAAAACGAATCAATTTCTACATTGTTAGGATTAACCAAATTAGACAAGACATTCGATTCCTTTTTTACTTTACAAGAGGCAATCGAAAGTTTTTGAAGTTTCAAAGTGATATTTTTTGAAATTTCATAGAGATAAATGAAAAACACGAACTGACATATAAACTATCAAAGAATGTAAAATTTGGGAAGCCTGATTTGTTACCGGCAAAATTGCCTGCCGGAAACAATTTGCCGTTATTAATCAGTTTTAGTGAGAAATCATTGTTCAACCTGAAAATTTATTTATTTCAATATTAGCGCCTCCCTTATTACCCAATTTCCCGATATTAGGAATCCCCTTCGGTTTCATGTTCTTATTTATGGTAAAAGTCAAGCATTTTGAATCTTTTAATTACGTTTAAGTAAAAAAAAAGCACTTTGCCGGTTGGCATATATGTTGTTTTAAGGGGTACAAAGATTTATATATTAATTAATATCAGGTTTTAAAATGGTTAGAGGAACTGTAATTATTGATAAGGATATTTGCAAAGGCTGTGAGCTTTGCATAGTAGCCTGTCCGCAGTCAAGCCTCGCATTATCGAAATCAATCAATGTTCATGGTTACCGTTTTGCAGAACTAATAGAAGCAAACTGTACAGGCTGCGTAAATTGCGCGCTTGTTTGCCCGGAAGTAGCAATAAAAGTATACCGGAAAGCAAAAGAAGCTAAAAAAGTTGTATAATTTATCATTGATTTAATTCGAAATAAAAGGTTTTACAATGGAACAAAAAAATAATAATGATGATGTCCGCTTAATGAAGGGTAACGAAGCCCTTGCCGAAGCGGCTATTCGTGCGGATATGGACGCCTATTTTGGATATCCCATCACCCCGCAATCAGAAATTCTTGAATATTTTACACGCGAAATTCCCAACAGACATGGAGTTGTACTTCAGGCTGAAAGCGAAGTTGCCTCAATAAATATGATTTACGGTGCAGCAGGCGCGGGTGCAAGGGTAATGACATCGTCATCAAGTCCGGGTGTAAGTTTAATGCAGGAAGGTTTATCGTATATAGCATCGGCACAATTGCCATGCCTGGTTGTAAACGTTGTGCGCGGAGGCCCTGGTCTCGGTACAATTCAACCGTCGCAAGGAGATTATTTTCAAGCTGTAAAAGGCGGAGGTCATGGCGATTATCATTTAATTGTACTTGCCCCTGCATCTGTTCAGGAAATGGCAGACCATGTTTTTGAGGGTTTCCGTTTAGCAGAAAAATACAAAAACCCTGCAATGATTTTAACTGACGGCGCACTTGGTCAGATGATGGAAAAGGTTGTTCTACCTCCGGAAGGCTCATTGCCGAAAGTAGAAAAACCCTGGGCAACCACCGGTAAACTAAAAGATAGAAAAGCCAATATTATAACCTCGCTTTTTATACAGCCCGAAAAAATGGAACAGATAAATTTAGACTTACAGGCTAAATATACAGCTATGCAAAAAGAAGTTCGTTTTGAAAAAATAGGCTGTGATGATGCAGAAGTAATTCTTGTTGCATTTGGTCTCTCCGCGCGCATCTGCCAAAAAGCAGTTGACCTTGCAAGGGAAAAAGGTATAAAAGCCGGTTTGTTAAGACCCATTACGCTGTATCCTTTCCCAACCGATGAATTAAGAAAACTTTCTGAAAAAGTTGAATTTATGCTTGTTGTTGAAATGAACGCAGGCCAAATGGTTGAAGATGTAAGACTTGCTTCAATGGGACGATGCCCTGTTCATTTCAAAGGGCGTATGGGCGGTATGATTCCGGACCCTGAAGAAATATTTGCCGAAATAGTGGCACTTCACGAAAAACAAAGTGCAAACTTTGTTAAGGAGGCATAAATGGAAACTGAAACATTAACAAACGAATTAGAATTAGTATACTGTAAACCTGAAACACTAACCGACGTTCCTTTTCATTATTGTCCGGGATGCGGGCATAGTGTTGTCCACCGTGTTTTAATGGAAGTTGTACAGGAACTCGGAATTCAGGAACAAACAATTGGCGTGGCGCCGGTTGGCTGCTCTGTTTTTGCTTATCATTATATGAACATTGATATGCAGGAAGCTGCACACGGAAGAGCAAGCGCAGTTGCAACCGGAATAAAAAGAGTGTTGCCGGAAAAATACGTTTTCTCGTATCAGGGCGATGGCGATTTGGCTGCTATTGGTACTGCTGAAACAATACATACCGTTAACCGCGGCGAAAATATTTTAATGGTTTTTATAAACAACGGTATTTACGGCATGACCGGCGGACAGATGGCGCCGACTTCTTTAGCCGGACAGGTTACCTCGACATCACCTTACGGAAGAAATACAGCAGATGTTGGGTTCCCGTTAAAAATTACCGAACTGGTAGCTCAATTACCGGGCGCGTTGTTTGTTACAAGACAGGCTGTGCATACACCAAATGCAGTGCGCAAGCTTAAAAAAGCGGTAACAAAATCATTTGAATACCAAAAACAAAACAAAGGTACCTGCTTTATTGAAGTAGTATCAAACTGTCCTTCCGGCTGGAAGATGACACCGAAAGATACTATCGGTTACATTGAGGAAACAATGTTGCCTAATTATCCTCTCGGCGATATAAAAGTGCCGAAGGATTAGAATTTTTTATAAAGTATGTATTACAAAAAGGTTTTAAAATGGAAAAAGCTCAAGAAATAATTTTTGCAGGATTCGGCGGACAAGGCGTACTATCAATGGGTCAGGTTATTGCTTACAGCGCAATGATTGAAAACAAAGAAGTAAGCTGGATGCCTTCATACGGACCCGAGATGAGGGGCGGAACGGCGAACTGTACAGTTATTGTATCGCCGACCCGTATAAGTTCACCAACCATTTCAAAGTACGATTCGGCAGTTGTCCTCAACCAGCCGTCGCTCGAAAAATTTGAACACTGTGTTAAACCTGGCGGACTTTTAATATATGAAGAGTCCACAATTATTACTCCGCCAACCAGGACGGATATTGAAATTTTGGCAGTAGCCGGTAATGAGGAAGCCCAGAAGCTAAACAAAAAACAAGTAGCCAATATGGTTATACTTGGTGCGTTTATTGAAAAGGTGCCGATTGTTTCGATAGAAAGTATACTAAAAGCATTAAAAAAAGTACTGCCCGAAAGACATCACCATTTAATTCCGGTTAACGAGCAGGCTTTAACACGCGGCAAAGAGATAGCTCAGCTTACACCGCAATTGTAAATGGTAATTAGTTAGTTTATATCATCGTGATGAGGTAGTTATGAAGGATACAGATGTAAAATGTGTGCATGCGTGTAAAAACACATGTGCAATGTTAAATGAAGCGCTGAGAAAAGAAGCAGCGATGGTACGCTTTTATGAAGGTGTTCTCGATGAATGTAATCTTCCGGAAGTTCACGGATTTATTTCGGAACTAATAGAAGAAAAGCGCCAGGCTATTTTACGCATAATTCAAAAGTTGAACGAGTTGCATGCAAATTCCAAATCGATTGACGGTGTAATTTCGAGTTTTGATAATACAACAGGCTGGTAAAATAGTTACCAAAATTATTAATACAACTAACATTCATTTGATGAAGAATTTTTAACCGGACAGTAATAACATAAAAATTATTGATGTCTTAAAAATAATTAAAAGCCGGAAATGTAAGTCTCCGGCTTTTTGTTTTTTTGCAAATAGGTTAAGTGCGGTTTGCAAATTATTTTATACTCTTTTGGGCAGTAGCGTTAAAATGCAAATTACAAACGAATAGTAAAAACTGTTTCTACATTAGGTTTTGATGTAATATAAATATTTCCTCCATGTCTGCGGATAATCTGCTGCGATAAACTCAACCCGATGCCGCTTCCTTCTTTTTTTGTTGTGAAGAAAGGAATAAATACCCTCTCAATATTTTCTTCAGCTATACCCGGTCCGTTATCGGAAACTTTTATCATTGCACGACTGTGGTTATCGATCATAGCAGAAAGTGTTACTATTCCGTTCTCACATTCGCTTAAAGCTTGAATGGCGTTGTTCAGAATGTTTATTAGAACTTGTTCAATTAGATCGCTGTCTGCATTTATTTCAAGATGAGGGGGATTTATCTCAGTTCTAAATTTTATACTCCTGCCTGCGAGTGCGGAATCCATTAAAATTTTTATTCTTTCAAAAAGAGCTACAACCGAGAAATTATGACGATTGGGTTTTGGAATTCTTGTTATGCTCCTATACTTATCAACAAAGCTCATCAAACCTTCACTTCGTTTTTTTATTGTATTAACAGCCGAGCTTATATCTTCAAGAGTTTCTGCGTCCGGCTCTTTCATCTCGTTCAATAGAATTTTTAACGTAGATGCTAAGGAAGAAATAGGAGTAATAGAATTCATTATTTCGTGTGTAAGTACACGGATAATTTTTTGCCAGGCGTCGATTTCGGTTTCTTCAATTTCCGATTGGATATTCTGTAAAGCAACTAAACGATAGGGCTGCCCGCGCATTCTGAAATCCGTTGCATGAATTAAAATTTGAATTGTCTCACCGCCTGATAATAACTTATACGTAACCTTTTTTCGCGTGCTAATGTCTCTGATAAAATCGCCAAAATTTGGACAAATATTATTTAGGGTAGAAATATTTTTTAGCGAATTGATTCTTAAAATATTCTTGCATGCTCTGTTTATCAATTCAACTTCACCCTTAGAATCGAAGGAAATTAAACCAACTCCTATGTGCTGTACAACCGTTGTAAGATAATTTAAGCTCTCCTCTTTTTCGTTCCGCGTTTCTTTAAATTTTTCAAGAATTTTATTAAACTGATCTGAAACTTGTTTAAATGACTTTCCGCGTTTGGAATAATCGTAGTGTAAAGTAAAATCGGAATAATTTATTGATTGTAAAAAATATGCTAGTTCTGTGTTTGTTCTGTCGACATATTTGATAAGAAGTACAACCCCGGTTACTACAACAGGCAAAGACAGGATGAACCAAAGAATTCCAGCGGATGAAAAAAACAGAAACGCCGATAAACTTATAGTTGCCGATAGTAAAAATATTCTGATTATTAAGGCTATTCTAAAATTATTCATCTGCTATAGACCGTACTTTTCCATTCTTCTGTATAGGGATGTTCTCGTTAAGCCAAGTTCCTTTGCGGTTTTAGATATGTTCCCCGCAAATTTGAGTAGAGCCTTTTGAATGATTGTTTTTTCGATAGATTCCAAGTTAAATGTTGAATAATCTGAGTTGTCATTTTGTTCTTTTAAACCCGGCGCTGCAAAAAAGCAATCGGATGGCTTTAAAACATTACCGTCGCAAAGAATTATACTTCTTTCAATTGCATGCTGAAATTCACGAACATTTCCCGGCCAAGCGTAATTCTCAAATTTTCGTAAAGTTGTAACATCAACTTCCAAATTTGGTTTGTTATATTTCTTTTTATATAAATCCATGAAGTGTTGAAGCAGCAGAGGAATATCTCCCGCTCTTTCGCGTAAAGGGGGAAGATGAATTTCGACAGTGTTAATGCGGTAGAGTAAATCCTGGCGAAATTTATTTTGCGCAATTAAATCGTGAAGCGAATTATTCGTTGCGCAAATGAGCCGAATGTCTACCGGTATAGCTTTGTTTGATCCAACCCGCGTGATTTCTCTTTTTTGTATTGATGTTAAAAGTTTTGCCTGAAGTTCTAATGGGATATTACTAATTTCATCTAAAAACAAACTGCCCCCTGATGCAATCTCAAATCTTCCGGCGCGGTCATCTTTGGCATCCGTAAATGCTCCCTTAACATGGCCGAACAGCTCGCTTTCAAAAAGGGAATGAGAGATTGACCCCATATCCACGCCAATAAATGCTTCGCTTACTCTGTTTGATTTCCTGTGAAGGGCTCTTGCAACTAACTCTTTGCCCGTTCCATTTTCACCGAGGATTAATACATTAGCATCGGTTGCAGCAACCTTAGAAATAGTATTAAATACTTTTCGCATCGACTCAGAAGTTCCGATGATTTCATGAAATCCGGTTTCGTTTTCTTCGTTTATAAATTTTTGTCGGGATTTCATCCTGTTAATCTCAACACGCGATTCTCTCAGTTTAAGAGCGGAAGAAAAAGTAGTGATAAATTTTTCGTTGTGCCAGGGTTTTAATATAAAATCTGTAGCACCCTCTTTTACAGCCCGTACAGCAGTTTCTACATCGCCGTAAGCAGTTATTAAAATTACAACTGCCAGCGGATCGATTTGTAAAATTTCTTTAAGCCAGTAAAAACCTTCTTGTCCGCTTGTACTGTTTTGAGTAAAGTTCATATCAAGAAAAATTACATCAAAACCATTCTCGGAAATCAATTCCGTAATGCGGCTTGTATCTTTCTCTGTTACAATTACAGAAGCATAAGGCTTAAGCAATAATTTTGCCGCAGTAAGAATATCTTCGTTGTCATCTACAATTAATATTTTCGGCATAATATTTTTTTATAAGTTGACTCATTTAATTCAATAATCATACCTTGAAAAACTACTCACAAAATAAGGAAAAAAAACAAAATATGTACGCTAACGTACACCGGTGAACGCAGGCGGACGCTTAGTAAAAAAATAAAACAAAAATCGATCGAATTTCTTTAATTCTGTTATGGCACGTTATTTTATTTAATAATAAGTAAATAAAAGCACAAAGATGAAAAATGGATAAACAAAGAGAAAAAAAAACGTGGACGCTTAAAAGAATAACCACAATTTCCGTAGCTGGTTTAATTTTCATATTTATTATCTACCTTTTGTTTTTTAGTGATAAAAGTTCAAAGCTGAATGTTGAAAAGGAAAGATTAACTATTTCGGAAGTAAAACGTGGACCATTTCAGGAGTTTATTCCTATCACAGGTTCGATAGAACCAATAAAGTCATTTTATTTGGATTTAACTGATGGCGGAAGAATAGTACAAAAATATATTGAAGAAGGAAGTTTTGTAAATGTCGGCGACCCGATTATAAAATTGGAAAACGCAAATCTCTCACTACAGGTTATGAATACCCAATCAAGTTTTTTAGCTGCGGAAAGCCAACTAAACATTGCCCAACTTACTTTTGAACAGAACCGCTTATCAAAGCAGAACCAGCTTTTAGATTTAAATGTGCGGCTGTTAAACCAGAAAAGAAATTATGAAACAAATAAAACTCTTTTTGAAAAGGGAATGACAACAAAGTTTGAATATGAAGCAAGCAAAGAGCAGTTTGAATATCTGTCAAAAAGTAAAGCGCTGATGCTCGAAGTACTAAAAAAAGATTCGTTAACAAGCGTGCAGCTTGTAGAACAGAATAAAGCAAATGTCGAAAGATCAAAAAACTATCTACAATTGATAGAAGATCAATTAGCTAATTTAACAGTGCGCGCTCCTATAAAAGGACAATTAACATCACTTAACGCGGAGATTGGTCAATCTGTTGGGTTCGGGTATAAGTTGGGGAGAATAGATAACACCGATTCATATAAGGTTCGCGCAGAAGTTGCGGAACATTACATTGCCAGAGTACGCGAAGGACAAATAGGCGAATATGAATTTAATGGCAACACTTATCAACTGACTGTTAAAACCGTTTATCCTCAGGTAACAAACGGAATATTTTTTATTGATCTTCAATTTGTTACGGAACAACCAAAAGGAATCCGGCGCGGTCAGGCGGTTCATGTAAAACTGCAGCTTAGCGATTTGAGTGAAGCACTGATGGTAGAAAGCGGCGGCTTTTATTCAACCACCGGCGGGCAGTGGATTTTTGTTGTTGACAAAACTGAATCTTACGCAGTTAGACGTTCAATAAAAATCGGCAGACAGAACCCTCTCTATTACGAAATTCTTGAAGGATTAAAACCCGGTGAAAAAGTGGTTACTTCCTCTTATGATAATTACGGCGAAATTGAAAAATTAATTTTAAAATAAAAATATTAATCGGAGAAACAGAATGATACGGACGGTAAATCTTAATAAAATTTTCAGAACTGAAGAAGTTGAAACAACTGCATTGGATAATGTAAGTCTCGAAATAAACGAAAAAGAATTTGTTTCAATTATGGGTCCTTCGGGATGCGGCAAATCTACTTTGATGAACATTCTCGGACTTCTTGATAACCCGAGCGGGGGAGAATATCATTTCCTCGGGACTGAAGTTGCAAAATATTCCGAAAGACAGAGAGCTCATTTTAGAAAAGAAAATATCGGATTCGTGTTTCAAAGTTTTAATCTTATTGATGAATTAACAGTTTTTGAAAACGTAGAACTGCCGCTTTTATATTTGAAAGTTTCCGCTACCGAAAGAAAGAAAAAAGTAAATGAGGTATTGGAACGTATGGAGATAATCCACAGAAAAAATCACTTTCCCCAGCAACTGTCGGGTGGTCAACAACAAAGAGTAGCGGTTGCACGCGCAATTGTAAGCAACCCAAAATTAATTTTAGCAGATGAACCGACCGGAAATTTAGATTCCAAAAACGGTGATGAAGTTATGAAGATGTTAAGCGATTTGAATGAAGCCGGAACAACTGTGATAATGGTAACGCACTCACCGGCATATGCCGAGTATGGAAGCCGGGTTGTTCATTTGTTTGATGGACATATTGTAACCGAAAATTTTAACGAAAAATTTCATGTGTAACCAATAATCAAGAAGAAGACAATTAGAAATGATAAAACGTGTGGACGTAGAAAAATATTACACCAATTTATGATAACAAATTCATTTTAATGAGAGAATATAAATGTTCCGAATTTCAATTTTATACTACATACGCAGTATTACAAAACGAAAGCTATTTTCGTTTATCAACATTACTGGTCTTGGATTAGCAATTGCATTCATGATTTTAATAGGGCAATACTTGTATCATGAATATAGTTATAACCAGAATTTTCAAAATAGCGATAATATATACAGGCTTGCTGAATTTGATTATAAATCTTACAATTTGGATTATAGAATCAAAGATCAAATTCTCGAAAAAATTCCTGGGGTGAAAGATGTTTGTCTTCTTAACCATTTTTCCGTTGAAGCTAATACCTTTGATAAGGTATTCAAAATCGAAAACATGATTACAGTTGATAATAATTTCTTTGATATGTTTTACGTTTCCTTTGTTTCTGGAAATAGAGAAACAGCTCTTAATTCAATGGATGATGTTATAATTACTGAAACATTATCAAAAAAAATATTTGGAACCACGGATGCAATAGGTAAAATTTTACGACTAAATCACGAGTACGATTTTCTTGTAACTGGAATTGTGAGAGATCTTCCAGAGAACTTAAGTTTCAGAGCTGATCTTTTTGTAAGTGCTGAAAATTCGATAAACAAACGACTTTATTATCGAATGATTTCAGCCGGAGAAACTAGAAATAAAGTGCTTTTTAATGTTTTTGTCGAAATAAATAAACATGCTAATTTACTTAATATAGAAAACCAAATTGCATCTCTTAATTTGACAAACAATTTTTTATACCCCAAACAAGTTAAATTAACTCCTTTGAATTCAAATTATTTCAACTCGGAATATCAAGATTATGATTTAGAACATGGAAATAGTGGATTAATAAAACTTTTTTTATTTATTGGACTCATAATTCTTTTACTGGCTATAATTAATTTTGTTAATCTTGGTACAGCTGCTTATAAATACCGAATGATAGAAATCGGTATAAAAAAATGTATGGGTTTAGGCAGAAGCGCACTTATTAGACAATTATTAAGCGAATCGTTATATACTTGTATTCTCGCAGCACTGGTTGGAATCATCCTTGCAGAAGCACTGTTACCATACTTCAATCAGTTTATTGATAAACCAATTGCTCTTAAAATTTTTAGCGATCCTACATTCTCTATTTTGTTTATCCTTTTCGTTTTATTTCTTTCCTTATTAAATGGTTTTCTTCCTGCACTTATTTTATCGAATATTTCACCTATTCAAATTTTTAGATCGAATGAATTCCTAAAGGGTGCTGGTAAAAGTTACAGAAGCTTTCTCACTTCAATTCAGTTTTCAATAGCAATCATTTTAATTATGGGTTTAATAGTAATTACCAAACAAATTGATTTTGTAAAACACAAAGATTTAGGGTTCAAAACCGATAAACTTATTTATCTAAAGATTCATTATTCACTCGAAAACCGTGCTAACACTTTATATAATAAATTAAAACTTTACCACGGCATTACTTCTATAACAAAAACTTTCGGTATTCCAGGGGCCATCAATGTTTCAGGCAATGGCAATATGGGCTCGTACGATGGTGAATATAAATTAATGGTTATTGATTCGTTAACATTAAAGACTTTTGGTTTTAAAATAAAACATGGGCGTGAATTATTCCCCGGAGAGAATGAATTACGTTTAGTAAATGAAACAGCATTTAAGAAACTTGGGATTAACGATTTTAATGATAAAAAAACTGGGGAGTTAAAAATAGCGGGCGTTGTTGCTGATTTTAATTATTCACCACTCTATAACAATACCGAGCCGCTGGTCTTAGTGTATAATAGCAACTATTCAGCAGACAATATAACAATGAGAGTTTCCTATCCTATAAGTGAGGCAATTGATTACATAAAGAATACGTGGGAACAAGTTTGTCCAGATTATCCCATTGAATTTGGATTCTATGATGAATATTTCGCTTCAATGTATAAAAAGGAAGAAAACCTTGCCGCACTTGTTAGTCTTTTTTCAATTCTTGCAATTGTTATTTCTTGCATGGGAATTTTCGGCCTTTCGGTTTTTCAATCAGAACAAAAAATTAAAGAGATTGGTATTCGAAAAGTTCTTGGATCCTCGGTGTTGGAGATAATTTTACTTTTAATAAAAGATTTTATCAAGTGGGTAATCATAGCAAATCTGTTGGCATTTCCTATTGGGTACTATCTTTTAAGTCTATGGCTCGAGGACTTTGCATATAGAATTGAAATAAGCTGGTGGATGTTTGTGCTTTCTGGCGGAATTGCATTAGCAATTGCTATTGCAACAGTAAGCATGCAAGCAATAAAAGCAGCAATTGCAAATCCTGTTGATAGTTTACGGAATGAATAAAAATTTAAATTAAGGTGATTTAATGGTTAAGCTAATAAATATCGAAAAATATTACACAAATAAGTTTATTAAAACTTTTGTGCTAAGAAACATTAATCTTGAAATTAGAGAAGGAGAATTCCTTTCCGTAATGGGTCCATCCGGCTCCGGTAAATCAACTTTACTTAACATAATTGGAATGCTCGATACACCATCGGGCGGCGAATATTTTTTTTATGATCAGCCCGTTCATAAGAAAAGTGAAAAGCAGCTTACTGAAATTCATAGAAGCCATATCGGGTTTGTATTTCAGAGTTATCATTTAATTGATGAACTAACTGTGTATGAAAATATCGAAACACCGCTTCTTTATCAAAAAGTAAAGTCGGATGAACGCAAAGGAAGAGTTGCTGAAATTCTTGACAGATTCAATATGGTTGCAAAAAAAGATCTATTTCCAAATCAACTTTCCGGTGGACAGCAGCAATTGTGTGCGGTAGCAAGAGCAATTGTAGGCAATCCTAAATTAATTCTGGCGGATGAACCCACAGGTAATCTTCACACAGATCAAGGAAGAGAAGTAATGAAGGTTCTTAAAAAACTAAATGAGGAAGGCACAACAATTATTCAGGTTACGCATTCCGAAGAAAATGCAAAATATGGAAGCAAAATAATCAAATTAAGTGACGGCTGGATTGAAAATTAAATTGAACTGAGAATAATATGTTTAGAAACGTTCTAAAAATTGCATTGAGAAATATCCTCAAACAAAAAGGATATTCATTTATAAATATATTCGGATTGGCTGTGGGCATCACCTGTTGCATCATAATAATGCTCTTTGTTTTTGATGAATTAAGTTATGATAAATTTTATTCCAATTCCGAAAGAATTTATAGACTTGGAGTAAAAACTCTATTAAATAATAATCTCGAAAACACCGCAAGATCTGCTTCGCCCATTGGGCCCGCACTGAAAAGCGAATTTCCCGAAGTCGAAGCTATGGTGAGGATTCGACAATATGGATTCCCTGTGTTCTATTATAAAGATAAAGTTTTTAGCGAGGAGCATGTATTTCGTGTAGACTCAACTTTCTTTGATGTATTTAAGTTAAAATTCATTAAAGGTAATCCGCAAAGCGCGTTAACCAAAGTCGGTAGTATTGTACTTACTCAATCGATGGTTAAAAAATATTTTGGTCATGAAGACCCGATTGGAAAGGTTATTAACTCAGATAAACGAACCGATTTTATAGTTACCGGAGTTGTCGAAAATGTTCCTCCGAACTCACATTTTCATTTCGATTTTCTAGAACCACTAATGGGGAGTCGCGGTGTTGATAACCCGGTATGGGTATTTAATGATTTTTATACATACATCCGACTTCGTGAAGGTGCTTCAATATCTGAACTCGAAGATAAACTCCTGGAAACAGCGAAAAAATATCTCGATCCGCAAATTCGCGGATTTATGGGAATAGGAATTGACGAATTCCTGGCTGCAGGTAATAAGTTTGAATATACATTTACACCATTAAACGAAATTCATTTGCACTCTCATTTGGAATTTGAAATTGAACCGAACAGTGACTTTAGTTATATCTACATTTTTTCATCCATTGCTCTTGCTATTTTGCTTATTGCCTGCTTGAACTTTGTTAATCTTTCAACAGCGCGTTCAACAATGCGAGCGAAGGAAGTGGGTATCAGAAAAGCTATAGGATCAGGGAAAAAGCAACTTGTTTATCAATTTTTATTTGAATCGGCTTTAATGAGTTTTTTAGCAATGCTTATTTCCATCGCGCTAATTTTTTTGATCATGCCTTATTTTAATAATTTGGCTCAAAAGAATCTTGAACTGTCGTTGTTCAATAATTATATGATGATTCCGATTTTTGTCCTACTAACAATTGTAATCGGTTTTGCAGCGGGAGCTTATCCGGCGATGTTTTTATCTTCTTTTAATCCTGTTAATATTTTAAAACCCGGTGGAATAAAAGGCGACGGCAAATCATTAATGAGAAGTATATTAGTTGTTTTTCAATTTGTAATATCGATAATACTAATTATCGGAACACTTGTTATTGTTAGCCAATTGTCGTTTATACAAAATACCAACCTTGGTTTTAATAAAGAGCAGGTAATAATCGTAAAAAAAACTGACGATCTAGGAACCGCTGCTTCTTCTTTCAAACAAGATATATTATCGAACCCTAACATTGTAAGCGCTACGAACACAACAAATATGCTCGGTAATACATTTGAGATAGGAGGCCTAACAAAAGCAGGCGCTCCTGACAATCAGGCTCAATTAATGGTTTATCTGTCTACCGATTCCGATTTTCTAAAAACTTTTAAGATGAAACTAGTTTCCGGAAGATATTTCGATTATGACGAGTTACCTGCGCGGGATAAAATTGTAATCAACGAATCTGCTGCGAAGCATTTCGGTTTTGATAATCCAATTGGAAAAATATTGGAGAATACTCTCGACCGCTCAATGAAGTTAGAAATAATCGGCGTGGTAAAAGATTTTCACTTTGAATCGTTACATCAAAAAATTAAACCGATGTTTTTATTGCCGCATTCAAAAAATCAATATGGTAAATTTATCTCGGTAAGAATAAAACCTCAGAGTGTAAGTGCATCTCTTGATCATATAAAAAAAACATGGCAGAAATATGCAGGCAATCAAATGCTTGAATACGAATTTTTTGACGAGCATTTTGAAAGAGCATATCTATCAGAGCAACGGACAGGACAAATATTCGGGACATTTTCAATTCTGGGGGTTATAATCGCTTGCATGGGGTTGTTGGGACTATCCACATTTATAACAGTTCAGCGTACAAAAGAAATTGGAATCCGAAAAACTTTAGGTTCGTCGGCTTCGCAAATATTAATTTTATTGAATAAACAGTTTATTAAATGGATTTTGATAGCGAATATTATAGCATGGCCTATCGCCTATTATTTAATGAACAGATGGCTTCAGGATTTTGCATACAGAATTAAAATAAACTTGTGGATTTTTATTATATCAGGTGGGATCGCGTTATTAATTGCACTACTTACAGTCAGCTACCAGTCTATAAAAGCGGCGGTTGCAAATCCGGTAAAAAGCTTGAAGTATGAATAATTGTATGGAGGTTTTATGCTGAAAAACAATTTTAAAATTGCGCTCAGAAACTTTATAAAAAATAAATTTAACAGCACAATAAATATTGTTGGTCTCTCGGTTGGAATTTGTGCGGTGCTGTTAATTTATATTTATGTCTCATTCGAATTAAGTTACGATAACTTTCACAAAAACGAAAACAAATTATTTCGCGTTTCGGTAATCTCAACAATTAAAGGGAAAACCGATTCTGACAGTCATGTGTTTCTTGAACCGCTTGGACCGGCTATAAAAAAAGAGGTACCTGAAGTTGAGCAATACACAAGGGTTTCGGCGGTAAAAAGCGGGATAATTACATACAAAGATAAAAATATAAAAACGGAAGAAATTCGTTTTGCAGATTCAACTTTTTTTAATCTCTTTTCATTCAATTTGATTGTCGGCGATATAACCGGAGTGTTGCAAAAACCTTCAACGGCGGTAGTCACCGAGGCAACCGCAAAAATTTTTTTCGGTGAGGAGAATCCTGTCGGTAAGCAGATTACATTTGATGGAAACCGGTACGAAATTACAGGGATTGCAAATAATCCTCCGCTGAATACTCATCTTAAATTTAACGTGCTTCTTTCATTCGAATCTTTGTATTTAAATCCGAATGTATATCTCGGGTGGAATGGAGGCAACCAATATATAACGTATTTAAAATTAAAAAAGGGAAACCTTCGGCAGTCCGTTGATAAAAAACTTGATCCATTAATGTGGGAATATTTGAATAAAGATCTAAAATCTTTCGGCTGGAAATATAAAGCCTATTTACAACCCGTTAAAGATATTCATCTTTATTATGACGATGCAAACCGAACACGTCTAACCAACATAAAAGTTTTTTCTGTCATAGCTTTATTTGTTCTTCTTATAGCTTGTATCAATTATGTTAACCTGACTCTCGCACAATCGATAAAAAGAAGCCGGGAGATTGGTATAAAGAAAGTATTCGGCGCCTCACGATTTTTATTAGCAAAACAATTCATGGTTGAATCGCTGATAACAATATTAATTTCCGCAGTTCTGGCTTTTTTAATATTTCTTTTAACTGCTCCAATTTATAAGGAATTTGTCGGGGAATATTTTAAGGTAAATCTTTTAATTAATACGCGGAGTATCATCGTATTTATAATGATGATTATCTTTATAAGTTTTTTATCAAGTTTTTATCCGGCATTTTATTTGTCGAAAATGTCTCCTATAAAAGTTATCCAGGATAATAGTCTACAGCGCAGTTCAAAATTTAATTTGCGGAATGCGCTTATAATAGTACAATTTATTATTTCCATCGGCTTAATAGCTGCAACCATTATAATAACAAATCAAATTGATTTTATAAAAAATAGGGATGTTGGTTTTAATAAGGATAATTTGATTGTTATAAGTTTAACAGGCGCAGAGAGCAGCAACGAGTGCCGCCTGTTAAAAAACGAGCTTATAAAAATCCCGGGTGTAAAATCAGTAACCGCTACTTCCGGGGTTCCTATCGGGGGTTTAACGAGTAACGGTTATATTCCGGAAGGATTCGATTCTCCAAGTATTATCAATGTTTTAGATGCCGACGAAAACTTTCTTGAGACATACGGGATTAAATTGATTTCGGGTAGAAATTTTTCGGGTAATCCGGGTGAGGCTGAAGACGCGTACCTTGTTAATGAAGAATTTGTAAAACAATACGGGTGGGAAAATCCTATTGGAAAAACAATAGCGCGCAACGGCAAGCACAATGTTATTGGCGTAGTTTCAAATTTTAATTACTCAACCGCATACGAAAAAATAGCCCCGTTGATTATTACAAATAATCCCGAATCTGAAAAGTTCTATTACATTACTATAAAAGCAATGCCAGCCGGTATTGCCCGGACGATTGAGGGGATGAAAGATATTTTTCAAACAAAAAATTCCGGTATCGTGCCCGGGTATTTTTTTATTGATGAGGCGGTTGGTCTTTTATATAAAGACGAAATGAATTTTAGAACATTATTTTTATTCTTTTCTTCTCTTTCAATCTTTCTTGCACTGATGGGTTTGCTTGGTTTGGTTTCGTTTTCGCTGACACAAAAGAAAAAAGAGATAGGTATAAGAAAAGTTCTCGGCTCATCCGTGACTGATATAATTTTGCTGATTTACAAAGAATATTTTCTTTTAGTTTTTATCGCATTTGTTATGGCTTATTTACCCACACTCTATTTTATGAGCAGATGGTTGGAGGACTTTGCATACAGAATTGAGATCAGTATCTGGCTGATTGCAGTTTCCGGGGCAATAGTATTGATTATCACTTTGCTTACAATTAGCTCTCAAGCAATTAAAGCAGCCTTTACAAATCCAACAGAAAGTTTAAGAAGTGAATGAGTTGCCCATTAACCGGGTTTTAATTACCCGTTCCGGTAAAACTATAAATTAATTTTAAGGATGACATGTTAGTAAACTATTTAAAACTCGCGCTAAGAAATTTGAAAAAAAATAAGTGGTTTTCGTTTCTAAATATTTTTGGTCTTTCACTCGGTCTTGCTGTTTGTCTGCTTATGCTTACCTATGTTATTTATGAAAACAGTTTCGACAAATTTCATAAAAACGGAAAGCAGATTTACCGGGTTGCTGTTGAATGGGGCGGCTCCAGTGCCAAAATGAAATTTGCCGGTGCGATGCCCGGTATTTCTACTGATGTTCGCGGCGGAGCAATTCCCGAAGTTGTTAATGCCTGTAAACTTCAGAGTGGTAACGGTGAGTTTGAATTACCTAACAAATCTAAAATCCAGGAAGAAAATTTTTATTTTTCGGAGCCGGAAATGTTAAGTATGTTTACTCTGGAATTTGCATATGGAAACAAATCTACTGCGCTAATAAATCCATTATCAATAATCATTTCAGAATCAATTGCTGCCAAATTTTTCGGCAAAAAAAATCCAATCGGCAAAACTATTAAGTATGACGACTATATTATGAATATAACGGGTGTCTTTAAAGATATGCCAAAAAATACACATCTTTATATGGAACTGATTGCATCTTACTCTTCACTTGAGGCAATGGGTAACAAAAATATAAATACATGGGGACAATGGGGGAATGACTATACTTATATACAGCTAAAAAATAACGCATCGGTTGCCGGCTTTGTAAAAAAGCTTGATGCAATGCTTGCGCAGAATCTTGGCAGCAACATGGCAAAAAGAACAAAGTTTGTACTCCACAATTTGGAAGAACTCCATTGGTACGACGATGGGTACGGAGAGAGAAGCGTGAAAGGAAGAAAAATATATACATACATTTTTTTATCCGCCAGCATTTTAGTGCTTTTTATTGCGTGCTTTAATTTTATGAATCTTTCAACTGCAAGATATCTTGATAAGTTTAAGGAAGTCGGTATCAGGAAGGTAATCGGTGCGCCAAGAGTGCAACTTGTATATCAGTTTTTGGTAGAATCCCTTACGGTTGTAGGTATTGCTCTTGCATTTGGTTTATTGATATTTCTTCTTCTTTACCAAAAAGTTTATGAATACCTCGGCACAGAGGTAATCTTTAACAACACTCAACTGCTTGCAACAGGGTTACTGATTGGTGCGCTGATATTAGTAGTCGGACTAATTGCCGGCAGTTATCCGGCACTGTTTTTATCAAGCTTCAACCCGATTGATACTCTAAAAAGAGATATGAAAATTCGTTCGAAGTTTTCATTCAGACAAATATCTACAGTCCTTCAATTTTCATTTTCAATTTTATTGATATTCGGTCTACTCGTTGTTAATAATCAATTAAACTTTGTTAAGACAAAAGACATCGGGATTGCTAAAGATAATGTTATGATGATTTTCCCGGGTTCCGACAAAATTCCGCCACAGAGCCGGTACCAAACATTTAAAAGTGAACTTGAAAGAAATCCACAAATAGTGGGTGTTACAGGCGCATTTACTCTGCCGGGTTTTAACAGCCGCAGCCAGATTTCAATAAGAAAAGTTGATGACCCGGTTGAGGAGATGAGACAGGTTCAACTTTTTCCTGTGGATTTTGATTTTACAAAAGCTTTGGGTATTACAATTAAAGCAGGCAGAACTTTTTCACGAGAATTTGAAAGTGACGGAAATACAAATATTATCATAAATGAAACGGCAGTTAAATATTTAGGATTTTCAAATCCAATAGGGCAAAAAATAATCCAGCCATTGGAAAACGGGCAAAAGGAATTAACAATAATCGGCGTTGCAAAGGATTTTCATTTGTATTCACTCCAGAACAAAGTTGCCCCGATTTTTTTAGTTATTAATCCTAAAAGTTTTTCCGTTTATGCGGTAAACATAAGCAATATAAATCAGAAGCAAACAATCGCGTTTGTAAAAAATACCTTTGCAAAAGTGTTTCCCGGAGAAGTGTTTGATTATCAGTTTGTAGCGGATGCCTATAATAAATTGTACACCTCGGAAGAAAAAACATTAAATATAATTTCCATTTTTACTATTCTCTCTTTAATAATTACAAGTATAGGTATTGTCGGATTTGCATCTTACATAACAAACAAAAAAATAAAAGAAATCGGGATACGGAAAATTGTTGGAGCAAGTGTAAACAACATTTTGTTTATGATTTATAAGCAATTTGTTTTCTGGATTGCACTCGCCTTTATTCTCTTCATACCCGTTGGGATTTACTTTTCGGAGCAATGGTTGCAGCAATATGAATACAGAGAAGAAATAAGTGCGGGCTTATATTTATTACCTCTTGTTTTAACAATTGTTTTAACTTTGTGCACAATAACATATCAATCGATTAAAGCAGCAACAGCTAACCCGGTTGAAAGTTTGAAGTATGAGTAAATAACACAGATATCATAAATAGATTCATTAGCTAATCACTAATTAATTTTAATTGGAGTATTAAGCCATGAATGAAATTACACTATAAATTCCAATATTAGATGCAAAACTAAATATCGATATTGATGTCTGCGTCAACGGAACCAAGAAAGTATCGAAGTATCGTTTGGAGATTGTTGAAGATGATTCTGATCCACGAGAAAGAAAAGATGCAGTTCTATATTGAAACAAGTAATAAGAGAACATGACCCTGATTGGGGCGTTGTGCAAATTAGCGCACCGATTGATCTTCAGATACCTTTAACGATTAAACAAAAAGTACATGTCGAATAAAAACAACGTTAAAATTGAGTAATATTTCAAAAGTATTTGCTCAGCAGAGCGCTTTGAGAATGTTCTTTTGTAGAATTTAATTGGCATAGTTAGCATTCTTATTTTATTTTGAAGATTTTTTTATTAGCCACAATGATTTGAATTATTTAATTTAGATCGCTTATTACAAACATTTGGTAAAAAATGAATCTTCAATTTTTTGAGATAATTTCGATAGTTGGCATAGCCCAAGGTTTCTTTTTAAGTGGGTTACTTATTTTTAAAAAAAAGAATAAAACCGCCAATTATTTGCTTTCTACGTTAGTAGCGCTGGTATCTCTTATCTTATCTTATAATCTATTTGTTAGAACCGGGTTATTAGCAGAAGAATATTCTTTGTTGGTGTTTGTAAATACGGTGGTCTTCTTATTTCCGGCGCTTCATATTTTATATGCTTTATTTTTGCTTGCACCCGCACAAAGGTTTACAATTAGGCACCTGTTTCATTTTATTCCCTTTGTTTCAATAAATCTTCTTTGTATTCCGATATATCTGAAAAATGAAACCGCACTTTCTGTATTTAATACTATTAGTAATCTAAATATCAACAATTTGGCTTCCTCTATTTATAGCATAGTGGTAATGATATTTGTTCTGCAATTACTAAAAAAACATACTCAAAAAATAAAAATGAGCTTTTCATCTATTGAGAAAATAAATCTCAATTGGTTGAAAATCATTACATCAGTGATAATCGTTTTTGATGTTTTGTTCATTCTATTGCTATACATTCCTCAATTTTTCAATTTCGATCCAACAATTCCTAACCTGATTTTAATTTTTTTAATGGTCTTACTGATTTTTATTACTGCAATATTTGGGTTCAGGCAACCGGAAATATTCCAGACATTCATACCGCCATCGGAGCCGGTGAAATATAAAACATCCGGATTGTCAGAAACTAAGGCACTGGAAATTGAGGATAAACTGGTGGAATTTCTAAACAAAGAAAAACCTTATTTAAATGAAAATTTAAATATTGATGAACTTTCCGGTAATCTCAATATAACTCCCGCATATTTATCCCAGGTGCTGAATGAGCGGTTAGGTGTAAACTTTTATACTTTAATAAATTCATACCGTATTGAAGAGGCAAAAAGACTTATTGCCAGTTCCGAGTATTCTAACATTAAACTTGAAGCCATCGCTTATGAGGTTGGATTTAAGTCGAAATCAACTTTTAACGCCGCGTTTAAAAAAATCACTGATATGACTCCTTCTCAATTTAGAGCTGGTATTCAATATTAAATTGAAAATTTTCTGTAGAAGTTAGATTCTACACAATTCATTCCCATTCTCAAATCTGCACTCAATGTCACTAACTCAAATTTTCTGTTTTTTATCAATTTTGATGGACGACTCCATTATTTCGGTCTTCTAACGCAATAATTAAAGTCATATTTGCACCCTAATTAATTAACAACAAGGTGTATTTAAGAATTTAGGAGAATTGTATGCGATTTAAAAGGTGGTTGATTTCAGTTATTGTGCTAATGGGATACTTATCTGTTTCAATGAATTATAAAATATTTGCTCAATCAGAAAAAGGGGTTGCCATCACCCAGGAACAAAAGCTTTGGGGTTTGATGCAAGTTTGGTCTGCCGCAAAATATAATTTTGCTTATTTCGATAAGGTTCCGACTTTAAAATGGGATGAAGAAGTACAGACTTCAATTCCCAAAATTCTTTCTACAAAAAATATTAATGACTACTATCTTGAATTAAGAGAGTTAGCTGCCAAATTGAATGATGGTCATACTCAAGTTATGCCTCCAGGCGCTTTGAGTGGAGGATATGATAACCCGCCTGTCGAACTACAAATGATCGAAAATAAATTCATTTTAGTAAGAGTTGGAATATCAGATGAAACGAAACAACAAAAATTAATTCCCGGTCTTGAATTAATTGAAATAGATGGTATTTCAGCAAAAGAATATTTTGTCAAATATGTTGAGAAATACTTGGGTGGAACAAAGCAGCATCAAGAATCATTTGGGCTATATCTGTTATTAAATGGTCCAACTAACAGTAAGGTGAAGCTAAAATTCCTGGATAAGTCAGGAAAAGTTACTGATCTGGAGTTAACCCGAAATGCCATGAGTAACGGATTTAGCCAAAGAATATTTGCTATGAATCCTCTTCTTGAAATGAAACAATTCGAAAATGGAATCGTTTATATTAAGTTGGCTTCGTTCCAATCAGAACAAATAGTAAAGGATTTTAAGGAAGCGTTAGAAAAGTTTGATCTGTCGTCAATCAAAGGGATGATTCTGGATGTTCGTTTTAACTTTGGCGGCAACAGTCAAAATGGTTATGATATCATTTCTCGATTAATAGAAAAACCCGTTGAGAAATTGATATGGAAATCCCGCAAGTATGTGGCAGCAGACAATGCATGGGGAAAACCTGAGGAATGGTTAATAGGCAAACCGGATACAATTAAACCATCAATTGATAAAAAATATTTTGGGCATTTAGTAATTCTAACTAGTTCAAATACTTTCAGTGCGGCCGAAGATTTTCTTATCCCATTTAAATATTCAGGAAGGGCAACTTTATTAGGTGAAAAAACTGCTGGAAGTACAGGACAACCGTTATGGATTCCTCTGCCGGGAGGAGGCGTATTTACTGTCTGTGCTATAAAAGATTTTTACCCGGATGGGAAAGAATTTGTGGGTATTGGAATTGAGCCTGATATAGAAGTGCACACAACCTTACAAGATATTTATGGAGGTGAAGATAGAACTCTTGAAAAAGCGATTGAAGTACTTAGTAAATCGAGAGATAATAGAAAAAAATAGTCATAAAAAGATTTTAACAAAAACTCAATAATTTGAAAGGAAGTAAAAGTGAAAAATATATTATTCATTATCGTGGCTCTCTTCTGCACGGGATTTAATTTAGCCCAGATGAACAATCAACAAATCCAGCAGAAAATCAGTAAAGTTGAAAACGGTCTAGTAGAATTTAAATTTGGCCCGCCGGATAATTCGCAAAATCAAAAGACTTATTCTCTGTCTGAGAGAATGGCTTTTTATAAAGTTCCGGGTGTTAGCATTGCAGTTATCTATAATAATAAAGTTACTTGGACAAAAGCATACGGCGCTCTTAATGTTGATACCGGAACGCCCACAACAACCCAAAGTTATTTCGAAGCTGCTTCCACTACAAAAATGTTAACTGCAGCTGTAGTTCTTCACTTTGTTAGCAAAGGACTGATTGATTTGGATACGGATGTCAACAAGTATTTAAAATCATGGAAAGTTGAAGAAAATGAATTTACCAAAGAGAAAAAAGTTACTCTCCGGTTGCTTTTAACTCATCAATCAGGTTTTCCTTCAACAAATTTTCCTTACGAAAACGATAAAACTCCATCCCTCATACAAGTTTTACAAGGTAAAGCACCTGCTCAAAACAAACCTGCTATTGTTGAGTATCAACCAGGTTCAAAATGGCAATACTCCAATATCGGTTATGATGTGATTCAGCAGCTTCTCGAAGATATTGCGGGGAAACCACTGCAACAAATTTTTGAGGAAATTATTTTTAAGCCATTACAGATGAATTTCAGTACGATGGACTATCCTTTAAAAAAAGCATTACAAAAAAATGAAGCGTTGCCACATGATAAGGAAGGCAAAGTATGTGAACCATCAATGCATCCATCTGCAATTGCTCATGGAGGACTAATGACAACGCCTAACGATTTAGCGCTCTTCACAATTGAATTAATGCGAGCATATAGTGGACAATCCAACAAAATACTATCAAAAAAGATGTCACGAGAAATGTTTCACCCCGAATTGGATCTTGATCCCGCAATATTTGGAGTTCCGTTAAAAGAGGGGTTGGGAGTTTTTCTTCAAAATACTGAAAAAGATTTTGCATTCGGTCATCCCGGGGATAATTACCCGGGCTCAACCTGTTGGCAAATGGGAGTTCCGTCATTAGGCAAAGGAATTGTAATAATGACAAACGGAGCAAATGGTTTTCCGTTGGCAATGGAAATATTCGCTGCCATCAAAAAGGAAAACAACTGGCCCATTGGTTTATGAGATATTTTCAGAAAGATAATATTAATTACGTCTCCTAAACGTCATTATTTTGCAGTTCATACGTCAGTTTGTGTAGTTCATCGGATATTTCTTGAATACTAAATTAGAACTAATCAATTTACCTTGTAGCCTTTTGAATGTTTTGTTGTCAGTTCTAATCAGGATACCTTCTTTTACTGTTGATACGGACCAATATAAAAAAGAAGCTAACTAAAATTGTACGCTCTAAATTAGGAGAAAGTAAAAAATGAAGAATAATTTATTCGCAACCGCTGTTAGCATTTCACGCAGTCAAAAAGTTTTAAGCAGTTTGTGTGCAACAACTGTTATTATATTGATAGTGTTATTATTTGCTCCAATTTGCCATTCACAAAACTTGTTAAATGCTCCTCAAAAAATAGTAATAGATAGGAGCCATAACCGATTGTTGGTGTCGAATTATTATTCGGGAGATTTAATCGAAATCAATAGTTCAGGAATTCTAGATACATTTGTTTTAGCGGCTGACTTTGTGGATGGAATGGAAATAGTGGGTGATACTGTTTATGGATCCGGAAGTCATAAAAACATTAGAGCATACGATTTAAATACAAAAGCATTGGTTATGGATATTATAATGCCCTCACCAAATCCAGTGGATGAATATTTATCCAGCATTACGTCCGATTCTGCCGGGCATCTTTTTATCTCCTGCCCGGAACTAAATACAATTTACAAGATGCGGATTAGCGACACGACTTATTGGGTATTCGCGAAGGATAATGGTCTTAACAGACCGAATGGTATGTTATTGGAGAAAGAAAAAAATAGATTGGTTGTTATTGATGACTCTCCCAATTCCATAATTCATGCAATCAGCCTTGCAGATTCAACCGTTTCAACATTGATGACAACATCTTTTAACAGTCCCGATGGAATTGTCAGAGACAGATTTGGTTCATATTATGTGGGGGGTTATTATTTACCCGGAATTTATAAAATCGATTCATCGTTTAGTTCACCTCCCCGCCTGTTTTATCCCGGGAGCCATTTTGTTTATCCTACTTATGATGAACCAGATCATTCTTTATTGGTAACATTATTCGAAGACAATTTGTGGGAAAGAATTCCTTTACAAGTATTCGATTTTGTTTCCGATTACCAGACCGGGCATGCACCTCTAACGGTACAATTTAGTCAAATATTCGAGACATTGCAGCCTGTAACATCTTGGAGCTGGGATTTTGAAAATGACGGTATATTTGATTCCAATCTACCAAATCCGGCGCATGAATACTCTCAGCCAGGTACATACACGGTTCGATTAAAGGCGACAATTGATACGGCAACATATGATATTGTTAAAGAGGATTTTATTAACGTTTTTAACGGGATGAGTGCGGTTAAATTTGACGGTGATGAAAGTTATGTTTATTTCCCTGCCATTCCATCTTTTAACCTTGTAGACAATTTTACAGTGGAAATGGTTATAAAACCTGATACGTGGGGCGATCAGCTTTATGGAGGAACTCTTTTTGACAAATCAGCTATCAGACTTTTTATAATTGGTCATAGCTTCGGTCCTACGGGTGATTATTCTTTGGTCGCTGATCTAAAACTTCAGGATGGAACTCAAGTAAAACTATCAGCTCCTAATAACACAATTAATTTGAACATATGGCAGCATATTGCGGTATCTTATAATGCTTCTCTAAATCAATTTAAAATGTATGTTAATGGTGTTGAACGTACCGTAAATGTTGTTGGCTCAAATCAACTGGCGGGTGCACTGCTTGATAACCACTATGATAAAATTTATATAGGAAACAATCCCGATTTATCTCGCGGTTACAATGGTTCGTTTGATGAGTTTAGATTGTGGAGTAGTGTCCGCAACGGGGCTGACATTTTAGATAATATGGACAATAGCCTGGCTGGAAACGAAACCGGACTGATAGGTTATTGGCAAATGGATGAAGGGAAGGGAACAGAACTTGTTGATAAAACAGCTACCGGAAACTATGGACAAATTGTCTCCGCAGTGTTTACTAATGGAGTGGATCTAAGTACGTTAAGTGAAATAAACGAAAATGATGACAGCAATAAATTACCGAAGGAATTTTGTTTAAAACAAAATTATCCTAATCCATTCAATCCTTCTACAACTATTGAATATCAACTTGAATCGCAGTCTTATGTAAAAATAATTATTACAAATATTCTGGGTGAGACGGTATCAATACTTGAAGAAGGATTAAAGAACGCAGGAAATCATAAGTGCATATTTAATGTCCCTAATCTTTCCAGTGGTATTTACTACTATCAGTTAGTTGCAGGGAATTACAGAGAAACGAAGAAAATGATTTTGCTTAGATGATGTTTATATTCTGTTAACACGCAGAAGTTTTTAATCATTGCATATAAAATTCACGTACTCTAATAAAAACCTATAGGTAGCTATGTCTTTACAAAAAGCAGTCAATACGCTAATACTTCTTTTATGCATTTTAGCTCTCGGCTCTTGCAAAAAAGAATCTTCAGTTGAAGCGATACAAACATCTTTGGTTGTAACAACAACGGATGTTTCTGGTATTAGTCAAACGGCAGCAATTTCAGGTGGGATCATCGATTCCGATAGTAAAGAGTTAATTACAGAGCGAGGCGTATGTTGGAGTGCAAACTCGATTCCAACAATTGCAGATTGTAAAACTTCGGATAGTACAGGACCCGGAAGTTTTACAAGTCATCTTACAGGGTTGGTTGAAAACACAATTTATAATGTTCGGGCTTATGCAGCCAATAGTAAGGAAGTTGCATACGGTAATACATTATCCTTTACCACGAAGCACGATACTTTAGGGATAATTGCATATAAAATTGAAGAAAAAGATCTCTTTCCCGAAGGGATTGCCTATGACCCAATTACGAAGCAATTGTTTTTAAGTAGTATAAGAAAAGATAAAATTCTTGCGGTTGATCAATTAGGAAATCAAACAGATTTTATTTTACCTAAACAAGATGGTATGCTTCATAGTTTAGGATTAAAAGTCGATGCTGCGCGAAGACGGCTTTGGGCAGTTTCGAATAGTGACTGGACTTCAAATGTAATCTCTGCAGTGCATATCTACGACATTGACTCAAAAATGTTGATTAAGAGCTTTTTTACGGGAAGAAAAAATGGTTTGGTATTTAATGACCTAGTTCTGACTATTACCGGTGGTGCATTTATTTCGGCAGTTGAGAACAGTAGCATTTATCAAATACCTTCCGATTTAAGTAAAGTTGAGTTATTCGTAAATTCTAATTCTTTATTAGTCGGAGTAAATGGTTTAGCCCTCAGTCCGGATGACACTTTTTTATTTGCGGCATCTTTGACTAAGGGAATTATACGAATTGATTTAAATAGCAAAACAATGAAACAAGTAACAAATAATTCATCAATAAAAGCTAACGGAATTGACGGGCTTATGCTTTATAAAAATAGTTTGATTGGTATAGCGAATGGCGAAGCCGATTTAACCAAACATTATATTGCGAGATACCAGTTAAACGAAGATGGGAGTGAAATTATTTCTGCATCTATGATAGATGAGCATAATCCATTGTTTGCCACACCAACAACGGGCTTTATTACCGGAGATGAATTTTATTGTTTGGCTGCTACTTATTTGCATTTTTTTAGACTTGGAGGGGGCATAGATCCGAGGGTTAAAAATCCGATTGTGTTAAAATACTATCTCAACTAGCATGATACCAGAGAGCAAATCTTTATCGAATTAGTTTAATAGTAAAACTATTTTGAACAAATAATTTTTCAATATTTCTCTTGAAGGTAAGTGATTTTGTTTTGTGCGGTTCGGGTTTCAATCTCTGCAGTTTATCAAATAACTCTTGTTTGGAGAATGGAAAGTATTCATTTTTACATGTAATTTTATTGAAAATTAATTTTGGTACAAGAAATTTATGCTATTAGAAAAGAAAAAATTGTTAATGGTTCTACTCTCGTGGGAAATTGCCGGCGTCGTTGTCGCGCTTATTATGTCAATCCCCAAGCCCTCATTTCATACTTTTTTCGATCAGATTTACATTTGTCTTACATTTACTAATAGTACGGCAATCTTTAGCGCCATTCTTCTTTTTTCATATCGAAAATTAGTCATGAACCGTAAGGTAAGTATATTTGTGTTAATTCCGGTTATGGTAATAAGCGTTACTGCAATCCTTGCTATTTCGTTGAAACTTGCTGTTTTTTGCGGCTCCTATTTCTGCGGATTAGATATATACGAAGTTAAACTCTGGCATCTCTTCATTATCAGCATCAACATAATAATGATTACGTCATTCTCTGTAATTTGTATTTTATATTTTCTTCATTTAAAAATATCTTCAAATCTCGAAACGAAACTTAAAGAAAATGAACACCTTAAAAGATTACAGATCGAATCAAAACTTTCCATACTCCAATCAAAAGTTAACCCCCACTTTTTATTTAACACACTTAATACAATGATGGGGATGGTAAGGAATCAGCCTGAAAAAGTTGAAAAAATTATTTTTAATTTGTCCGATATTTACCGAAAAGTTTTATCACTTCCCGATAATGCATTGATAAAACTTGAGGAAGAATTACAATTAATTAATGAATATCTTGAAATAGAAAAAACCAGGATGGGTGACAGATTAGACTATGAAATTAATGTCGATAAATCCCTAATCAGTAGCCAATTCCCGCCGTTGATTTTGCAAATATTAGTAGAGAACTCAATTATACACGGGTTATCGCCCAAAAAAGAGGGGGGGAAAATTGGAGTCTCTATTAATGCTGATGGTAGTTTCATTTCGATTGAAGTAAAAGATGACGGTATAGGAATCAAATCAAATTACAGAGGTTCTGGTTTTGGTATTTACAGTATTGAGCAGAGACTTAAATTGATTTATTCCGGTAAAGCTGTTTTTGAAATTCTTCCCTGTGAAACCGGTGGAACAATAGTAACATTAAAATTACCTTATGAAAATTAGAACATTATTAGTTGAAGATGAGCATCCGGTTATGGAACGAATGAGAAATCTTCTTTCCAATTTCCCGGAAATTGAAATCATCGGAGAAGCCGAGGATGGTATTACCGCTGTTGAATTAATTTCGACTCTTAAACCTGAACTTGTATTCCTTGATATTCGTTTACCGGAATTATCCGGATTTCAAGTTCTGGAAAAAGTAACCTACCTTCCTAAGATCATTTTTGTTACTGCATATGATGAGTACGCAATAAAAGCTTTTGAGGAAAATGCAGTCGACTATCTTCTTAAACCAACATCCATTGAGAGAGTTAAAAAAGCTATCGACAAAGTAAAATTGATGACTGACAAACTTGAACCTCAATTTGTTTTAATGTTAAAAAATATGATTGACAGAGGAAGGTATCCGGAACATTTTTCAGTAAAAGTAAAAGACGAGATACTCCTGATTCAGGCAGAGTCGGTCTATTGGTTCCATTCGTCGGATAAATATGTTTTTTTACAAACTTACGATCATGAATACTTTCTTGATTTTACATTAAAAAAGTTGGAAGAGATTCTTGACCCGGATAAATTTTTAAGAATTCATAAAAGTGTAATTGCTGCCGCAGCACATATAAATAAAATTAAGAAATCATTCACCGGCAAATATTCCGCAGTGATGAACGATAACAAAAAAACATCTCTTGAAATTGGCAGAACATACTTGCCCGTGATAAAAGAGAAATATCATTTCTGAAATTAATGAGGATAAAATGAAAACAAAAATCGGCATCATCTTATTATTAGTGTTATCAGCACGCTTATTTAACAGCGCAATCTTTGCTCAAGAAGCAACCGGGTCAAATTCGGAGGAACTGGTAATCCTTTGGACAAGCGGCGACAAAGAAGTTGCAGAAAACATGGTTTTTATGTTTACACAAAATGCGCCCAAGTATGGATGGTGGGAAGCCGGGAAAATCACATTACTTATCTGGGGACCATCAGCTAATTTGCTTGCGAATGATGAAGCGCTTCAAAAACGAATTGAAGAAATGAAAGCTGTGGGAATTAAAATAGAAGCTTGTAAAGCATGCGCAGACAAATATCAGGTTTCGGAAAAACTAGCACAGCTTGGCATTGATGTAAAATATATGGGCGAGGGACTTGCAAATTATATTAAAGAAGGAAGAAAGATTCTCTCAATCTAAATCCTCTGCAGCAAAGATCACTCATGGCAATAAGTTAGCTATTGAGAAGCCTGAACAAATACCTTTTCTTTAATGGAGTATCTTCCAGTTAAAAAAATGTTGAAAAAATATGATAAAACTATTTTTTATTGTAGTCGCAATTCTTTTTCACATGTCTGTCATTTATTGTCAAAAAGATTTGATCGACCCCTCAGAAATTAAATTTTCAATCCTTTATGATAACGTGCCTTTGAATGATTCATTTATCGGAGACCAAGGATTCTCATGCCTAATTGAGATCGAAGAAAAATCTTATTTATTCGATGCAGGAAATAGCAAAGATATTCTAAAAAAAAATTCAGAAAAACTTGATATCGATTGTTCAAAGATAGAGTTCATTTATGTTTCACATCTTCACACAGACCATATTTGTGGTTTGTCTGGCATTATAGATAAATGTAATAAACCGCTTCTAATTCTTCCATCTGAATATCCCAAAACACAAACTTCCAAAGCAAAAGGTTATGTTGAAAACACACTTGAGGATGCTGATAAGATTGTTTCAAATACTTTAAAAATTGAGGAGCCCACAAAAATTGGAGATCATTTTTATTCTACAGGTGTAATGGAAGAACAAACATATGAACAAGCTTTAGTGATAAATACATCGAAAGGACTTATCATTTTAGTGGGATGTTCTCATCCGGGCATTGTGGAAATTGTTAAACATGCAAAAGCACAGTTAAAAAAAGAGGTTTATTTTGTGATGGGAGGATTTCACCTTGAAGGGGAAAAGTATCCGGATAAAATTAAAGGTATTGCCGAGCAGTTAAAAGGTTTAACAAAATATATTGCTGCCGGCCATTGCAACGATGAAAAGGCACAAGGAATTTATAAAAGTACATTTGGTAATAAGTTCATTGATATCAAAGCAGGTCTTTCATTTAAGATTTCGGATTTTGATAAAAATTAAAATGCAAAGTCCATACAAGGTATAAAATGAAAAATATTTTATTGATTATGACAACAATCCTTTTTCAATTATCAATTTCTAATTGCCAGACCGAACAAAAAGAATTTCCTGTATTAAAAGGATCTTACTTTGGTCAAAAACCTCCTGGCACTACTCCCGAAATTTTTATGCCGAAAGTATTTAATATGTATAAATATCTACATGGTAAACTTCTCTTTTCCCCTAATGGTAAGGAGGTCTTCTGGGTTATTACAACTTCAGACAATGGCGTTGATATATTTGAAAGATTATTTATAAAACAAAAAAACGATGGAACCTGGGCACCTCCTGTTGAATCTTTTTTTTCGCTAAGATATAAAGAAAATGGTCCAACATATTCGGCTAATGGAGATAGGTTGTATTACCAATCAAGAGCAAATTTAAGTAATGATGGCGGGAGCAAGGATATTGACATTTGGTTTAGAGAAAGAGTTGGCGATGGTTGGGGCGACCCTTATAATATTGGATTCCCTGTGAATACCTCGGAGGATGAATCGCAGCCTTGGATAGCTTCGGATGGTTCCATTTATTTTTGCCGTGATAATAAAAACAAGGTGCCGGGTGTTTCCGGAGGATCAGATATATTTTATTCAAAATACGTTGATGGAAAATATTCCGAACCGGTTTGTTTGGGATCAGAAATTAACTCAGAATATGCCGATACCGAACCAACTATGGCTCCAGATAATAGTTGTCTTGTTTTTATGTCAAATCGTCCGGGTGGATTTTCCAGGATGATGAATCTCTATGTTAGTTTTAGAATGCCAAACGGCGAATGGACAAGTGCCAGATGTATAAGCCACGAACTTAAAATTGAAAACATCTGGTTTCCTACTTTAAGTTATGATGGAAAATATCTTTTCTTCTGTGGAGGATATCCTGTTCCAAATGGCGGCTATTCAAATAGTAATTACTATTGGGTTTCAACAAAAATGATAGATGAATTAAATCCTTACAAAAAAAAAAAACAAAATGAATAATCAACCTTGCTCCTCGTTGTTCATTTTTTATGCCGCCATGATTGTAAATAATTACACATCATTTAATTATATGTAATCCCGAATGGAAAATTTAGACTAAATGATTTTAAATAATTGACATTCCAAAATATTTTCAATTTAATCAAAAAGGAAACCATGATTAAGATAAATTTTACTTTGCTGACTTTAATTACTTTTTTATGTCTAACCCAAATTAATGGTGGTGATAGTGTTAACAAGAATGAAAAGAAATTTCCTCTATTCACAATGATTAATCACGTGGAGTTTTATGATAGTACTGCAAACAATCCGCTTGCCGGATGTTCGTTTTTATTGGAAACAGAAAAAGGAATTTTTGCTGTTACGTGCAAACATGCGCTGTGGGTTGCAAAATCAAAAGAAATGAAGGGCGTACATTTTGAAGGAACACTAAAAGAGTGGAGAATGCAAAGAAAGGATGATTCAACAAAATTTGTAATTACAGATAAACTGTTGAACGAAGATAGAAACGAATTGATTGGAGAAAGTAATGTTAATGCTGACTACCTGGTGTTCAGCATTAAAGAAAATAAAAGTGATGTTACTCCGGTAAGACTAAGAGAAACTGAATTAAAGCAGGGTGAACCCGTTTATATTGTCGGCTGGAGTTTTGCGGATAAAACCGGACCCCAAAGAATTTACAATGCAAAATATTATAAAAATATAGAGAGCCATATATTAATTGAGCATGGGGATGATAGTAATCTTGCCGGTACCAGCGGCGGTCCGGTTGTAGATTCTGACGGAAATCTTGTAGGAATTGTTTCAAATTATACCTTTGATGAAGAAACTCAAAAATGGTACGGGTCACCTTGCAGCACTGAGTATTTAAAAAAAATAATTGATCAACAATAGACAAATTGTTAAACGATAAAATGCTTTATTCTGAAATTAACATAGGAACTAAAATGAAAAGTCTTTTTAAAATGATTGTAAACCTTTTAATGGTCGTAATTCTATTTTGTTCTGCAACAATGAAGGGACAAAATGATCAATCAAAAGACGAAAGGATTAAAAATGTAGAAAACAGCTTAATTGAAGCTAAGTCTATGGCAGGAAATATCGGATTAATATTTGATTCAGAGCGGACAGATTCCTTGCCTAAAATGAATATCCTAGATCGGATGAAAGCCTACAATGTTCCGGGTGTTAGTATAGCTGTTATTAAGGATTTCAAAATAGACTGGGCTAAAGGTTATGGAGCATTAGAATCAAATACAAATAATGCCGTTAATACAGAAACACTTTTTCAGGCAGCATCAACTTCAAAAACATTGGCAGCAGTAATTGTAATGCGCTTGGTTGAAGAAGGTAAACTTGATCTCGACGAAGATATAAACAATTATTTGAGATCATGGAAAATTCCTTACGATACAATTAAAAATAAGGTAACACTTCGACAGTTGATAACACACAAATCTGGTATTAACCGGCCAGGGCAAGGATATTCATATGAAGAGAATTCTTCTCCTACTTTAGTTCAGGTATTAAACGGACAGTCACCTGCTATTAATGATTCGCTTCATTTTGACTATTTGCCCGGCACAACTTATCAGTATTCCAACTTCGGATATATGATTATTCAATTAATTCTGGAGGATTACCTCAATAAACCGTATAAAGAGATCGTTCAGAAATATATATTTGATCCATTGAACATGAACTCCAGTTTTATGCAATATCCTTTACCACCAGAAGTATATCCTAAACTTTCAACACCACATAATCAAGCCGGAGAACCGCAAGAATATGGACTGCATCCTTCAGCTTTGGGAAATGCCGGGTTGGTTACAACTCCCACTGATGTTGCAAAATTCGCAATAGAATTAATGCTGGCAAGCAAAGGCAAATCCAATAAAATTCTAAAACAAGTATCAGTTAATACAATCTTCGCAAAAACGGCAGATGTTGATCCACAGGAATTTTCCGGTTTTTCTCAGTTAAGGTTTGGCGTCTTTCTGATGGGAGAAGGTGACAAAAAATATTTTTTCCATCCCGGCGGCAATAACTTTGGAGCAAGTTGCGTTTTGGGCACATCTACATCTTCAGGTGATGGAGTTATAATAATGACGAATGGCAAGATGGGATTGTATCTATCAATGGAAGTAATTGCGTCCATTGCTTATGTGTATAACTGGCATAACATAAAATAATTTAAAGGAAAATCATAATGAAACGCTTTATAATAAGTATCATTTTTTTTACTGCAGAATTTTCAGTGTGTCAATCGCAATGGGTTGTTGATACTCTAACTAATGTGCCAATGGTTAACCAACAGGAAATTAATTTTCTTTCTGAAGCACCGGTTATTGACGGTGTTTTAGATAAAAAATTAGATTTCCTTCCCCCCCGGCATTTTGGTTATATAAGTAGGCAAAAGACGGATGCCATAATTCCGATTACTTACCGATTGGCTTATGGAACGGAATTCTTTTATGTGTTTATTGAAGCAGATGCAGAGCATATTACATTCCGTGACAGAGCATTTCAAAATGGAGATGGTTTTCTTTTACTTCTTGGCAAACCTCAGGCAAACAATGAACAAACAGATGAATTTTATGAACTAGCATGTTCCGAAGTGAACACACCCGACCGTATATGGCAAAGACATATATTCTGGAATTATAATGTTGATAAGCTATTCATTCCAACAAGCCTCGAAACAAAAATAGAATCACATGAAGGTAATGGAAAGATCAGTTTCGAGTTATTCCTGCCATGGACAGATGTCCGTCCTTATCATCCTTGGTTATCAGAGGAAATTGGATTTAACATTTCTTTCATCAAGGCAGTTGAACCCAAAGGTGGAATGTATTACCAGGTAGCCGATGATGGTCATGGTTATGAATTTAAAAAGAGATCATACCAAACTCTTCGTTTTCAGAAACCGGTAGTGGAAGGAAATCCGCAAACATTTGTTTCTATAAAAGAAGGACATATAACCGAGGGGCAGCCATTAAATGCGGTTGCAACTACCGCTTCAAACCAGCCGATTACAGAAAGCGTTAATGTTTTCCTGGGAACACCGGAAACACTTGGAATGCGTCAACTTATTAGTTATGAATGCAATCCGGGAATAACTAAACATGAATTTTCTCTTAACTCATCGCAGTTGCTCGAGGGAGCGTATGAAATGCGTTGGACTTCTCAAGGTAAAGATAGCCGTGGATCAATGGGGCTATCTGTTCTACAAAAATTTGATGAATCTGATCTAAAGGCAAGACTAGAAAAAAATAAGAATTCACTTTCTAGGGGCTCCTTCAATTCACAACTATTTATGATACAAGAATTAAAGAAAAAGATTGAATCTCTTAAACAATACGAAACATGCTTAAGAGAGCGGTTTGAATTAAAAAACCTTATGAGGACGATAAATCTGTCCGATAGAGGAGAAGATCCATTCAAGATTATGCGAGGTTTTATTCGCAAAGGGTACAAATCAAAACTCGATAATTCATTTCAACCATATATGGTTTATCTTCCGGATAATTACGACCCACAAAAGAAATATCCTCTAATGGTGTTCTTGCACGGCAGTGCATCGGATGAAACTTCTATTATGGGTAGCCGAGCATCTATTCCAAACGATTTTATTGCTGTTGGACCTTTAGGACGTGGTAAGTCCAATGGTTTTGCTAAAGATAACGCGCAGGAAGATATAGCTGAAGTAATTGAAGCTGTTAAAGAAGATTATTCAATTGATGACAGCAAAATTCTTCTTACCGGTTTTTCAATGGGCGGTTATGGCGTATACCGTACTTTCTTTGAGACACCAAACAAGTATAAAGCCCTTGCTGTTTTTTGCGGCACACCTACTTGGAATAAAGATGCACCAAGTTTCATAGATGAAAATAATCTGAGTTCGTTTGATAAAATTCCTATTTTCATTTTTCACGGCGAGAAAGATATGAACATCAAAATTGCTGCAATTAAAGATGCTGCTGAAAAATTAAGGAATGCCGGCGCACAAGTGGAATTTCAGATTGATCCCGAAAAAGGGCATCAAGCACCAAGCGAAGAAACGATTGAACTTTACAAGAAGTGGGTTGAAAGAGTAATGAAATAACAAATATTTTTGATAAAACAAAAACAAGAATATAATATGAAATGCATTTTTTTAGTCTATTAATATTATTTATGATCGAGTCTATTTGCTTCGCGCAAGAACAAGTTAGTCTAGAAGCTGGTAACATTCTAAAGCAAGCTTAAGAATAGGCAGACTTGGGAAAAACTGAAATTTCCTTGTCATTTTTAGATGAATCATTGCTTAAATATAAAGGAAAAAATTTCGACCGCTATTCTTTATTGAACTATAAATATGATCTGCTTTCAAAAGCATTCAGATTTCAAGGAGCCGCTGAAGTTTGTGTTGAAAAGGCCAGCATAGTTACTTCTCCACGCTTAGTAGGAGAGAAACTCAGAAATGCAATTGTAGAGTTAGTGAAGAATAACCGGTATTTTTTTAAATCTAAAATTTAATTATAAAGCCATTCTCGATTTTATCTGCGAAGCAAATCTTCTGCTGATTGAAATTGGCGCTTCAATATTTTTCAAATAAAGACGATAGGAATAGTTGGCGCCTCTTTCAACTTTTTCTACAAAATTCATATTAATAATTGTTGATCTGTGGACTTGAATAAAAGATTCCTTAGGAAGAGATTCTTCCCAGTCACGGAGATTTTTGTTTGTCAAACCTTTTAATCCTTTCGTTGTTAAAATTTCTGTAAAGTGATCTGCCGAAGTAATTTTTATTATTGTGTCAAGACGAATAAAATAATAGTTATAATTTATCTGAATATATATTGAATCATTTTTTGTAAGCGAAATGTTATTTGGAATTGATTGTTCTCGATTTTCTTGTAAACGTTTTACTGCAAGTGCAAGCCGCTCTGGGTTGACAGGTTTTAACAAATAATCGCACGCGTTAACGTCGAATGCTCGAATTGCATACTCATCGTATGCCGTAACGAATATTACTTTGGCGGATATATTTTTCTTCTCAAATAATTCAAAACCTGTTTCGCCGGGGAACTGAATATCTAAAAATATCAAATCGGGTTTTAGTTGCTCAATCGATTCAACCGCTGTTTTTATATTTTTTGCTTCACCCACGATCTCGATGTTTGGAAAAACGGAAAGCATATCTTTTAAATCAATACGTGCGTATTTCTCATCATCTACAATAAGAGTTCTATAAATTTTTTGTTTACTCATTCAGTTTGCGCATAAATTGTTATAACTACATTTACAAAATCAATTCCCTTTTTTATTTCAAATAAATGACTGTTCGGAAAGGAATGCTCTAACCTTTTTTTAATATTCTGCAATCCTATACCGGTTCCGGCAGCGTCAACTTTTTTATCGTTTCCAATCCAGCTTCCTGAATTTTTAACCTCCACTATAAGAGCGCTGTCTCTTATTTCCGAATGGACGGAAACTTTTAACGGAAGTGCACTTGTCTGCATTCCATGTTTCACTGCATTTTCTACAAGCGGATGAATTAAAAATATAGGAATCATAAAATCATTTGTTTCAGGAGATATGTCAAACTCAACAATTAAATCTTCATTGTAACGTACCTGTTCAATACTAAGATATTGTTTGATAATTTCAATCTCTTTAATCAGCGGTACCTCATTGTTTTTCCCTTCAAGCAAAGAGTATCTTAAAAATTCAGAAATTTGTGTTACCATACTTTTAGCTTTTACTTGATCAACGGTAATTAATCCTCGAAGCGAGCTAAGGGAATTAAATAAAAAATGGGGATTTAACTGGTATTTGAGCATTTCTAATTGCGATGTTTTTAATAGAGTACGTTCGTGTTCTAATTGATATTTTTGATCGTTCCATTCTTCCCAAATCTTATAACCTAAGTAAAGACTGCTCCAAAGAAAACCGGCAAAAGAATTGAGATACAGCGATCGACTTATAAGAAATGGATTAAGAATTAATGGTGTTCCATTTATTAAATAGTATATAAATATTTGGGAGTAAGTCCATAATGATCCGGCAAAAATCGAACATGCTGTAACTAAAGGGATCAGCAAAAATAAATTATATCTGTGGCAATTGTATTTCTTATATATATAACGCAGAGGGTAAAAAGTCAAAAAGCCAGAGACGATCATAATGATTAATAATCCGAGTTCGCAAAATGATTTGACCACTGAATTGTTTACAAAATTACTTCCTATACCAATAGTTACCCAAAATAATGAATGACCAACCCAAAACCACGTTTTGCGGTTAGAAAATAATTTTTCGCCTGTTTTAGGATGTTTCATTTTTTAATAAATCGTAAAAACATTTTTGATTATTAGCTATAAACAAATCTGATTAGTAACACTATAAAGGTAAAAAGAAAATTTGATTTATTAGTTAAAAACATAACAGGTTTTTTACCGCTTACGAACAAAATCAACCGTTAAGGAAGTGAAGATTTATTTAACCAGGGACTTAAATTAAGTTAACATCACGTTTTTCGGTCATCTATTGAAAAGTTGCTCATGAGAATCAGTATCGAATATTTTACGATAACCGGAAAGCAAGAATTTAAATAGTATTAAATAAAAATTGAGGTTGCTGATGAAAAGAAAAAGCATTTTATATTTTATAGTTATCTGGGCATGCGCCACTCTTCTGTTAACAACAGAATCAATAGCGCAATGTCTTCCCTATCTTAACCAAACTCCTCCAGATAATATCCCGCTGAGATTGGTGCCTGATAGTCTTGCGGCAACTAACGACTGGCAATATCACGGAACCCCATCATTTTCCCCCGATGGGACTGAAATGTATTATGCAATTTATCGATATAATCCCGGTAGAATGGAAATATGGTTTACCCAATGTGTTAATGGTGGTTGGATTTCTCCTCAAAAAGCTCCCTTCTCTAATGACAATTATGAAAATAATAATCCATACTTTTCTCGCAATAAAGATACATTATATTTCCTCTCGGCTCGATCAAACGGTTTAATTTTTAGAGTGACAAGAACTAATGGTGTCTGGTCATCCCCTGTCGCATTAAATTTAATTTTCCCTTCCGGATATTCAACCGGCTGGCAGTTTTCGATTGCAGATAATGGAAATATTTATGCTGAGCTAAGTTTTCGGGACAATGAAGATATTTATGTGTGGCGTTTTGTTAACGGTCAATATCAGTCACCTCAAAAACTCACAGCTATTTGCAGCCCGGAGCTCGACTTTACACCATACATCGATCCAGAAGAACGGTTTATTATATTTAGCTCAAGACGTCCTGGTGGCTTCGGAAATACCGACATCTATATCAGTAAAAAAAATCCGGACGATACATGGTCATCACCAATAAACCTTGGTCACGAGATCAATTCCGGTGACGTTATATCACCGATAATATCTCGTGACGGCAAGTACTTCTTTTTTGACGCATGGGTACCAGGCGCTTTAGGAGGTAATCCATATTGGATGGATGCACAAGCTATTTTCAATTTGATCACTGATGTTAAGGGCGAGTATTCCGAACCAACAGGCTTTAATCTTTTTCAGAATTATCCTAATCCATTCAATCCTTCAACAACTATAAAGTACGAATTAAAAACACCGGCGCATGTTAAATTGAACATTACAAATATACTGGGGGAGGCTGTTTTTATTGCGATTGATGAAAAAAAAGATGCGGGAGTTTATGAATACAGTTTTAATGCCGCCAATCTTACAAGCGGTATCTATTTCTGTCAACTTACCGCGGGAAGTAATCAGAAGATAAAAAAAATGATACTGTTACGATGAAATATGAAGTAATACCAACAACTCTTAAAAGAAAGTAAAAACTATTTTTTATTGAGCATGGTGCTCGCACGTATATTAAAAGAAACCCGCTAATAAAAAACATGGATTACTTTTTAAGTTCGACAAAAAAATAATGTAAAATATTTAAAATGATGGCAGGAAGATGAAAATAAAATATACCGTTCAGATCTTATTAATCGTGGCAACAGTAATTGTTGTTTTTTCAGCGCACTCCTTAGGTCAATGTTTGCCTTATGTTGGTCAAACCACTCCGGGCAATACGCCTGTAAAATTTGCCCCGAGTAGCTTATATATAGCGACTAGTAATTGGTGGTGGAGAAGTTCACCGGTATTTTCCCCGGATGGCAGCGAAATGTATTTTGTTAAATACTTTGCTGCAAGTGAAACCCATGAAATATGGTACACTAAATGTGTTAATGACCAGTGGACAACTCCAGCTAAAGCGCCGTTTTCAACAAGTACGTTCGACGGTAACCCTGTGTTTTCAGAAAGTAGTGATACCTTATATTTTTATTCGCAAAGACCCGGCGGATTTATTTTTAGCATTGCAAGAACCCCGGCAGGGTGGACTGAACCGGTCGCGTTAAACATACCGTTACCTTCAAATTTTTCCGGAGCCACTTCGTTTTATATTACAAAAAATAAAACAGTCTATTTTTCTATGTTAGACACTAATAATTCGCCGCCTATTATTTGGTCCACTCTTGATATTTATAAAACTGAGTTTGTTAACGGGCAATATACTCAACCGGAAAATATTGGTGCCCCAATAAATACAGATATTGGAGAATCAGTTGGATATGTTGAACCGGAAGAAAAGTTTATAATTTACGAGTCCACTAAAACCGGCGGATATGGTTGGCACGATCTATACATAAGCAGCAGAAACCAGAATGGTGAATGGAACGATCCAATTAATTTAGGCGCAAATATAAACACCGCTTTTGAAGACGGGACGCCACAGATAACTCCGGATGGAAAGTATTTTTTTTACACCACGATGAAATTCTTAGACCATGGTTATACCCCGTATTGGGTTGATGCAAAAGTTATTTATGACTTAATAATAGATACTACGTTAGTTACTGACTATGATGGCAACACATACAAAACAATAAAAATTGGCAATCAGACATGGATGGCGGAAAACTTACGAAGTACTCATTATAGCAATGGGACTCCAATTCCATATTTCGATTATAACAACGATAGCACCAACTCAGAAATTTATGGCAGATTATATTCTTGGTCTGCAGCTATGAAAGGCGAAGCAAGCAGTAATACTAATCCAAGCAATGTGCATGGAATTGCACCGACAGGCTGGCACCTTCCAAGCAAAGCAGAATGGCAGCAGCTTGCCGATTATTTAGGTGGTACAGCCATCGCCGGAGGAAAAATAAAAGAAACTGGTAATGAACATTGGTTGAGTCCTAATACCGGCGCAACAAACGAAAGCGGATTTACAGCTTTGCCTGCGGGGATGTTCGCCTTCTGGCAAGAATTTCAATGGATCGGAAATTATAGCGCCTTTATTACTTCGACGGACCAATCGGTTCCAAGTCATCCCGAAGTAGCGGGAATTAAATTAAGTTATGATAATGCTGAAATGACAATTGGAGGATTTCATCCTGATGATGCATTATCTGTTCGCTGCGTAAAAAACGATGTGAATACAAATGTTAAAAATGAACTTCCAAAACCAACCGGATATAATCTTTTTCAGAATTTCCCGAATCCTTTTAATCCTTCAACAACAATAAAGTATGAAATAAATGAACAAGCTCCGGTAAAATTGGTTATTACAAATATTCTGGGGGAAGTTGTAATTAAAGCGATTGATGAGATAAAAGAAGCAGGGATTTATGAGTATAAATTTAATGCCGATAAACTTGCGAGCGGAATATATTTCTATCAGTTGACAGCCGGGAATTTTCATGAAATAAAAAAAATGATATTGTTGCGATGAACTCATACATTCCTCAATATGTAATAAGCGTCTTAGTTGATTATTTGCATTCATTTGATTTTATGTGCTGGCAATAGAAATTGATCAAAAATATAGCTATCTCAACATGATTCACTTTTAAAAAAGTATTTATGCTTTTACGAAACTTCAATTTAATTGCTGTTTTAGACTTGGGTAAATTAATTTATAAAGGTATTAAAAATGAGAAACATGAAAATCATAGAAATTCTAATTATTAGTTTAATGGCCGCTCAAAACATCATTGGACAAAATCAGCTATTTAGTAACGATAAACTAAAGCAAATAGATAGTATCTATTCTAGTCTAAATAATCCTAAAATTGAAGGGGGATTTGCTATTGCGATAATTGAAAATGGCAACATCATTTATAAGAAAGCATTTGGATTTGCCGATGTTGAAAATGATGTTCCTTTTACAACTTCAACAGTTTGTGATTATGCATCAATTGCAAAGCAGTTAACCGGGTTTGCAGTTGCAAAATTAATTTCGGAAGGATTATTATCTCTTGAAGACGATATAAGAAAATATTTACCGGAGATGCATGACTTTGGGACGCCTATAAAAATAAAACACCTATTAGGGCATACTAGTGGTCTTCGGGATTGGGTTCCTCTTATCAAACTGGCAGGACATGATAAAGGTGATGTGATTAAAGATTCCTACTTGATGAAATTAATAAGCAATCAAAAGGAATTGAATTTCAATCCCGGTGAACAACATGTCTATTCAAACACAGGATATTTTTTATTAGCTCATATTGTTTCTAATATTACCGGGATGCCATTTAAAGATTGGATTGAGAAAACTATATTTATTCCGTTAGGAATGAAATCCACTCAAATTTTTGATGACCCAACCAAAATTGTTATGAATAGAGCATCTTCCTATGAAGAAGATAATGAAGGGATTTATAAAAACAGAGCAAATAATTTAGCAGCTATTGGAGCAAGTTCGCTGTTCGCATCAATTGATGATATGGCAAAGTGGGCGATAAATTTTCAGTCAAAAAGTGTTGGTGACGAAAATTTGTTTGCACTAATGCAAAGCCCAACATATTTGAATAACGGAACTGAGATTCCCTATAACTTTGGCCTTGAAAAAGGTGAATGGCATGGATACAAAACTATTTCTCACGGCGGTTCATGGGGAGGATTTTTAAGTCAAATTACTTTTTTCCCAGAACAAAATATATCTACAGTGTTTATTACCAACAGAGATCCGTCGCAAGTTTATGTTGATGAAGATGTCAATCATATTCTATTCAATACAAAACATGAAGAGGAAAATGAATCTTCAGTTTTAGTTAATGAAGATAAGACTGAAATAGATGTATCCAAAAGTATTCTCGAGAATTATGTTGGCGACTATGTTTACAAGATTGATAATGCAGATAGGCTTTACTATTTTGCTAAAGTTAAAATTACACCCGATAACTTTGTGCTCCATACTTGGCCTTTGGCTTCAAACAACCGTCTCTATGCTGAAAACGAAAAAAGTTTTTTTGTTGTCGGAGCGGACAATTATTACGAATTCATCTGCGATGTGAATGGCAAGAGCAAAGCAGTTAAAGCAAATATTGAAGGCAAAGAATATTTGTTCAAAAAAATTACGCCTTTCATTCAGAATAAAGAGAAGATTAAGGATTTAATCGGCAGTTATTATTCTGAAGAAATAAATACAATATATTTTGTAAATATAAAAGAGGATAGATTAGTGGTCCAAAGTTTACTTAATGAAGATGTGCCCCTTTCTTCAGTTGAAAACGATCTATACGTTTCAAGTAAGTATTGGTTAAGAGAAGTAAAATTTATAAGAGGAACTGCTAACAAAGTTGATGGCTTTTTAATCCAAACCGATAATGGAAACATCACAAAAAATCTAAAATTTAATAAAGTGAGCAATGGTTTATGAAAAAAAATCTATCAGGATTTATACTTGTAAGCTTATTCTTTTTAATATCAATTTCAGTTCAAGCCCAAGGTAAGATAAAAATATCTCAAGTACTGATCGAAAATATCTCCAAGGATGGACTTGACTCGGCAATTCAAAAATACCAACAGATCAAGAGTGATACAGCTAAGTATTTTATCTCTGGGGGTGAATTACTTAATGTCGGCAAAAAATTAATTACAGAAAATAAATTCAAAGAAGCGTTAAGTATTTTCGATTTGACTACAAATGAATATCCCAAATCATATTGGGTTTTCTATCAATCAGGTAGGGCTTATATGACTGCCGGTCAATTTGATACTGCTATTGAGAAATTTAAGAAATCGAATGAACTGAAAGATTGGTTTGTTACGCAAAGGTTTATTTATACATTACAAAACTATACTAAGGTGGTTGTTGATGTTCCAATGAGGGATGGAATAAAACTGAAAACAATTATCTATTCTCCAATAAGCTCAACGGAAAAACATCCTTTTCTTGTTGTAAGATCTCCTTATGGAATTGGACCATATGAACCAAATGTTTTTAGAAGTTTACTCGGTTCAATATGGTCGATTGAAACAGAGGGATATATTTTTGTCTATCAGGATGTCCGCGGTAAAAGAATGTCCGAAGGAGAATTTGTTGAAATACGCCCATTCATTCCAAACAAAACATCTAATAATGATGTTGATGAAAGCACAGATGCATATGATACTTTCGAGTGGTTATTAAAAAATGTATCAAATAATAACGGCAAAATTGGAATGTGGGGCGGTTCATATCATGCAATCTATAGTTTAATGGCATTGCTATCGAAACATCCCGCATTAGTTGCAGTTGCTTCCGAAGCACCCATTACTGATTGGTTTGAGGGAGATGACTTTCACCGCAACGGCGCATTTCATTTATTACAGGCTATTGACTTTTTCAGAACTAATGGAGTGCAACGTTCAAATCTGATTTCCGATTCTCCTGAAAGCATATTGGACTATCCATCCCCCGACCTCTATTCCTTTTTCTTAAATGTCGGTCCTCTTAAAAACTGGAATGAAAAATATTTTAATGACAAACTTCCCTTCTGGAATGAAATGATGTCTCACGGTAATTATGATGTGTTTTGGCAAGCGAGGAATATTCGTCCATATTTGAAAAATATCAAAACTCACGTCTTGAATGTCGGCGGCTGGTACGATGCCGAAAATCTTTTTGGAACTTTGAACTCTTACAAAGAAATTGAAAAGAATAAATCAAATAATAACTCACTAATAATGGGTCCATGGTTTCATACAGATTGGATCCCTTATGGAGAAGAAAGATATTCCGAAATACTCGTCAACAAAAAATCCACCGGACAGTTCTATGAAGATTCTGTTATAATCCCTTTTCTCAATTATCATTTGAAAGGGAAAGGACAATTCAATTTTCCTGAAGCTCTTGTGTACGATGTGGGAAAGTTGAACTGGCAGCAATTTCAATCATGGCCTTCCCAAAACACGAATGAGAAAAAATTCTATTTTTCAAAAGACAATGTTTTATCTGAAGAAAAAAGTAAGGAACAAAATATCCTTTTTGATGAATTTGTTAGCGACCTCCAAAAGCCCGTCCCACACAGTTATAAAATCGAAAACGGATGGGATTCAAATTTTATGATTACCGATCAGCGATTTGCTTCCCGCAGACCGGATGTTCTTTATTATCAAACGCCAACGTTAGAAGAAGATTTTACAATAGCCGGGGAAATTGAGGTTGAGTTGTATGTTTCCACCACGGGGACAGATGCGGATTGGTTTGTAAAAGTAATTGATGTGTATCCTCAGGATGAACCTGATTATGAAGGTATATCCGATAAAACGCATATGGGAGAATATCAGGCTCTTGTTCGTCAGGGCGTGATGCGCGGAAAATATAGAAACAGTTTAGAAAAACCCGAGCCATTTGTCCCTGGCAAAATAACTAAAGTAAAATTTAAACTGAATGATATTTGTTATACTTTTAAGAAGGGGCACAAACTAATGGTACAAGTGCAGAGTACATGCTTCCCTCTGTTCGATATCAATCCCCAAAAGTTTATAGATATATATAGTGCTAATGAGAAGGATTTCCAAGAAGCAATACATAGAATATTCTTGAATGGAGAAAATCAGTCTAATATTAGAGTTAAGGCATTGAATTAGTTTATAAAACTATAAAAGCCATTCCGCCGTTAAATACATATACAAATTGAATAAAAATGGCTATTAATCATTTGAACATCTAATCTAAATAAAGAGGAAAATTATGAAAAAATTGCTTTTTGTTGCTTTATCTGTTTTACTGCTTCAATCTGTTGCAAAATCTCAAACCAAACAGGATTCTTTATCAATCAAAGAAACAGTTGCTAATTATATCGAAGGGTGGTACAGCGCTGACGTTTCTAGAATGGAAAAAAGTCTTCACAAAGATTTAGCAAAAAGAGGAATCGTGCCTTCAAGAGATGGAAAAAATACTGAAATGCTCAAAGCAAGTTATACAGAAATGGTTTCATGGACAGGACAAAAACCAAATCAATTGAAAGGCAATGATGCGCTTAAGAATCAGTTGAAAATATCAATTACAGAGATAGGTATAAATATTGCCAGCGCTAAAAGTATTAGCCCAGAATTTATTGATTACCTGCACCTTGCAAAAATTGGCAATGAATGGAAAATATTAAATGCGATTTGGGAACCTAATTACAAGGCAATGGGAAAATAATTTGTTTTCTAAAATGAAAAAGCTTTTCAAAAAGCTACACACAAGTATTCCTGAGCGGTGTGAATCAATCAAAAATTATAGACAGGTATGTTTGCAATATTTTTCCCCGATGATTTACATATGCCCGGAATTAGAATTACTGACTCCGAATTTGTAAAGAAGGTAGTTGTTAAAGTAGGGGTGTAATATATTTATTGAATTTGGTTTATCGGCGGGACGATAGACCGGGGGCATACCCTGCGCCCGATTTTTTGTTGAAGGCACTGTTTTTTGACCATTTTCCCACTTATAGTTGTTAATTATTACATTTAGTTTACAAAAGGGGGTAATAATATGTATGGTAATATCATAATATTTTTGTAGCTTTGTCCAGTACTAAAATTACTTTACCCATAGTTTGAGCAATTTATTTTAACTTCCTCTAAGGAAAATAAACCGGCAGGCATATTTAATATCCCCCAATGCTTATTTTCAACCCGAAAACAATTTGCACACAACAGGAATATAGCAATCTAAAATTATGAGTTATAATATTCACCAATTTCACATTCCGGTTTTAGGAGTTGGCTTTTCAGTCGATACTCCGCTTAAAGTCGCCCAATATGGTATTTCATCAGTCGTGTCACTTATAGATGATTCATTGATGGAAATGCTTCGGAAAAAGTATACCCTGGAAAGCGGCAAAAATTTTATTCCTGTCGGCACAAAATCAAATGATGTTAGAGCGCTTCGTATAACAGCATATCTTAATATGTTAAATGAAATGGTGAAAGAGCGTTTCGAAAATCTTCGCAATTCCCCGTTCGTATTAGGAAGCGAGATAAGTAAATATTTCGCAATGCTTCCCACATTTTCTTCGTTAAAGCAAAAATATGAAGAAATGTTAAGCGAAAGAGACCCGAATAAATTAAGTACGCTTCAAACATTTCTTAGAGGAGAAATTAAACCGGGTTCGATTGATGTTAATATCATGTCTAAAGTAGATAAAGCAAACCTGGATTCCGAAGGAAATACACTGGGTGTCGAATTTAATGATGCACATTCAGCTCTACGCGGTTTTGCAATGAGTGAACTTGAAAGTTCAATTATTTTCTCCGCCGGTATGAATCCTAGATTATTCAGTTACCTTGAAACTTTCAAAGATTTTTATCCCGATGCGGTTGGTAATTTTAAAAAGAAGATAATAATAAAAGTAAGCGATTTCCGTTCGGCATTAATTCACGGAAAATTTCTGGCAAAAAAAGGGTTGTGGGTTTCTGAGTATAGAGTAGAGAGTGGGCTTAACTGCGGTGGACATGCTTTTGCAAGCGACGGGTATTTATTAGGTCCGATAATGGACGAGTTTAACAAAAGAAAAGAAGAACTTCTTAATTCCGTTAAAGAAATATTTTTTGCAGCACTGAACAGAAAAAATATAAACTTCAGCGGCGATGAACCGACTTATTCGCTTACTGTCCAGGGTGGTCTCGGTACATTTTCAGAGCATCAATTTATGTTTAGAAAATATGGTGTTTCATCAACAGGCTGGGGAAGTCCGTTTTTACTCGTTCCCGAGGTAATGAATATCGATGAGAACACGCTTCAAAAATTAAGCGCCGCCGGTGAAGATGATTTATACTTAAGTAACATCTCACCTCTTGGAGTACCGTTTAATAGCCTTAGAGGAAATGAGAGAGACGCTGAAAAAATGTTTAAAGTTTCGCAGGGAAAACCGGGAAGCCCTTGTACAAAAAAATTTCTACTATCGAATTTAGAGTTTTCTGAAAAACCTCTTTGCACTGCTTCTATAAGTTACATAAATAAAAAAATTGCTCTTCTTCAATCAAACGGACATGATGAAAATTCACTTCGCGATCAAATTGAATATACTGTTGAAAAAACATGTTTATGTGAGGGTTTAATTTCGTCTGCCCTATTAGTAAATAATTTTATAACGCCAAAACAAAGCCAGGCGGTTGCTGTTTGCCCGGGTCCAAACCTAGCATACTTTTCGCGTATTACGGGGTTGAAAGAAATGGTCGATCATATTTACGGGCGCATAAATTTGATAACCTCAGAAAATCGTCCAAATGTTTTTATAAAAGAAATTTCGCTTTACATCAATTATTTAGCAAATAAAATTGATGAAAGCATAAAACCTATATCAACACAAAAAGATGAATTCTTCAAATTGTTCAAAAAAAATATACTCGATGGAATAAACTATTATAAGTTGTTAATACCTGAATTTATTGAAGAGACAGAAAAAATGAGGGGTAGAATAGCCAGTGAACTTGAGGAACTGGAACTTAAATTAACAGCAATTAACTGGAATTTGTAATAACTTTACATAACAATAATAAAAGAATAAGGATATATGTCTAAGACTTTTGAAGAATTAGGAATTGAAGAAAAAATATTACAGGCAATAAAAGAACAGGGTTTTGAAACTCCGATGCCCGTGCAAGAAGAAGTAATTCCCCATTTATTAAAACCTGATTGCGGCGACATAGTAGCGCTAGCGCAAACCGGCACCGGAAAAACTGCTGCATTCGGTCTGCCAATAATTCAGAATGTAGATACAAAAACAAAACAAACACAGTATTTAATTTTATCCCCAACCCGTGAACTTTGCCTTCAAATAGCGGATGATCTTTCCGGTTTTGCCAAGTATAAAAACGATATAAGAATAGCCGCTGTGTTTGGTGGAGCCAGCATCGACAGGCAGATTCAATTGCTAAAAAAAGGCGCCCATATTATTTCCGCTACACCCGGTCGCCTCCTTGACATGATAAATAGAAAAGTTGTTAAACTTGATAAAATAAAAACCATTGTACTTGATGAAGCAGACGAGATGCTAAATATGGGTTTCCGGGATGATCTGGAATCTATTCTAAGTGAAACCCCCGGTGAAAAAAACACGCTGTTGTTTTCGGCTACTATGCCGAAGGAAGTTGCATCAATTGCAAAAAACTATATGGCTGAACCGCTTGAAATTACAATCGGCAAAAAGAACGCCGGCGCCGAAAATGTAAACCATATTTGTTATCTCGTAAATTCTAAAGACCGTTATCTTGCTCTAAAAAGAATCGTCGATTTTCACCCCGACATTTACGGAATAGTTTTTTGCCGCACCCGTATGGAAACTCAGGAAGTTGCCGAATGGCTTATGAAAGACGGCTATAACGCCGAACCTCTGCATGGCGACCTGACCCAAATACAGCGCGATAAAGTTATGGCAAAGTTTCGTATTAAAAATATATCGCTCTTGGTTGCTACCGATGTTGCCGCAAGAGGTATTGATGTTGACAATCTTACACATATTATAAATTATAATTTACCCGAAGAACTTGAAATTTATACTCACCGCAGCGGAAGAACAGGACGGGCAGGTAAAGCAGGTACTTCTATAATGATTTCGAGTGTAAGAGAAAAACATAAAATAGGACAGATAGAAAAAAAACTCGGTAAAAAGTTTTCTTTTCTTCCAACACCCGGCGGAAGAGAAATTTGTGAAAAACAACTTTTCCACTTAATTGATAAAATGGAAAAGGTTGAGGTTGATGATTTAAAGATCAATTCATTCCTGCCCCAGATTTTGAAAAAACTCGAATGGTTAGACCGTGAAGAGTTGATTAAAAAGTTTGTGTCGGTTGAGTTCAACCGATTTCTCGATTACTACCAGAATGCGCCCGAGCTAAATGTAAAAGGCGCCGGCGATGACAAAGGTAGTTTTGGTCGTTCCGATACCGAGTTTGCACGTTTTTATATAAACCTTGGGGCAATGGATAATATAAAACCTCAAAATCTAATAGGACTTATAAACGATTATACCGATATAAGAACTATCGAAATCGGGCAAATTGAAATTCTTCGTAATTTTTCGTTCTTTGAAGCCGACAGTAGTTATCAGGAGGTTATACTTAATAGCTTCCAGGGACAGGTTTATAAAAAACGCGAGATAGTTATTGAAATTGCGGCAAATAAGGGTAAATCTTCCGATAGGGGAAAAAGTAAAAAGAAAGGAAATTTCTCTTCTAAAAAAAGAGATTTGAAATATTCTTCCGGCAACAAATCAAACCGAAAAGAGAAAAAAAGAAGATATTAGAATTTAAAGCTGCCCCGGCAGCTTTTTTTTTCTTAAAAATAATACTCTCCCTGCAGATGAAAAGAGATATAACTTGCAAGAGTATTAGTAAATGTTAAACCGTATTCCACGCCGGTGCCAAACCTAAAACCTTTTATAACGTTTTCATTTCTAAAGTCAATCCCGGTAAGAAATGAAGCGCATATTCCAAAGTCTAAAACATTTGTATCGCTAAAAGTTCTATCGTTCAATAAAAGCAGTCCAATTCCTTCCTCCAGAAAAAAATTTTTCTCTAATGACTGCCACACTACTGTTTTTAGTGTTATCCCTTTTACAAACGGTTTATAAATAATCCTATTGTCGGGTAAAATTGAATTGATATCTGCAGCGTATAACAAACTTAACCGTAATAATGCATCGTTAACAAATGGCATTTCTGTTTCTACAAATATTGAGGAAGTATAGCTTGTTTGTGCCGGCGAGTTTCCCTTTATAGTTCCGCCGCCTATAAATGCGCCGACGCCTAAAATACTCTGTCCGTATAGTGAAGTTATACCAAAAATAAAAATTACAAAAACGATTGATGTATATATTATTTTCATGTAAATTTTAATTATTCTATTATGGTTAAAGATAATTTTAACATCAATAAAAATAAAGGCTGATTATGGAACAGACATTGTACCACTACAAAGCTTTTGTAACAAAAGTTTATGACGGAGATACCATAACCGTTGATATTGATCTGGGTCTTCATACCTGGCTTAAAGGTGAAAACCTAAGGTTGCACCGCATTAATGCACCGGAGGTAAAAGGAATACAAAAAGTTGAAGGAAAAATATCGAGGGATTATCTAAAGCAACTTGTCTGGAAAAAGGAGTTGTTCATAGAAACTGTAAAAGATAAAAAAGGGAAATATGGCAGGTACCTTGCTGAAGTTTGGTGTCCGCTTGAAAACGGAACTTTTATGAATGTAAACGATGAACTTGTAAAAAAAGGGTTAGCGGTATATAAAGAATACTAAACTATTTTTTTATCTTTGTTTTATTAAAAACTAAACTTGATGAGTCATGGCAAAAACTTCTTATATAAAACTGACTGTCGAACTCGATGACAACAATCTTCCTGATAAAATATTGTGGGAAGCTACCGATTCCGGGTTTGAGGGACAGCTTGAAGCAAAAACCTTAATGCTTTCGTTGTGGGACAAAAGCGAGGAGGTTACACTCGGTATTGATTTATGGACAAAAGATATGATGGTGCAGGACATGTCGAAACATTTTCATCAAATGATGTTAAAGATGGCTGACACGTACCGGCGATCAACAAAAGACAGTGAAGCCGCAAAACTAATAGAAGAGTTTGCCGCTAATTTTATTGACAAAGTTTCAACAGAAGAAGAAAAACCATTGTAAGTAAGTTTACTTAAAATTTAATTTTTTAATCGATGCAACTTTGCTGACATTAACGCAATGGTTAATTGGCGCTTACATTTAATGCCGCGCTTTTCCGCTTTAATTGAAAACTATTCATTGGTACGAATATGCTCTCATCGGCAAGTACATATTACCCGGTTTCCACTATTTTCCAACTTAAAACAAACAAGCGTGTAATTGATGGGCTTTAACCCAATTCGAGTTAAATATATTTTTTTATTTAGAAGTTTTTATGGTTGATCTTCACTTTCGTTTAACTTAAATACCCTCAGCAAATAAAAAAGTGCAGGGAAGATTAACAGTGATCCGATCAGCAGCGCCCATGCCAGAAGATTTATCGTAACATCTGGAGCAGCAGAATTAAATAAAGTTAAGCTTTCGGCATCCTTAAAAACAACAATCTTTGGAAAATAAACAGAATAAAATGCAGAGATAATAAACAAAAGTTGAGCGCCGGCTATTATTCGTGCGCGCCATATTTTTCTTTTCTCAATTGCTTTCCATAACAACGGCAGGGCGACTGTCGCTGCTAAAATAAACGCAAGGCTAACCGGGTTCGATATAAAACTCGATTCAAATCCGGTGTTCTCTAATATAGAAGCTAAAAAAACAAACGCACCGGTTACCACCATTATAAATGTATATATTTTTGATTTTCGGATAAGTTCAGGTATCAGAATATCGTTATGGTTGTCACCTATTAAAAAGATGGATGCTGTAAAAGCAAATATCGCAGTTACGAACAACCCGGTAGAGATTGAAAATAAATTTAACCATGGATGCAGATAAGCCTCCCAAAACCCTGTGGGATGCATCATCATTTTACCCGAAACAACTGCGCCAATAAGCATACCGAGAAAAAAGGAAACAATTAAACTTGATACAGCGAAAATTCGTGAATAAACTTCCTGTGAGTTGTCTTTGATTGCGTCGTAGTGACGGAACGTAAAAGCCGTGCCTCTCAGAATAATTCCGACAAGTAATAAAATTAACGGAATGTAAAGTGTAATTGATATTTGTGTGTAAATTGCCGGAAAAGCATTAAACAAAATTACAATTGTAATTATAAGCCACATATGGTTCGCTTCCCAGATAGGAGCAATTGCCTTTGTTACAACCGAACGGGTAATTTCTTTATTTTTGTTTTGAGTAAAAAGTTCAATAATACCGGCTCCAAAATCGGCGCCGCCAAGAAGACAATAAAGATAAACCGATGCAAGCAAAAAGAAAATTACGACATATAACATGACTACTCCGCTGTCTTTAATTGTTCTTTAATAACATTTTCATCGAGGGCTTTTATTTGCCTGCGCATAAGCCAAATAGCAACGTATGATAAAATTAAATAGCTGATTGTAAAAATAAGTAGATGGAATATCTGTCCTGGAACCGGAGTAACAGATTCGGCAGTTGTTAATATCTTATAAATTATCCAGGGTTGTCTGCCAACTTCTGTAACCATCCAGCCTGCCTCAACGGCTATAAACCCAAGCGGTGTGCCTACTGCCGCAATTTTTAAAAACCGTGGGTGCAATAACCATTCTTTTTTCTTGAACCAAATTATCCAAAACAAAATGCCGAGTGCTGCGAGAAAAGTACCTAAGGCAACCATTACCTGGAATGAAATGTGCGTTGTAGCTACCGGCGGCCATTCCTCTTTAGGGAATTCATTTAATCCTTTTACTTCCGAATTAAAATTTCCGTATGCTAAAAAACTAAGCGCTTTAGGAATTTTTATTCCATACTCTGTTATTCGTTTCTCTTCATCCGGTATTCCGCCTAATGTTAAACCCGCTCCCTTTTCTGTTTCAAACTGACCTTCCATTGCGGCAAGTTTTATCGGCTGACGTTTTGCAACGTCCTTTGCGCTAAAGTCGCCGCTTAACGGCTGAAGCACTGCTGCCACACTTCCAATTGATAGGGCAATTATCATTGCGCGTTTATGCAATAAACTATTTTTTCTTTTCAGCAATAGTATTGCATGAAGACCCGCAACGGCAAATGCAGTAGCCTCGAAAGCTGCAAGAATCATGTGTAAACTTTGGCTAATCCATGCATCATTAAACATTGCTTTCCAGGGATCGATGTTTGTTGCCTGCCCGTTTACCCAATCGAATCCCGCCGGCGAGTTCATCCACGCATTTGCGGTTACGACAAATATTCCGGAAAGAACACCCGAAACACCAACAAGCAGTCCGGCTGTCCAGTGTATCCACGGTTTAAGTTTATTCCAACCATATAAAAATAATCCGAGGCATATAGCTTCAATAAAAAACGCCGTGCCCTCCCAGCTAAACGGCATACCTATGATTGCGCCCGCATGTTTCATAAACCCGGGCCAAAGAAGTCCGAGCTCAAAGGATAATGCAGTGCCCGAAACAGCCCCGATTGCGAAAAATATTGCAACTCCTCTACTCCAGGTTTTTGTTAACTGAAGATATGTTTCATCTTTTCGTTTTAGGTACAGCCAGTGAGAAACAACCATCAGAAAAGGCATCGTCATACCGATACATGCAAATATTATATGAAAGCCAAGCGATAAACCCATTGTAAATCGGGCGGCAAGCAAATTATCCAAAGGTTAACTCCGAAAATATCTTTAAAAAGGCATTTGTAAATTAAAAAAAAATACCATTGAATAGAATGATTTAATTTATTCAGCGTTATTCACAAAGCATTTTAGTATTCATTAATGAGTTTACTTTATAAAGGTTATAAAGTTTTTATAAGCAGCGCAACATTTTCAATATGAAAAGTATGCGGGAACATATCTACCGGTTTTATTTTTAAAAGTTTGTACCCCGCCGCCGTAAAAAGTTTTAAATCCCTCACCTGTGTTGTCGGGTTGCAACTTACATAAACTATCTTTTGAGGCTGAAGTGATATTACATCATTCACTGTATTTTCATGCATCCCGCTGCGTGGGGGATCAATAACTATTACATCCGGTTTGGCAATATTTTTTTCGTTTACAAGCGGAAGAAAACTTTTATACAAATCGGCGGTAACAAAGTTTACATTGGTTATGCTATTTAATTTTACATTTTCATTTGCGTCAGCCACAGCGGACTCAACAGTTTCAAAAGCATAAACTTGTTTTGCTTTACCCGAAATATAAATTGATATTGTCCCCGCGCCCGAGTACAAATCGTAAACTATTTCGTTTCCGGTTAACGCCGCAAACTCAAGAGCGGCAGCATACAAATGTTCTGCCTGATGTGTGTTCGTCTGGAAAAATGAATTTGCGCTGATTCTGAATTTATACCCGCCGATGTAATCAAAGATAAAACCGCTGCCGAAAAATACTTTTTCATAATCGCCAACGGCTATTGCCGCTTTTCTAAGATTTATATTGTTGATGATGGTTTTTATTTCCGGCACTTCTTTTAGCAAAGCCGCGGTATACTCATTCATTAAGTCATCATCTTCGTAAGATGTTACAAGGTTAACCATAAGGTCATCGGCATTGTGCGATATTTTTATAACAAGATTTCGGAGGTACCCCTCGTGCGTTTTTGTAGAGTATATTGTTGTGCCGCGCGATTTGAAAAAATCGCGAGTAAAGTTTAATATTTTGCTGCTTACCGGAGCCTGCAGGTAACATTCGTTAATATCGAGAACTTTGTCGTACATTCCCGGTATATGGAGTCCGAGAGCAAAATTTCTATTTATATCACTGCCTAACGAAATTTCATCAACCGTAAGCCATCTTTTATCACTAAATGAATATTCCATTTTGTTGCGGTAGTGGAAAATAATATCGGAAAGGAGGATGGGTTCTATTTCAAAATCACTCATGCCGCCGAGCCGGGTAAAAATTTCTTCAACCTGTAATTGCTTATACTTTGCCTGCGACTGATAATTTAAATCCTGCTGCTTGCACCCGCCGCATGTTCCGAAATATTGGCATTCCGCTTTTACTCTTTCGGCAGATGGCGTTATAATTTCCGTCGCTTTGGCTTCGGCATATGTTTTTTTTATCTTAAATAGTTTTGCTTTTACAATGTCGCCGGGGTATGAGCCACCGACAAATACAACATATTTTTTTCCCTCATCGTTTTCTTCGCCGGGGAAAAATATTTCGCGGTTTACTTTCGCAATTCCTTTCCCTTCGAATGCGTATTTTTCTATTGTAAATTCGAGAACATCACCCTTTTTTATATTCATTTTTTTCTCGCCATAATTAATTTGAATCCCATGTGGGCATCGCCGCCAAGTTTTAAGTACACATTGGATTCATGACTCATCTTGTTTAATAATTTTTTGTAGTACGAGCGCTGGCTGTCGTTCAAAGTGTCCATGTTGTCTTTTAATAATTTTGCGCTTCCCGCATAAAACTCTTTTAGTGTGCCTGATAAATCTTTATCCCAGAATACTTCAAAGTTTCGCTGCTCGTAATAACTAACAGCATCATCAGTAAACAACGGGTTTAGGTTTGAATAATCCCAAATATCCTGCACAAAGTTGGGCGGTTGTTTTGATAAATTAACAACCTCACCGATACAAATAACGCCTTCGGGTTTTAATATTCGTTTTATTTCTTTTACAATTTTGTTTCGCCGCGTATCCGAAATAGACCCCTGTGCATAAACCGCATCGAACTGTTCATTCGCGTAATCGGTGTATTCATAGTCCATAAGCTTTGCGGTTATTGCGGGAATATCCTCAGCCGCAAGCCGAGCAAGCATAAGCGACTCATGGTCTTCCACAATAACTTCAATTTTTGCGTCGGCATTTTGCAAAACAATTTTGGCGGCATCAACAGTGCCAGTACCGATCATTAAAATATTTTTATGAGCTATGCCGTAATGGTTTAAAAAATAACGGGCCTGTTCGCTCCCGCCGGGTAATAAAATCAAGATAATCTCCGATAAAATTTGGTGCGCAAAGTTAAGAAATGATTGAGTGTAATAAAATTGAAATAATGCTTATGTATCTCATTTTTTGTAAACCCTAAAAAATTTGAATAATGAAGTACTGTCCAATAATTTTACCTATGGGAATTATATTCATACATCATTTGAATTTTATCTGAATAAATATGAAATAGAACTTTCACATGTCGAGACTTATAGGAATCTATATCATCTTCTGGTGGAGCTGGTATTTCAGAAGTCGTCGATGGATGATAATGCCATTCATTCGCAAATTATCTTTTGGTAATAAATAGCTCTGGCTGCCCATTGAATGATATATAATTTTATTTTACGTTCTCAACTTTAACTGCCTTTTTAGCTGTTTATAATCCGGGCAATATTTTTCCACGAGCAACCAGAATTTTTGTGAATGGTTCATATAAACGAGGTGGCAGAGTTCGTGAATTATCACATAGTCGATTACTTTTTCATTATGCTCAAGCAGCCTGTCGTTTAATGATATTGTGCCTTTTGATGAGCAGCTTCCCCAGCGCGATTTTTGTTTACGCACCGTTACCCGCTTTACTTCAAAACCAAATCGTCCTGCTAAGTTTAATGTGCGCTGCGGAAGGTAAATTTTAGCCGCGTGTTTTCTATAAACCGAAAATAAATCGTCTTTTGTTATAGTGGAATCCTGCGGACTTTCAATAAAAAGAATGTTTTCTTTTTTTCTGAATGTGTGCTTCTTTGCAAACAAATTAAAACTTTGCTCAATAATAGTTTTAATACCAAAAAGAAAATACTTTTTCGGCTGGACGATTAGATATTTTAAATTTTTACTTATCCATTCTCTTCTTATGTGAAGAAACCTTTTCCCTTCTTCAATCGGAACACGCGTCGGGATGATAAGTTCAAGCGAGTTGTTTACGATGCGCATCTGCAGCCGCTTTGCACGACTGCTTTTACGCACCGTATAAAATATTTGCTCCCCGCCGATTATAATATAATCCGGCTGAAATAAATTTTTATTTGCCATTCTTTTTTAGTTCGGTTCTATATTCAGGTTATACTTTTAAAGAAACTATAATATTCGGTTTCAAACAGATTTTGTTTATGATGTTCTCCCTGTCTTCTAATGTAGTTAATTACTTTTGAGACAGCCCCATATTCAGAGACAAACACCCGTTGTAACCGCTTTAGCGGTTTTTTTCGCTTAGTCTATCGTAACTTTTTTGTAGGTGGTTCTTTCTTTTGAGTCCTGTAGTTCAACACCAAGCGCGTTCAGTTCATTCCTTATTTTGTCCGCCATTGAATAATTTTTATTCTGCTTTGCCTCGGTGCGCAGGTTTATCAGAAGCTCAATCAATTCATTTTCGAGCGAAGCGCCGGTATCTTCTTTAGCGTTGAAATCAATTATACCGAGAACACCTCCGGCGGTGCGTTTTAAAAATTCTTTTACTTGAATGTAAAATTTATGCCCCGGTTTTTCGTTTTCGGTAATAGCTTTGTTTACTTCGCGAATAAAATCGAATACCACAGCAACAGCCTGAGGCGAGTTAAAATCATCGTCCATCGCTGTTTCAAAAGCCTTATAAAATTTTTCAAAATCGAATTGAACTTCTTTTTTTTTGTCTTCCTCTTTTAACCCGGCGACAATTTTTAATTTTAAGTTTTCTAATTTTTCCAAACCCTTTTTCGAAGCTTGAAGAAGTTCTTCGCTAAAATTTAAAGGTCCTCCGTAATGAGTCTGTGCAAACAACAATCTTATTGCTTCAGCAGAATATACTTTTAATATATCGCGAGCAGTAAAAAAGTTACCGAGCGATTTACTCATCTTTTCATCATTTATATTTAAAAAGCCGAAGTGAAGCCAGTAGTTTACAAATGGTTTTCCGTTTGCTCCTTCGCTTTGGGCAATTTCATTTTCGTGATGCGGAAAAATCAAATCATTTCCGCCGGCGTGTATGTCGAATGTTTCACCAAGATGTTTGCAGCTCATAGCGGAGCACTCAATGTGCCAGCCGGGACGACCATTGCCCCACGGACTTTCCCAATACGGCTCACCTTTCTTTGCTTTTTTCCACAAAGCAAAATCGAGCGGGCTGTTTTTATCTTCGTTAATTTCAATTCGTGCGCCGGATTCGAGGTCTTCAATATTTTTACCGCTTAATTTTCCGTAGCCGTTAAACAGTTTTACATTATAAAATACATTGCCGTTTACATTGTAAGCCATTCCTTTTTCTTCAAGGGTTTTTATCATCTTTATAATTTCATCAATGTGTTCTGTAGCTTTCGGGTAAATATCCGCCTTCTTTACTTTTAATTTGGCAATATCCTCCATAAAAGCATCAATATATTTTTGCGTTACTTTACCTGGCTCAACTTTTTCTTCGTTTGCTTTTTTTATGATTTTATCATCAACATCAGTAAGGTTCATTACAAACTTTACATTAAAGCCTTTATATTCAAAATATTTTCTTATGATGTCCGAAACCACAAACGAGCGACCGTTGCCGATGTGAAAATAGTCATACACAGTAGGTCCGCACATATACATCTTAACATTCGACGGCACAAGCGGTTTAAATTCTTCTTTTCTTTTTGTAAGCGTGTTATAAACGGTAATCATTAATGTTCCTTAACAGTATTCAAATTGTTTTGCAAATATAAAAAAAGTAGAGGTTACGTAGGATGTTAATTTATACATCTGGCAAAGCCAGTTTGAAAGTTTTTTGATATTGTTCGTTTTTCGTAAAAATTTTAACCTTTTGGCGCCTTTTTATTTATAAAAAAACAGATCGTTTAACATTTAATAATTTAATAACATTGATTTAACAGTTAGGTAATATTAAAAATATATTTTTGGGCGTCGAATTAAAAAAAGAGAAAGAATAATGAGGAAAACATTATTATTAATAACTGTGGTACTGCTAAGTTTACAGGCTTCTGTTTTAGGGCAGGACAAATTAAAAATAAGCGGGTTAGCATTTGGAGATTATTTTTATAACATCAACAATGCCAACATTACAAAAAAAGATTTAAGCGGCTTCCAGTTTAGAAGAATTTATTTTACAACGGATTTTGCTGTTGCCGAAAATTTTGATTCGCGTTTTCGCCTTGAAGCGGATCAGAGCGCCAATTCGCTAACAAACGGAGGTAAGCTTGGTGTAATGGTAAAAGACGCTTACTTAAAGTGGAAAAGTATTTTCAGCGGTTCTGATTTAGTTATGGGTATTTCTCCAACACCTGCATTTGACGCTTCGGAAGCTGCGTGGGGTTATCGTTCATTAGAAAAAACAATTTTAGACCTCGACGGAATCGTTTCTTCAAGAGATTTTGGTATTGATTTGAAAGGTAAGCTGACTGAAAACGGTTCGGTTAATTACTGGGTGAAAATTGCTAACAATAGCGGCAATGCCCCGGAGACAGATAAATACAAAAGAATATATGGTTTATTAAAATTCAATTTATCAGAAAATTTGCAGGCAACTGTTCACGCTGACTATGCCTTCAAAGCAAATAAACTTGACGCCTTTGACAACCAGGAAAAATCAAATAATCAGATAGTTGGTTCGGTATTCCTCGGGTACAAGCAGAAAGATAATTATTCAATCGGCATTGAGGCATTTACAAGAACAATTCAAAACAATTTTGCCAAAACAGCCGCAGACGCACTACAAAATCAAACCAGTATTGGCGTCTCTGTATGGGCTTGGGGAGCATTATCTGAAACAATAAAATTAGTTGGCAGATTTGATAATTTCGATCCGAATACTAACAATGATACAGATGGGACTTCATTATTTATGGCAGGGGTTGATTATAAAGCAGCTAAAAATGTTAGCGTAATACCGAATGTTCAATTTTTCAATTATCAAGCTAAAGACGCGTCCGGGAAATCCCAAAAGGATTTGACTGCCCGTGTTACTTTAGCTTACACATTTTAATTATATTTAAGGAGAAAAAAATGAAATTTCAAAAAATTATTTCGGCTCTTTTTTTTACGGTTGCATTTTCAATGTTAACCCACGCGCAACTCCAATTAAACGGTGCGGGCGCAACATTCCCTGCAGTTATTTATTCAAAATGGTTTGATGAATATAAAAATGCTACCCGTGTCCAATTTAATTATCAAGCAATCGGAAGCGGCGGTGGGATCAGACAGATTTCGGAAGGTACAGTTGACTTCGGCGCAACCGACGGACCTATGACCGATCAGCAGCTTGCTGAAGCAAAAAAGAAACAAGGAACCGATGTTCTTCATATTCCAACGGTACTGGGCGCCGTGGTTGTTTGTTATAATGTACCTGGCATAAACAAAGGCTTAAATTTAAGCGGCGATGTACTCGCTGATATTTTCCTCGGCAAAGTTATTTATTGGAACGATGCCAAGATTAAAAAAGATAACCCGAAAATGAAACTTCCGAAAAAACCAATTGTTGTTACTCATAGATCGGACGGAAGCGGAACTTCATTTATTTTTACTGACTATTTAACAAAAGTCAGCAAAACCTGGGAATCAAAAGTAGGCAAAGGAACATCAGTTAACTGGCCGGTGGGTCTTGGCGGAAAAGGAAACGATGGTGTTGCCGGCTTAGTAAAACAGACCGAAGGTTCTATTGGATATGTTGAGTTAGCATTTGCTGTAAAAAACAAAATTATGTATGCAAATATGAAAAACGTATCGGGTAATTTTGTTGAAGCTACATTCCAGTCTGTTTCATCGGCTGCCGAAGGCGCCGCCAAAAATATGCCGGCGGATCTTCGTGTTTCAATTACCGATGCCGCGGGAAAAGATTCGTACCCGATTTCCGGTTTTACATGGCTGCTTGTTTACAAAAACATGAAAGATGAAGCAAAAGCAAATGCAATGGTTAATTTCTTAAAATGGTCGATGGAAAAAGGTCAGTCTTTTGCAACCGGTCTTTTTTATGCACCGCTTCCAAAAGCTGTTATAAAAATGTGCGAAAAAAATATAAACTCAATTACTGCAAACGGTAAAAAAATTAAATAGTGAATAATTCAGAAATTCAATCAGATATTGAAACCCCTAAAAATGAAAATATAAAACTGCCCGAAACTAAGGTGGGATTTTTTAAGAAGAAATTTTCAAAATATAATTTAGGCGACTTTATTTTCGAAAGACTTACACTGCTTTTTGCGGTGTTGGTCTTTCTGCTTGTTATTCTAATGGGTTATGAAATGTACCAGGGCTCGAAAATTTCGATCGAGAAATTCGGATGGTCATTTTTAACAAATTCGGTTTGGGACCCTGTAATGGAAGTCTACGGTGCGCTCCCTATTATTTACGGTACTATCGTATCATCGTTTCTTGCTCTTCTAATAAGTGTTCCATTAAGCATTGGCATTGCGGTTTTTCTTTCAGAGCTTTCACCAGAATGGCTCGAAAAACCATTGTCATTTTTGGTTGAGCTTCTTGCCGGTATTCCGTCTGTCGTTTACGGGTTATGGGGAATATTCGTTTTAGTTCCCTGGATAAGAACAGATGTTGAGCCATTTTTATCAGAGCATCTCGGTTTCCTGCCATTTTTCCGCGGCGCACCATATGGTTATGGAATGCTTGCTGCTGTTTTGATTTTAGCAATAATGGTGCTTCCAATTGTCTCATCAATTTCCCGTGATATTTTAAAATCGGTTCCGCAGTCACAACGCGAAGCGGCTTTAGCTCTTGGGGCAACACGCTGGCAATCAACAAAAATAGTTTTGAAAGATGCAAAATCTGGTATTCTGGGTGCAACAATGCTCGGGCTTGGCAGAGCTGTTGGTGAAACAATGGCAGTTACAATGGTAATCGGTAACCGGGCGTCAATCTCTGCTTCACTTTTTGATCCTTCTTACACTATGGCAAGCGTTATTGCGAACGAGTTTACCGAAGCTACAAGCGAAATGTATTTAAGCGCCTTAATACAGCTTGCTCTCGTTCTTTTTGTGATGACGATAATTATTAACGCGCTCGCTAAATTATTGGTTTGGAGTATGGAAAGAAAGTTGAAACCGAGATGACATTTTCTAAATTCAATTTTATAAAAAGAAAAATTACTAGCGCGGTAATGATGTCGCTTTCTCTTGTTGCAACCATCATCGCCGTTGTTCCCCTGATTTTTATTTTTTATTATACCATTTCAAAAGGTATAACGTATCTTAACCTTGATTTTTTTGTCGCTATGCCAAAACCTGTAGGCGAAGCCGGTGGCGGAATGGCGAATGCAATCGTTGGAACGCTTATGCTCATTGGAATTGGAGCGGCAATTGGAATTCCGGTTGGAGTAATGAGCGGCACTTATCTTTCTGAATTCGGAAATAATAAGTTTGGTGCAACAGTTAGATTTTTAACCGATGTATTAAGCGGTGTTCCATCCATTGTTGTCGGAGTTGTAGCATATACTCTTGTTGTCGTGCCGATGAAACATTTTTCAGGACTTGCAGGCGGTATTGCGCTTGGCATTTTGATGATTCCGACTATTACCAGAACCACCGAAGAAATGATAAGGCTTGTTCCTCATTCATTGCGTGAAGCGGGTTTGGCTTTGGGAATACCCAAATGGAAAACCACTTTACTCATAGTCTTAAAGACTGCATGGAAAGGTATTGCTACAGGTATTTTGCTTGGATTATCACGCGCAGCAGGTGAAACAGCGCCGCTGCTTTTTACTGCGCTTGGTAATAGATTTTGGTCGACAAAGGTAATGCAGCCAATGGCATCTTTAACTGTTTATATTTACGATTACGCGAAATCACCTTTTGAGGATTGGAACAATCAGGCCTGGACTGCTGCTTTAGTGCTTATACTCATGATCTCGTTGTTAAGCCTTTTGTTCAGAATAACAACACGCTCAAAATACAAAACTAAATAGATTGATAAATACACTTTTAGAATGATATGGATATAAAAATTTCGGTAAAAAATTTAGAAGCTTTTTACGGCAAAAATAAAGTTTTAAAAAACATCTCACTTGATATTCCGCGTAATAAAGTTGTTGCAATAATAGGTCCCTCCGGCTGCGGTAAATCAACATTTCTCCGGTGTTTAAACAGAATGCATGAAGTTGTCGGCGGTACAATTACAGGTTCCATTCAAGTTGATGGGGAAGACCTTACAAAAACCGACCCTGTTTTACTGCGCAAAAGATTGGGGATGGTTTTTCAAAAACCGAATCCCTTTCCGACAATGTCAATTTTTAATAATGTTGCAGCCGGTTTAAGATTTAACGGTATTAGGAGTAAAAAAATATTAGCTCCCATAGTAGAACGCTCTTTAAAACAGGCTGCTCTTTGGGATGAAGTTAAAGCTAATTTGGAAGACTCAGGTGTGAACATTTCAGGCGGACAGCAGCAGCGGCTTTGTATTGCACGCACACTCGCCGTTGACCCCGAAGTAATTTTAATGGATGAACCTGCCAGTGCGCTTGACCCGATCTCAACTTCAAAAATTGAAGAACTTATTTTTGAACTTAAAAAAAATTACACTATTGTAATTGTAACACACAATATGCAGCAAGCCGCAAGGGTTAGCGATTATACGGCTTTCTTTTATATGGGCGAATTGGTAGAATTCGACAAAACAACAAAAATATTTACAAACCCGGCGAATAAAAAAACAGAAGAGTATGTTACCGGCAGATTCGGTTGATGGTGTCGCTAAAAAAATGTTTGAGGAAATATGGAAACTCATTTTGATTTACAACTAGCAAAATTAAGAACACGTCTTTTTAAGATGTGCAGTTTAGTTGATGAACAGGTGCAATTTGCTCTTCGCGCTATTGAAGACGAAGACGAATCGCTTGCAGAAATAGTAATTGCCCGCGATAATAAAGTTGACAAATACGATGTGAAGATTGAAAAAATCTGTCAGAAACTTTTTGCACTTAATCAGCCGGTGGCAATGGATCTCAGACTAATTATGTCTGCTATGACTATAAATACAAACCTAGAGCGTATCGGAGATATAGCTGTTAATATTGCCGAGAGTTTTATTGGGTTAAAAAAGAGACCCATATTTTTTGAGAGAACAACGATTAACTCGATGTCCATCCTCGCAAAGGAAATGCTTCGCAACGCTATTGATTCGTTTATAAACAATAACCCTAAACTTGCGGAAAAAGTAATCCTCGCCGATGACCAGCTTGATCTGTTAAATTCTCAAAATCATAACATCCTTATAGATATAATGAAAGAGAACAAGGAAAATATTGAACCGGCGGTTGCTCTTTTGGTTATTTCCAGGGAAATGGAACGGATAGGCGACCATGCAACAAACATTGCAGAGGATGTTTATTTTATTGTTGAAGCTGAGTTAATAAAACATAAATATGAAAAGTTTTTTCTAACCCAGGTTGAAGAGGTTGAAAAAGAAATTGACGCAGAAGAAAATGAAAGTAACGAACTTTAGTTTATTATCGGTTTTATTTTTTTAGCTGCTCAATCAGCTTCTTAAAATCTTCCGGCAGTTCTGAATCGAAACGAACATTTTCTTTAGAATGTGGATGAATAAAACCAAGAGTTTTTGCATGGAGTGCCTGGCGCGGCATAATTTCCAATAAGTTTTGAACACGGCTTTTCATTTTGGGTAATGTATTACCGTAAAAAATCTGGGTGCCGCCGTAGGCTTCATCGCCGAAGATTGGATGATTTAATGAAGCAAGATGAACTCGTATCTGATGCGTTCTCCCTGTTTCGAGATTTAATTTTAACAACGATGTAAACTCAAATTCTTCGATAACTTTATAGTGAGTAACCGCGTGTTTCCCTTCGGTATCGGAGGTAGTAAACTTTTTTCTATCGTTTTTAGCGCGCACTACATTAGCCGTAATTGTTCCTTCCGGTTTTGTAAATATTCCCCAGCAAACAGCCCAATACTCCCGTTCGATAGAATGTTTTGAAAACTGGGCAGCAAGTTTTGCATGTGTAACATCATCCTTTGCTACAACAAGCAAACCGCTTGTGTTTTTATCTATCCGGTGTACAATACCCGGTCTGCCTGCCTCATTAACCGAAGACAAATTTTTTGAATGGTGGAGAAGGGCGTTTACAAGTGTACCGGTAAAGTTTGCATAAGCCGGGTGAGCAACCATTCCGGCGGCTTTATTTACGATCAAAAGGTAATCATCTTCAAAAATTATATCAAGCGGAATATCTTCCGGTTCGGTGTCTTCAGGCCGCGGGGCAATAGGATGCGATGCTTCTATCACATCAAACGGCTGCACAATGTAACTTGATTTTACTGTTTTACCGTTTGCAAATACAAGTCCGGCTTCTATAAATTTTTGAACTTTGGAGCGGGTTGCGTTTTCAACGTGAGAGGCGAGATATTGGTCTAACCGTTCTTTTTTCTTCCCTTCCGGTACTTCAAAGCGGTATTTCTTTTCCTTTATCAGTTTCGCCATTTTCAGTTTCTTCAGTCTTTATTTGATTTGTTGTTTGGGTTTCTTCTTCATCTTTAACAGAAGAAGTTTCCACGTTATCATCCACTTCGCCGGTTAAACCGATATTATCTTCCGGTTCAATCCCTTCAACTGATTCGGTTTCCGTTTCAGTATGTTTTTTGTAGAAAAATATAAGCATAAGTACGCCGACTGATACCGCCGCGTCTGCTATATTAAAAATCGGCCATCGGTCGTAATTTACGCCGAAAATTGTAATGTCAAAAAAATCGACATCAATAAAATCTACAACACGACCGTAAAATAATGGAGCGTAATCGTAGAATGAACCGTAAAAAACTCGGTCGATTAAATTACCGACTGCCCCGCCAAGTATAAAGGCAATTGCAAGTCTTAAGCTCAAAGATTGATTTTTTATAATATAAATGTAAACAAGCAGCCCGACACTGGCGGCGAGTGAAAATAAAGAAATCCACATTTTAAAATTACTGCCGGGGTCAAAACCAAATGCCATACCGGGGTTTTCGATGTAGGTAATTCTTAAAAAATCACCGATGATTGGAATTCTTTGCCCCTGGTACATACCGTAATAAGTAAAATCGAGCGCGGGAATTGAGAACCCCTTTACAAGAAGTTTTGAAACCTGGTCGGCTATGACTACAAAAAAAGAAACAAATAAAACTCTCAAGTTAATCCTTATTTTCGGCAAGACAATTGTTGAGCAATGTTTCTTCCTCAGGTTCCGGATCTTCGGCGGCTGCTTTATTGTACCCGAACATTAATAAAATTACGCCTGTTGTTACAGCAATATCCGCAACATTAAAAATATAACTGCCGAATGTTTTATTGAACAAATAAAAATTGAAAAAATTTAAATCAAAAAAGTCAACAACACGACCATGCATCATTGGGGCATAATTATAAATTAACCCGTAAAACATACGGTCGAACAAATTGCCGAATGCGCCGCCGATTATGAACGCCATCGAAAGCCGCATCAGCAAATTTTTGTTACGAATATTATAAAGGTAAATTAACATTCCTATAGTGGCTGCGAGTGTAAAAAAAGAAATTAACACTTTATAATCCGCGCCAAAGTCTATACCGAAGGCAATCCCGGGGTTTTCGACAAAAGTAATATTAAATATATTTCCAATTACCGGCACACGCTCTCCATAGCTCATGCCGGGAACATTAATATGAAGAAAAGGAATTGAAAAACCCTTTACATACAGTTTGCTAAACTGATCTACTATTACAACAAAAAATGAGATGATTAATACTCTCAATTGCTAACCTGCTTTACCTTTTTTCTTGTTTCTGTTTAATTGCAACACAAAGCTGGCTGTGAGGCACCGCTTCGAGTCGTGCTTTAGGAACAAGCGGGCAGGTAGGACAAAGATGCTGTGGTTCTTCAATACAATCGATACAAATACCATAAGTACCGGCGTCAATCCGTTTAAGAGCATCCTCAAGATAACCGAGAAATTTATTTTCGCGTTGAGCATAAAGAAAAGTTTTTTCCCTTTCCATCGCGTCTGTTCCTTGCTCAGCCATATGAAGAGAGTAAGGTGAATTTTCATTGATGTACTCACCTGTTGTAGGATCTAACATCTGCTCTCTTAAGTTTTGTAGCTGTTCAACAATTTCGTCACGTTTATCAAGAATTATTTTCTTAAAATGCTCAAGGTCTTCTTTGCTGTAACCTTTTATCTTTTTTAACGCTGCCGCACGAATCTCGGCAGTGCTAAGTTGTTTCTGTTCCGGTTGTTGTTCCGATTTTTTTGCTTTTTTCTTCGGTTCTTCATCAACCTTCATTGTTTTTTTTGTCATCGAGTCCTTTACTTCTTTAATCACTTCTTTTTTCTCAGCAATTTTTTTTGTCGTTCCCTTCACCGTTTTTTTTGCGTTAGCAATTTTTTTGGACGGCGCTTTAACTGTTGTCGCTTTTTTAGGTGCGGTCTTCGGCACAGAGGCTTTAACAGCTTTTTTTACTTTTGCAGTAGTCTTTTTTACTGCAGCTTTTGCCACAGGTTTAACATCTGCCTTTTTCTTTTTATCATCAGCTTTTTTTGGTTTAGCTTTTGATACTGTTTTTTTCGGCGCACTTTTTACAGTTGTAGATTTTTTAGCCATAGAGCCTCCTTGGTTTAGGAATTTACCTTTTCTAATTGGATAGAGCAGTTATACTCTCCGATAGTCCAGTCTTGTTTAAAACCGCCTTCAAAACTACCTTCTTCGGCAATTTTGTCGGCTAATGTCTCGTTAGAAATATATTCATTAAATGAAAGAACGGCTTCTACAAGATTATTACTGCCGTTTAATTTTATTGTTATTCTGTCGGTTACTTCGAACCCGGCATCTTTACGCATATTCTGCACACGGTTTACAAATTCTCTTGCCAATCCTTCTTTAAGCAATTCATCATTCAGTTCGGCATCTATTGCAACCGTAACACCTTCTTCTGTTTCCACAACCCAGCCGGTTATTTCCGTTCCTATTATCTCCACATCGCTGCCGGTTATCTCTACTTCGCCATCATCTAGGTTTAATTTTACAACTCCGCCTTTCTCAAGCAGAGCGATTTCATCTTTACCAAGTTCTTTTATTTTGACAGCAACCGGGTTAGCTTTTTTGCCGAAGCGCGGACCGATTGATTTGAAGTTAGGTTTAGCTGATTTATTTACAATGCCCGAATCATCCTGGAGTACAACCATCTCTTTGATGTTTACTTCATCAAGAATAACATCCTGCATTTTTGCCAAAGCTTCCCGTTCTTCTTTTGCAACAACCACCATTATTTTCTTTAGCGGCTGGCGGACCTTCAAATTTGCTTTTGCTCTCATTGCCCTTGCGAGCGATACAACCTTCTGGGCAACTTCCATTTTTGTTTCAAGTTCTTTGTCGATATAACCGGTAGCCGGATAATCGGCAAGATGAACTGATTCGAACTTATCCTTACCGGTTGCGGAGTTTAAATTTTGATAAAGTTCCTCGGCAACAAAAGGTGTAAAAGGAGATATAAGTTTTGATACGTTTAACAAACACTCATAAAGAGTTTGGTACGCACTAACTTTATTTTTATTCATTTCCGATTTCCAGAAACGCCTTCTGCATCTTCTAACATACCAATTGGAAAGCTGATCGATTACAAAACTTTGAATAGCCCGCGCTGCGCGTGTTACTTCGTAGCTGTCCATAAGTTCTTCGTATTCTTTTATAAGCGAATTCATTTTGCTTATAATCCAGCGGTCTATTTCTGGGCGTTCTTCATACGCAACAAGCTTTTCGCTAAAATTGAAGTTGTCAATGTTAGCATAAAGCGAAAAGAATGAATATGTATTTAACAGCGTTCCGAAAAACTTTCTCTGTACTTCTACAAGTCCTTCTTCGTCAAATAAAGTCGGACGCCAGGGCGGACTGTTTACAATTAAGTACCAGCGTGTTGTATCTGCGCCGTATTTATCAAAAAGCATAAACGGGTCAACCGTGTTGCCTTTTGATTTTGACATCTTCAGACCGTTTTTATCGAGGATAAGCTCGTTTACAATAATATTTTTGAAAGCAACATTATCAAATAACATTGTGGCTATTGCATGAAGAGTGTAAAACCATCCTCTTGTCTGGTCTATACCTTCACAGATAAAATCGGACGGGAAAAAACTTTTCTCAAACAGTTCTTTGTTTTCAAACGGGTAATGATATTGCGCAAACGGCATTGCGCCGGAGTCGAACCAGACATCAATTAGCTCGGGAGTGCGTTTATAAATTTTACCGTTGCGCTCAAATTTAATTTCATCAACAAAAGGTTTGTGAAGATCGAGTTCTCCAATATCTTTGGCCGAAACTCTTTTCCCCCCGCGTTCAACAAAACCTTCTTTAAGTTCTTCAATGCTTCCGATCGCAATTAAATCGCCGTCATCGTTTACCCATATAGGCAGCGGAGTTGCCCAAAAACGGTCGCGCGATAAAGCCCAATCTTTGTTTTCTTCGAGCCAGTTACCAAACCTGCCTGCACCAACTTCCGGCGGCTGCCAGTTTATTTGTTTGTTTAGTTCCACCATTCTATCGGCAATTGATGTAGTGCGGATAAACCAGCTTTCGCGCGCGTAATATATTACAGGAACATCATCGTGTCTCCAACTGAAAGGATAAGAGTGGGTGATTGTTTCCTTCCTGTAAAGTTTCCCTTCGGCTTTTAGTTTTACTATAATTTCTTTATCGGCATCTTTTACAAACTGTCCTGCAAAATCGGTTACTTCGGCAGTAAACAAACCGCCGCGTGTAACAGGCTGTAACATCGGCAAATCATATTTTTTTGATAAATCATAATCATCCTGACCGAAAGCAGGGGCGATATGCACAATACCAGAACCGTCCTCGGTGCTTACAAAACCGGCATTGGTTACAAAAAATGCTTTTTTATCCGGTTTAACATAAGTCATTAATTGTTCGTATTCTATGCCTTCAAGCTGGGAACCTTTTAATTCTTCGATGATTTTATATTCACCGTCTATTACACCCAATCTCTCTTTTGCAAGTACTATTGTTTTACCATCGAGATCAATTTTTACATACGTAACATCGGGGCCAACTGCAAGAGCAACGTTTGAAATTAATGTCCAGGGTGTAGTTGTCCAAACTAAAAAATGTTCATTTTTATCTTTTAGTTTGAAAAAAACATAAACCGAAGGATCCTTCGTTTCGCGGTAACCGAGAGCAAGCTCGTGAGAGGAAAGCACCGTTTCCGATTTTGGGTCCTGCGGAACAATTTTATAATCTTTGTAAATGAGCCCTTTATCAAATAAAGTTTTAAGCGCCCACCAAACAGATTCTATATAATTATTGCTTAGAGTTATATAAGCAGTATCAAGGTTTATCCAGTAACCCATTCGTGTTGTCATCTTTTCCCAAAGGTCAAGATAAGTAAAAACAGAATCGCGGCAGGCCTGGTTATATTTTTCAACTCCGTATTCGGCTACTTCACTTTTATGTTTGATGCCGAGTTTTTTTTCAACTTCAATTTCAACGGGCAAACCGTGAGTGTCCCAGCCGGCTTTTCTTTCAACGCGGTAGCCTTGCAGGGTTTTGTAACGGCAAACCAAATCTTTTAATGTTCTTGCCATTACATGATGAATACCCGGTTTCCCATTTGCGGTGGGCGGTCCTTCGTAAAACGTAAACGATTTATTTACATCCCGGTTTTTTATACTTTTTTCAAATATATTTTTGTCCCGCCAGAATTCTAAAATTCTCTCTTCAACCTGTGGATAACCTTCTTTTTCTAAATTTTGTTTGAACATCTTTTTACTAAACTTACATTAACAATTAAATAAATCTTTGTGAAACATGGGCTGCATTTTGAACACTTTTGAGTTATCAAAACATACACCCATACTTTTCATACAATCCAACCATACTATCTGCGCATAATCAAATCGAGAAGAGTTAATAATTATAGATATATAATCTTGTCGTCTTATCACTACTCTTCATACTTTTTTATCAACTCACGCTCGGCTCGAATAAACTCCTTTAGTTCTTTTTCAATGCGATCTTTTTTCAAAGTTATATTCCGGGCCTGAAACTCCGCCTCAGTTAATATTTTTAAAGCGTTTAATTTTGCTTCTCTTATTTCAAGCTCCGATTCTTTTTTTGAATCTTTAGCGAGTTCTTCATAATTTTTTAGCCTTTCCTGCAGAACGGCAAACTCTTTTTGTTTTACTAATATTTCTACAACAGCCATACCAAAAAACGTCATTGAACCCAGCATAATATTACGTAAACTGTATAAAATCAAGTTTTCGGTTAAAAGATTATTCGATGAAAAATAATCTCTGAAAAAAGAAATTATAAGCACGCTAATAATGGTAGCCGAAATTATCTCGGCAAATACAACTTTACCGCCAAGGTGCCAACCTAAGGTTTTATTTATATACCATCCGCACGCAAAACATAAAAACGAAAGAACAAACCACACGGCAAAATTATTTTCACCGAATTTGAACAAATCTGTATTTAAAAAGTTCGAGGCAAACATTAATATAATAAGCAAAGCCGGAACAACATATTTTGTAAATGAAGCGCGTGGTTTTTCCATATTACAATCTCTTTACAACCTCTTTCATAATTAAGGTCATTTTAGGTTCAGCTTTCATAGCTGTTTCGATAATTTCAGCAACATCAACCGGACGAAGCGACTCGGGGAAACATTCATCTGTAATTATACTAAAACCGAGCACTTTAATACCCATATGGTTTGCTACTATATTTTCAGGCACAGTCGACATTCCGACTACATCGGCGCCTGCAATTCTTAAAAATCTGTACTCCGAGCGGGTTTCCAAATTTGGACCCGGCACGGCAACGTAAACGCCGCGTTGTACTTTTATTTTATTTTCGAGAGCTACTTCTTCGGCAAGTTTTATTAATTCTTTATTATATGGTTCACTCATATCCGGGAACCGTGGACCGAGTTCATCCTCGTTTTTACCGATTAGCGGATTATCGCCCAATAAGTTTATATGGTCATCCATTATCATTACATCACCCCGTTTGAATAACGGGTTCATACCGCCGCATGCATTGGAAACAAGCAGTGTTTCAACACCGAGAAACTTCATTACACGAACCGGATATGTAATCTGCTGCATTGTATATCCTTCGTAAAAATGAAAACGCCCCTGCATAGCCACGACTTTTTTTCCGCCCAATTTTCCGAAAATTAATTTTCCGTGATGGGACTCAACCGTTGAAAGCGGAAAATGAGGCAGCTCAGCGTAATCAATTTCGTGTTCAACTTTTATTTCTTTTACAAGTCCGCCCAAACCTGTACCAAGAATAATGCCTATAGGATAAACACTTTTTGTATATTTATGTATAACGCTTAAAGTCTCATTTATTTTATTTATAAGTTCGCCCATAAAAACCTTAAATTATTTTATCCAATATATCGTTTACGTCTATATCAACCTTCTTCGACTGTCCGAGTGGTTTTATTTCAACTTTTTCTTCACCGGCGTCTTCCACCTTCATTTCGAGTAAGTGCGCCTGCGAGTTTATAATTGCTTTTAATTTTGCAAGTATCAAATCTCTTTCTTCACGCAGGTTTATAACCGAATTCCGAATTTCATTTGCCTGCTCGCGAGCTTTTTCTGCAATTTGCGAAGCTTTTATCTCTGCTTCTTTTATCATCAAGGTCGCTTGTTTTTTGGTCGACTCAATCGATTTGGTTGATGATTCCTGCGTTTTTATTAGTGTGTCTTGCAGAGTTTTTTCTATTCGTTTAAAATCGGACAACCTTGAATTTGCCTCTTCTAATTCCTTTTTAAGCGAGTCATTATCTTTCTGAAGAGTTTCAACCTCATCGGCAAGTCTTTCAAGAAATGCTTGAACTTCTTCAGTATCATAACCACGGAGTTTTTTTGCAAACTCCTGTTTTTTTATGGAAATGGGTGAAAATTTCATGGCTTCATAATCTCTTTTGAATAATCGCGCTTTCCGAAAATAGCGGAGCCTATACGCAGCATGGTTGCGCCTTCTTCAATCGCTATTTTATAATCGTCAGTCATGCCCATCGATAATTCTTTTATGTTTTCAAAACCTTTTGCATTATAATCATCTTTTAGTTGGCGAAGAAACCGAAAACTATCTCTTATTAGTTCCATATCGTCAGTAAGCGGTGCTATCGTCATAAAACCGAGAAGTTCTATATTTGGGTATTCTTTGCAATAATTTACCAAATCGTAAATTTCGCTTTCTTTTTCTATACCCGATTTTGTTTCTTCATCCGATGTTTTTATTTGCAAAAGAACTTTTTGTACTTTATTTATTTTGCCTGCCAACCGGTTTATTTCGAAAGCAAGCTGCAGCGAATTAACAGAATGAATAATATCAGCGGCTTGCACGGCAAACCTTGTTTTGTTACGTTGAAGATTACCAATAAAATGCCAGGTTACTTTACTGCCGAGGACATTATATTTTGCTGTAAGCTCCTGAGCACGGTTTTCGCCAAAATCCTTCATTCCATTACAAAAAGCCGTATTTATCTCTTCGATACCGAAATTTTTTGTAACAGCGATGAGTTTAACATCGTCCGGATTTCGGTTCGCTTCAACGCATTTGCGTTCAATCGATTCCCACAGGTATTTTATATTTTCAGCTATCATAAAGAAATTAAGATTGTGAATCTATCGTTTTTGCAATCAAAAATCAACGATATTTCGCCCCTTTCGGTTAATTGTCTTAAACTTCACGATTATTTTACACATCTTACAACTTTCACATGCTAATTTATCAATATAATGTAATTTATTCGTAATTGTATCAATATTTAATTATTTTAAGTTAACTATTATCTTCGTTAAGCATTTAAATGAAACGCAAAAAGACCCGTGTTTTAGTTGGGTTCTCTATAGTTGCAATATTTATTTTAGCTGCGGTAAGTATTTATACTGTGAACTCTGAAAAAGAACAATTAATTGAACTAAATTCAAGCCTTTTAAAAAACGGGGATATTATTTTCCGTAAAGGTCGCGGATTTATTAGTCAGATGGTATTACTTGCCGACCGTCAGTCTCCTTTTTCACATACCGGCATCATTATAAAAAAAAATGCCGATGTATTTGTTCTGCATGCCGTACCCGATGAATCGGATGACGGAACAGATAAAATAAAACTTGAGTCTCTCAGCAATTTTTTATCAGGCGAAAAAACCGAAGCGGCTGAGGTTTACCGGTTGAAAGACGACAGCACAAATATTTCGGATAAAGCATCCCAAAAAGCAGAAGAATATTTAAAAGAAAATGTTTTATTCGATTCGGCATTAGACCTATCAACAGAAGATAAACTTTATTGTACGGAACTGGTATGGAAATCGTTTAAGTTTGCCGGTATCGATTTAATAGACGGAAAATTCGACCACCTTAACGCGCCGCTTGGCAGCGGCAACTACATTTTTCCGAGTAGTTTACTCGGGAGTAAACACCTAACTCAAATAACATCAACTATCCAGAAGGAGTGATTATGAAACAATTTATTTCATTTGTAATATTAGCTTTATTTGCTTTTGCTTTAGTTCAGTGCGGTTCGTCATCGGGTCCGGGTGACACGATGAAAGAATTTTTTAGCGCTGTTGAAAAGAATAATGTAGAGGACGCATCCGAACTTTTAGCGCCGGATGTAAAAGCAATGCTCGGGGATAAAAAACTTGAGAAGGCAATCGGTGAAAAATCAAAAGAAATAACCGAAAAAGGCGGAATTTCTAACATAGAAATTACGGAAGAAAAAATTGAAGAAGACACCGCGAACCTCAAATTTATAATAACCTACGGCAACGGCACAACAAAAGAAGATAAAGGGAAATTGAAAAAAATAGATGGCAAGTGGAAAATAGGCGTATCTAAATAAACCGCCTTATAAAGTATAAATGTATGATGGGATTCTCTTTTTTTGTTTTACCAATTTAGAGTTTCCGTCATACATTTGTACAGTTTGTTTTTAACCATCCGAAATTTATCTCACCTAAATTTAATAACTCGAGTTAATAATCATCTATATATAGTAATGTAGAATTTTGTTAAGTTTGATAACCAAAATTTTATTGATATGGAGTAAAAATGCAGTTAGAAATAATAGAAAAGATGATACAAAAAGCGGCGCTGTTGAATAAAACAATTGTACTTCCCGAATCGCACGATGAAAGAGTACTAAAAGCAGCACAAATTTTAACATCAAAAAAAACAGTACGGGTTATTACGCTCGGTAATGAAGACAAAATAAAAGCTGATGCTGAAAAACTCGGTGTTGATTTAACCGGCGTAGAAATTATTGACCCGATAACCTCACCAAAACTTGATGAGTTCACACAGATTTATTATGATTTGAGGAAGAAAAAAGGGATGACACCGGAACTTGCAAAAGAAACATTAAAACGGGATTTGTTCTTTGCCGCCATGATGGTGCGCGAAGGATTAGTTGCCGGAAGTGTTGCAGGATCAACTGCTTCAACTGCAGATGTGTTAAAAGCAGGGTTACAGTGCGTCGGAATGCCGAAAGATATTTCAATTGTTTCGAGTTTCTTTTTAATGGTATTTCCGGATAGAAACTACAGCTTTGCAGACTGTGCAGTTGTACCGAACCCTGATGCTGCACAACTTGCAGATATAGCAATCTCTACGGCAGATAATCATAAAAAACTTACAGGCGAAGAACCATTAATTGCAATGCTTTCGTTTTCTACAAAAGGAAGCGCAAAACATGAGTTAATTGATAAAGTGATTGAAGCAACGAACATCGTAAAAACAAAACGCCCGGATTTGAAGGTTGAAGGCGAAATGCAGTTTGACGCAGCTATCATTGAATCTATTGGCAAGAAAAAAGCGCCCGGCAGCGAAGTAGCCGGAAAAGCTAACGTGCTTGTTTTCCCCGACCTGAATGCCGGAAACATCGGTTACAAAATTGCGCAACGCTGGGGCGGTGCGGAAGCAGTTGGACCAATGGTTCAGGGATTACACAAACCTTTCTTTGATTTAAGTCGTGGATGCAGTGTTGACGACATTGCAAATACAGCCGCAATTGCCGCATTGATGAGCTGATAAAAAGTTACCGGAAAGAATTGGATATTTTTCCGATTCTTTCCGGTTTTCTTTTCAAAATTAAAACGTATAACATTCCTATTTTTTTTGTGGGTATGATTCTATGAATATTAAGCGAATGAATACTGAAATGTTTAGGGATATTAAAATCATCAAACATCCAACCATACTGATTGCATATTTTTAGTGCTGTATTCGCAAAAAATTTTACAGGTGGATCTATAAAATTATTTGCTTATGGGCATAACCCGACCAAGAAATCTATCAACTTTATAATCACTAAGTGAAAACAGCACCATCGGAATTATTACTACTATAAAAGGTTCTCCTATTAAAACCGCCTGGTAAAAATCGGAGTTTTGAAGCAGCAGTACAATTGATATTGCCGACATAAGTAAAAGTAAAAATGCGCCGGAAACATAAGCTTCACTTAAACTCGATACCGCCCATCCAATATAAATTGAAATTAGAATGATGGCTATTTTCCAAATTAGAGGGATTGTGGTTAACGGCGCTCCGGAAAGGGAAAGGAAGGAACCGCTTTCTTCAACTAAAAAGTAATCGAGCGAAATAAATGATACCGTGGCAAGCGCACCGAAAAGAAAAAGAATTTTTAAGTTATTCCTAAAAAAATAAAGTATAAAAATTATTGTTGGAATAATAAAAGCATTTGCCATTAGCAGCAGCGCTCCAAGAATTACGGCAATAATAATGGTCATGAAATCCACTTTTTCACTATCCAACCATTCTGAAGCTATAAAAAACAGGGAGGTAAACAAAATTCCGATAACAAAATAATAGTTTAGAAGATAAAGATGCGGCTCGCCGTCACCAGCATATAAAATAAACAGCACAACGGCTGCAAGTACAATAATAATATAACCCGATATAATGGCTTGTTTCGAGTGTTCTGATAATTTAAGTTTATTAGCGGCAAAATTTACCACCAACACACCTGCTGATAATATTAATAAGTAAACAATTAGATATCCAATAGGATTTTCCGTATAAATATAGGCAAACCGGAAAAATATTTGTCCGCTTGCAATTGATAATAAAACGAGGGCAAAAATGTTTGAGTAGTGTTTAAGTGAAAACATTTTTTTTGAACTTTATTAATTTGAAATATGTTCTAAAATAAAAAAAGGAATAACGAATGAATAAATTACTTATTACAGCGCTGATTACAATAACGGCGCTTTCAAGTTATGCATTTAATTGTAGTGATAAAAATAATGATTTGGATTATCAAACCAAAAACGGAGCAGCGATGAATGATTCGATAAACGATATATCGGTAACAGACATTGACGGGAAAGAGGTAAAACTTTCGGACTATACGGGAAAAGTTTTATTAATTGTTAATGTTGCCAGTAAATGCGGTTATACGCCTCAATACGAGGGTTTAGAGAGCATTTATAAAAAATATAAGGACAGAGGTTTTGAAATACTTGCTTTTCCGTGTAACGATTTTGGCGGACAGGAACCCGGAACTAACGAAGAAATAAAAAGCTTTTGTAGTTTAACATACGATGTAACTTTTCCGTTATTTGACAAAATAAAAGTACTCGGGAATGAGAAATCCGCGTTGTACGAAAGATTAATAAATAACAGCTCAACCGAAAATGGCGATATAAAATGGAATTTTGAAAAATTCCTGATTGACCGCGATGGTAAAATTGCAGCGCGTTATAGAAGCGGAATTAAACCCGATGGGGAAGAAATAACTACAGCAATTGAAAATCTTCTGCCATAACAAATTTTATATTGAGCTCCGTCCTTCGGGGCTCATCGATTATAATAAGATTATCTTCGAAGTAATCTTTTTAAAGTGCTCGAAGATAGAGAAAAATCTAACAGCTAAAAAAAACACCGGCAGCACCACACTTAATAATCATCCCGCGCAAATTATTAAATCTCACAAAAATGAATGTCAATTAAAACATCATTGTACATTACCAATTATAACTATATTTTTGTGCACATTTTTTATAAAATCAATTTAGGAGTCCGTAATGGGCAAAGGTGACAGAAAGTCAAAAAAAGGAAAAATCTTCAGACATAGCTTTGGAAAAGCACGTCCAAGAAAAAAAGTAGAAGCTCAGAGTGCGCCGCCGGCAAAAGCTGAAAAAAAGACAAAAGAAGAATAAGAGTTTTATAAGTCTTGAGGTCCCTTAAAGGGACCTGAACTTTTTATCGCCGGTATAAAATGAAAGTTTATTGTTTTATTTTAATACCGACCTTAATTAAACCGGATGAATAGCAATGCAACGGAATCATCATTAAAGGGGATTAAAACCACTCTACTTGGAATTGGCATCAGTGTTATCCTTGTTTTTATAAAAGGAACAGCCGGAATTCTTGGTAATTCGTATGCTCTGGTAGCAGATGCTATTGAATCGAGCACGGACGTAATCACCTCAACAATTGTACTGATTGGTTTACGGTTTGCCGTAAAACCTGCTGATGAAAACCATCCTTACGGACACGGGAAAGCTGAACCAATAGCAGGCATAGTTGTTGCCCTTGCTTTATTTGTTGCGGCAATTATCATAATCATACAAAGTATTCATGAAATAATTACGCCTCACCATGCCCCTGCTTCATTTACGTTAATAGTTCTTGTTGCAGTAGTTATAGTAAAAGAAACTCTCTTCCGGCACATTATAAAGATTGGCGATGATGTGCAAAGCGTGGCTGTAAAAAATGACGCATGGCATCATAGAAGCGATGCAATTACTTCGGGGGCTGCTTTTATTGGTATTGCGGTTGCGCTGATTGGCGGAGCGGGTTTTGAACTATCCGATGATATTGCCGCATTATTCGCTTCGGGTATTATTATGTTTAATGCGTACAGACTTCTAAAACCCGCGCTTTACGAAATTATGGATGCAGCGCCGGATCCATCAATAATTGAAAATGTAAAAAAGACAACGCTAACAGTTGAAGGCGTGGTTGATGTTGAAAAGTGTATGGTTAGAAAAATGGGGTTCGATTTTTTTGTAGATATCCATGTTATAGTTGACGGATCAATAACCGTACACGAAGGGCACGAAATTGCGCATAGAGTAAAAAACAAGTTAAAAGAAAACCACCACCGCATAAACAATGTACTCGTGCACATTGAACCTGATTAATAATATCAGCCGCTAATAATTATTTGCTTTTATCTTGTCTTTTATATTTCTAAACTACTAAAGCTTTTTAAAATTAATTTAGACGAATACTATGAAAAAACAATTACTCCTTTTTCTTTTCTGTTTCTCATTTATAAACTTATACCCCCAAAATTGGGAAAAAGTAGATACAATATTTTCCCCTTCCGGCGTTATTGTAAAAAGTTTTACAGCCCCTGCTTTTGCCGACCTTGACGATGACGGCGATTTTGATTTATTACTTGGCAACCTTGGCGATCCGGCTGACTATTATGAAAATATAGGCACAACACAACTTCCAAAATTTAAGTTAAAAAATGATTTACTTGAGCCAGTCCATAACGGCTTCCCGACCAACTCGGCTTACCCGGCATTTGTTGATTTAGATGGCGATTTGGATTTCGACATGGTTATAGGCGGATATAACGGGATATTATATTATGAGAATATCGGCAGCAAAACCAGACCTGAGTTTAATGAAGTTGATACCCTTTTTACAAATGTCAATCCACTAATAGGTTCGGATGCCCGCCCGGCATTTGTTGATATTGACGGCGACGGCGATTTCGATTTGTATGTGGGCATAGGTGAATCACTTATTGGCCCGGCGCCAACAGCAGGTATAACACTTGCTTTTAGAAACATCGGTACAGCAGGCAGTCCTTTATGGCAACAGGATAATTCCCTTGTTACAAGTATTGCCGATGTAGGTTTAAATGCCTACCCGGCGTTTGTTGATATTGACAACGATAACGATTATGATCTATTACTCGGAAGAGATCTTCAATCATTTGTTTATTACAAAAATAACGGTACTCCTGCTGCACCGGTCTGGCTTGGTGTGTATGCTCTCTTCTCCGGAGTTGAAACAACAAATTACTGGAAAGACCCTACATTTTGCGATTTAGACGGCGACGGAGATTTTGATTTAATTTATGGAACCGATGACGGCGATATTCTTTTTTATGAAAATAATGGAACAATAACCAGCCCGTCATTCGTTTATAACGCGGCTTATTTTGCAATAAAAAAAGTAAACGGCTCATCAACTGTTTCATTCGCCGATTTTGATAACGACGGTGATTTCGATATGATAAGCGGTTCAACTTTAAGTAATTTTCAATATTTTAAAAATGACGGCACAAGCACACAGCCTGTTTTTTATAAGTCCACCGCGCCGTTCTCAACAATTTCCGCCGGCTTTAGATGCTCTCCTATTTTTGCTGATATTGATAAGGACAGCGATATCGACATCATCTCAGGCGTAGCAACCGGCGGCAAAGTTACTGCCTATATAAATAACGGTTCTTCATTCAGTACAAACGCTTCTATTTTTTCCAATGTACAAGTAAATTACCAGAGCGTGCCGACAATGGCAGATATGAATGATGACGGCTATCTTGATATACTCGTTGGTTCGGATGACCAAAACGATACTAAATTTTATCTAAATGACAGCACAAATTACTTTACACAAAACACAACAATATTTGCAGGGGTTGCTTTTCCAGGAAGTTGCCGCCCCGCGTTAGCCGATGTAGATAATGATAATGATTTTGATCTGTTAATAGGCGACATGTGGGGTGAATTAAAATATTATGAAAATATCGGAAACTCGCGTGAGCCTTTGTGGCAGTTAAATGATACACTATTTGCTGGAATAGAAGTAAAACAAGCTGCTCATCCTGGTTTTGCCGATCTTGACGGCGACGGAAGACTTGATATGGTAATCGGCGAATACGATGGAAATTTTTCATACTTCAAAAACCTTTTCGCTGTGGTTTCCGATGTAAAAGAAACCAATAATTCTGTTCAAAAAAACTTTTCACTCGAACAAAATTATCCCAACCCGTTTAATCCCTCCACAACTATAGAATTTAAAGTTGCCGAACCTGGTTATGTATCAATAAAAGTATTCGACGCTCTCGGTAGAGAAGTTGCAGCGCTTGTAAATGAATTTATGCAGCCGGGCAATTATAATATCAATTTTGATGCTTCCATACTTACTAGCGGTATATATTTCTACCAGCTAAAAACTTCTTCGTTTGTGCAAACAAAGAAGATGCTGCTTTTAAAATAAAGGACCTACTGTCCTCCAAAAGTATTAACACATGCTAAGCTTTAACAAATTGTTTAGCATGTGTTTGGGGTTTTCATGTTAGCAAACCGCAGGTTGATTCAGCTATTATTTTTGAGTATTTTTTTATTAGCAGATAACGAATTTTAGTTCTTTATTTATAATACGAGTTTAATATGAGGATGTTATTATTTATTTTTTTGCTCTTCCCAACAGCAGTTTTTTCACAAACCTACGATTTGCTTAAACATCCCCGCCCGAATTGGGCATACGAATATAACTACTCCTATAATGAATTTGATAACATGAACGATACTTCTCTCGTTTTATCGCATTTTGAAGGAAAAAAAATAATCGGATTAGATAGTATTCGATACCGTACAATTGATTCCGTTTATTATTATGGTCCTTGCGTTAAAATTGGAGAAGAAATAAAAACTAAAGCAGGCGATACCATTTCTATAATTCAGATTGAGCAATCAGAACCCTTTGTCATAGAAGCGATAAAAGTCAATGGTTCTGATTCCATCCGTTATAAGTTATCCGGCTGGCTATTTCCCGATTCAATATATTCACCTGTTGTTGATTCTCTCGACCCTATTCCAGTATATTCATTACCGCACATTTATAGATTTTATAGTAATGTTGATTCTGTATTTTTCAACGACGATACGCTTTTAATTCATTATCGCCCTTCAATAGTTAACTATTATGACTCTTATTTATCTGAAGACTTTTACGTTACTTCCGGGAAGGGTCTTGTAAAATATCTCAAACATTTCTCGTATTTCGGTCAGGGTTTTTCAGAGAAATATTCATTAGATTATATCGCTGAAGCATCAATTTTGAGCATAGAAAATCCTGAAGATTTTCTTTTATCTCAAAATTACCCAAACCCCTTTAACCCGTCAACATCTTTAGAATATAAAATTGCCGAACCCGGTTTTGTATCAATAAAAGTATTCGACGCTCTCGGTAGAGAAGTTGCAGCGCTTGTAAATGAATTTATGCAGCCGGGCAATTATAAAACAAACTTTAATGCATCATCCGTTAACTCGCGGATTACAAGCGGAGTTTATTTTTATCGTCTGGAAACACCTTCATTCACACAAACTAAAAAGATGGTTCTTTTAAAATAATGGACTAATAATCCGGCAACTAATTTTAACACATGCAGAACAGTAACAAATTGTTCAGCATGTGTTTTTTTTAGTAATTTTCAAAATACCTAATTGTGGATTATTGTAAATTCTTATATTATTTTTTAACCAATTAAATTTCAAACAACGCTATACACAAAATGAAAAACTCAACACCCCTTATTAAATACCTTTTTAGCATCCCGGTAATTGTAGCCGCGCTCGGTTACTTTGTTGATATTTACGATCTGGTTCTTTTCGGAATTGTCCGCGTACCCAGTTTAAAATCTCTCGGTTTGTTAGACGCACAGATTCTTGACAAAGGCGTGATGCTTTTGAACATGCAGATGATCGGAATGCTTGTGGGGGGAATTATTTGGGGAATACTGGGGGACAAAAAGGGAAGACTACAAATTCTTTTCGGCTCCATTTTACTCTATTCAATTGCTAACATTGCAAACGGGTTTGTTACAACAGTAGACCAATACGCTGTTTGTAGACTGCTTGCGGGAATAGGGTTAGCCGGTGAACTCGGCGCGGGTATTACGCTTGTATCGGAAATTCTTCCTAAAGAAATTCGCGGTTACGGTACGATGATGGTGGCGACGATTGGTGTATCGGGTGCGGTTGTGGCTTACGCCATTGCTGAAGATTTTATGTGGCGGACTTCATATTTTATTGGCGGCGGTTTGGGAATTCTTCTATTAATTTTGCGCGTTAGTGTTTATGAATCGGGAATGTTTGAAGCAATGAAAAAAACCAATATTTCTCGCGGTAATTTTCTTTCGCTCTTTACAAAAAAAGATTTATTCAACCGCTATTTAAAGTGTATTCTTATTGGAATTCCTTCCTGGTATGTGGTTGGAGTACTTATTACCTTTTCACCGGAACTCGGTAAAGCATTAAATTTATCCGAACCGATCGCTGCCGGACAGGCAATTATGTTTTGTTATATAGGCTTGATTCTCGGAGATTTATCAAGTGGGGTGTTAAGTCAATTATTAAAAAGCAGAAAAAAAGTAGTATTCATTTTCCTTCTTCTTTCGCTGCTTGTAATAGTTTTTTATTTTACATTTTTACAAGGTGGTTCGGCATTTCTCTTTTATTCCGTGGCTACTGCACTCGGTTTTTCGATTGGTTATTGGGCTGTGTTTGTTACAATTGCCGCAGAGCAATTCGGCACGAATATGCGCGCTACTGTGACAACAACCGTCCCTAATTTTGTGCGGGGCGCAACGGTGCCGATTACATTACTCTTTAACTTTGGTAAAGGTTACTTCGGAGTTATTAATTCTGCAATATTAGTTGGCGTTATAGTTTTTGCAATATCGTTATTTGCTGTCTATAAATTGAATGAGACGTTTGATAAATCGCTCGATTTTATGGAAGTAAATTAAAACCGGTTCATGTTTAAAAAAGCCTCCAATGTTGTCAGATACATTAGAGGCTTTTAAATTATTTCATAAGAATCATTTTACGGCTATTAGAATAATTACCCGAAGATAATGTGTAAAAATATATTCCGGAACCGAGATTGCCGCCGTCAAAAGTAACGGTATGTTTTCCGGGCGCTACTAAACCGCTTACAAGAGTCGCTACTTCTCTACCGAGAACATCGTAAACTTTTAATGAAATATTTTGTACAGACGCACCGCTGTGCGTCTCAATAGAAGGAATTGAATATTTTATTCTTGTGACTGGATTAAATGGATTTGGATAGTTTTGATCAAGAGAAAATTCAACCGGCGCAATATTAACAGTAACTGATTCTGCTGAATAATCTTTTTTATTCCCGTTAAAATCTACCTGTATTAGTTTATAGTAATAAGTGCCTTCCTCTAATGCTTTATCCACAAAAGTGTAATAATTTTTTTCTGTTGATGTTCCACTGCCTTTTACAAAACCGGCGAGTATATATTCTTCATCGTTTTCGTTTTTTCTGTAAACTTCAAAACCATGATTGTTTGTTTCGGTGGAAGTATTCCAATTAAGACTAACATTGCTGCCGTTAACGCTGGCAGTAAAAGAATTTAATTCAACTGGTACATTGCTGTAAAACCTGTTATACAATTCATTCCAGTACTCGGGGCGTGCTCCATCATAACCTAATGCCCACATTCCCACGCCGCGATAATTTTTTGATTGTGCAAGTGCGTACTTTAATCCCAAACTCGAATCGGTATCATACCATACTTGAGTCCACACTCCACCCGACTGAAAACGATACCATGGTGTTTGATGTGTAGTAGACCAAAGAACACCATAATTTGGCCCGTTAACAATATCATCTTTAAACCGTGTAGAACTTACATATGATATAACCGCCGAGCCTGCGTTCTGTGTTTCAGTAGTCCATTTTAGTCCATAATAAGGAACGCCGAGAATCAATTTATTTGCATTGCCGGGAATAACACCGCCGTATTGCGTGTTAACTGTATTTGCAATATTTATGCTTCCACCTGTTAGCGGAGCGCAGGGACCAGTTGTTGTGCTCCAGCTTCCGTAAAAGCTGTAGCCCATAATAAAAATATAGTCGCATGCATTTGCAAGCCCCGGTAAATTCCAGCCGCCCCAATTTACTGCGGGTCCGGCAAAAGAAATTTCTGCATCAGGTTTTTGAGCTTTAATATAAGCGCTTAAATCAGCCATAAACGTATTAAGGACAGAGCCTCTATCCGCAGTATTCAATCCCTCGAAGTCAACATTTACACCGTCAAGGCTATATGAGTTTAACCTGTTTAGTACATTGCTAAAGAAATTTTGTTTTGCCGTACTGTTTGTCAAAAGATTATGAATATCGCTTGATGTAAAGTTAACAGCAGTTAATATAACTTTAACTCCATTTTGATGAGCCGCGTTAATAACATCTGTCCATGGCCAGTAAGATGGATTTGTTATATTTCCCGAACTATTGATTGCAAAATCAAAAGCGGAGATATGAGTTAAAATATCATATCTTAAATAATTTCTTGCCGTTTGATATTCCCAGTCGGGCAGATAGCCATAAATTACTGTTCCGTTACGACCCGATTTATCAAATTGAAGAGGAAGAATACCTTCGCCATTTGCAGGAAATTCAGAGGGTAACTCATCTTTTATCCCATATGTAAGATTATCAAGATAGTGAATAGAGTTTAACTGTCCATACGCAGAAAAAATTATGATTAAAAATAATGCAGAAGTTAGTAGAGTTTTTTTCATCATGAGCCAAAATTAAATGAACAAAATTTCAACAATAAAATTAAACAATCCTGGTTATTATTAAAATTATATTCTCAGGTTTGTGATAAATGGTTCGGCACATAATTAAAAACTATTTGAAAATAGCCCCTCTTGCATCTGGATTTTAACACAGCCTCTTAAGCCGTGGGTTAATGAAAAAAATAACGAATTGTTTAACGGTTTTAACCGTTTCCAACCTTTAATAGTAGACTCATTAATTATTAAAATATTGCATATATTATTCACAGATTTTTATTAAATGGTTGCATGATGAAATATATTGCTCTGTTTCTTTTGCTGTTTGTTCAGCCATCATTTGCACAAGAGGGACTTTACACAAAAATTAAACGGATGACCGATTCCGTATCAAACGAAAATCTTTCGGAACACATAAAAACACTTACATTTGCCGGCGGGCACCAGAGTCGCGTTAATTTTACTCCGGGCAATGACTCAGCCGCAGCATATATTTATAAAACGATGAAAAAAAATCACGGTTTAGCATCCGTAAAAGCCGATACATTTTTTGTCCCAACAGCGGACGCCCCATATAATACAAAACCACTTTTTAATATTATCGCCACAATAAACGGCCTTGATACCACAGCTTATTACGTGATTGGTGCGCATTTTGATTGTTCCGCAAGCCGTATGGGTTCTACGGTTTGGAACGCGCAATGGAGTACAATAAAAGCACCCGGTGCTGATGATAACGCTACCGGAGTTGCTTCGTTGTTTGAACTTGCCCGAATATTATCCGATACGGCAAACCATTATATTCCGCAATACACAATTAAACTTATTGCTTTTGCGGCGGAAGAAAGCGGACCGGCATACACCGGGTCTCATCTCGGCAGCCTGCATTTTGCAGAAAAAGCAAGCTTAAATAATGAAGATATTCTTGGCGCGGTTTCGGTGGATATGATTGGTTATAATAATAACTATAACTATACGGCAGTGGTTTCTAATAACGCCTCCCAATGGTTAGGAGGAAAAATTTTAGCAGCAAATAACATTTTTAATCTTCAGTTAAATACAAACTCATCTCCATTTCCAAATGCAACCTACAGCGATCACGCCTCATTCTGGGAATATAATTACCCGGCAATTTTATTAATTGAAAATGCACCGCCATGGAACGACGGCGCCTTCTACCAGGCAAACCCGTATTACCACACTTCTGCCGATTCATTCGGCACTTTGAATATGGAACTTGTTACAAAGATGGCGCAGTTAAGTTTAAGCACAATTGCTGCGCTCGCAGGCAATTTTACTGATGTGGAAGAGCCGGGAGTTATCCCATCGCAATTTGTGCTTTATCAAAATTACCCCAATCCATTCAACCCAACAACAAAAATAAAATATTCAATTCCCTTTTTAGAGACGCACAGCGGTGCGTCTGTACAAAACACTTTATTAAAAATTTATGATGTGCTCGGCAACGAAGTTGCCACACTTGTAAACGATTATCAATCACCGGGAGAATATGAGGTAGAGTTTAACGCGTCGGGTTATGGACTATCGAGCGGCGTTTATTTTTACCGGCTAACTTTTTCATCCCGTGCTGTCGTTTCTTCATTCGTTAAAAAATTTGTATTAATGAAATAATCCTTTGCTCCCGTTAGATGCATTGACACAAAGAATAGAAACCCGTATGTTTGTTATGAGCATATGCTCATAATTAAAAAATAAATTACTTATGCCAAGACCAAAAAAAAATCGCAGAATAAGGGCAGCATTATCGTCGTTTATTTTTAAACCGCAGGGTATTCCAAATAAATATCTTGAAGAAATAGTGCTTGAATCGGATGAAGTGGAAGCCTTAAGAATTGCAGATTTGCAAATGCTTTCGCAGGAAGAAGGCGCAGCCAAAATGAATATTTCACGCGCTACTTTCGGAAGGATAGTTACAAAAGCACATTACAAAATTGCTGATAGTATTATTAACGGAAAAGCTATTATTGTTTCAGGAAGTTTACCCGAAAAATTTAAAGGGCATATGCTTGAGTGTAAAAATTGCGGTTTTATAAAAAAAGCTGACGAATTGGAATGCTGCCCAAAATGTAATAAAGAAAGGAAACAACAATGAAAATTGCAGTTGCAACAAATAACGGAGTAAACGTAACCGGGCATCTCGGCAGATGCCGCTCGTTTATTGTTTACGAACTAGAAAACAATGAGATAAAAGAGAGATCATTAAGAGAAAATGTTTTTACTCATCATAACCGCCAGGGTAATGGTGTCGGGCTTGGTCATCACAACCACCACGGCGAAGAACATGGACATAATCATGGTGAAGGGCAACACGGGCACAATGAATTAGTCGAAGGACTGAGAGACTGCCAGACAGTTATTTTTAACTCGGGCGGTTGGCGTGTTGTTGAAGATTTGAGAACGAACAATATACAGCCGTTTTTAACAGACGAAACAGACGCAGATAGTGCCGTATACAAATTTATAAAAGGCGAACTTGAAGAACGTTTAGAAAACAGATGCAGTCATCATGAATAATAATCAAAAATATTCTGAAATATTAAACACAATCACTCCTTCGGATACTGAAATTATGCTGAAGGAGTGGGGTTACAACTTCAGCGCCGAATATATTGAAATGTTAGAAGCTGCCGAACTTAATGCGAAGCACCCGGTTTACGATTTTGCTACCGGCACAGGCCGCATGGCGGCAATTTTAACACGAATGAATTTTGATATTATTACCGGCGATATTACCGACACACAGCGCCCCGACGCAGTCAAAAGGATCGGGGAGGAATATCTCGGCAAAGTAAAATTTGTCGATATTAATCTTGAAAAGCTGCCTTATAAATCCAACTCGCTTGAAAATGTTGTTTGTATAAATACACTTCATCATCTCGAAAATCCTAAAAAAAGTATAAGCGAGTTAATCAGGGGAATATCAAAAACCGGGACATTACTTATTGCAGATTTTAATACTCTTGGTTTTGATGTGATGGATAAGGTTCATCAAATAAAAAACAATGAACTCCATACACGCGGAACCGCGACACGAGAGATGGCCGAGAAATTATTATCAGATAGCTTTAACTCAACTATGAATGTTGTAACCGACCTAAATTGGGGATTGATTGGTAAGAGTAAGAGATAAGAAGTAAGAGATAAGAAGTAAGAAAAAAGAGATGTGTGAAAAAATTACTATCAAATCTGGTTTTTCTTTAGTAGAGGGATTTAAACAAGAGACGGGGTAAACCCCGCCTCAATAATTTTTTTATTATTCAGCCTGCATGAATGGATATTTCCAATCCATCGGCGGAACAAATGTTTCCTTAATAGTTCTTACGGTCATCCAGCGTAACAGGTTCATAGCGCTGCCGGCTTTATCGTTTGTACCTGAAGCGCGACCGCCGCCGAACGGCTGCTGACCAACTACTGCTGCGGTTGGCTTATCATTTATGTAGAAGTTGCCCGCTGCATTCTTTAATTTGTCAGACATTTTAACAAGTATCGCACGATCCTGCGACCAGATGGCGCCGGTTAATGCGTATGGCGAAGTTGTATCGCACAAATCTAAAGTTTCATCAAACTTATCATCATCGTATACAAAAATCGTCATTACAGGTCCGAATATTTCTTCTTCCATAGTTTTAAATTTTGGATTCGAAGTAACAATTGTAGTCGGCTCAATAAACCATCCTTTAGAGTCGTCGAAGTTTCCGCCTGTAATTATTTCGGCGTCTTTTGCTTCCCTGGCGTATTTAATATACTCGGTTATACTCTTGAACGCACTTTTATCAATTACAGCGCCCATAAAGTTTGTAAAATCTTCAATGTCGCCCATCTTAATTTTATTTACTTCGGCAACGTATTTTGTTTTGAATTCATCCCAGCGCGATTTTGGAAAATACATTCTGGAAGCAGCGGAACACTTTTGTCCCTGGTACTCGAACGATCCTCTTAATGCGGCAACAACAACACCATTAACATCGGCAGTGTTGTGGACGAAGATAAAATCTTTACCACCTGTTTCGCCGACAATACGCGGGTAATATTTCATGGTATGAAGATTATTACCAATTGATTTCCACATTGACTGGAATACGCCGGTAGAACCTGTAAAGTGGATACCAGCAAGATGTTCGCTTGCCATAACCGGATCGCCCACCTGTCCGCCTGAACCGGCTACAAGATTTATCACGCCTTTCGGCAGTCCGGCTTCTTCCCATAATTTCATCAGATAATATGCCGAGTAAACGGAACTTGATGCGGGTTTCCATAAAGCCACGTTACCAACAAGAGCAGGCGCAGTCGGAAGGTTACCGGCAATTGAAGTAAAGTTGAAAGGAGTAACAGCAAAAACAAACCCTTCGAGCGGGCGGTATTCCAATCTGTTCCACATTCCTTTTGGCGAGAAAGGTTGATCCGCCATTATTTGGGTCATATAATAAGAATTGAAACGCCAGAAATCTATTAACTCGCAAGCTGCATCAATTTCTGCCTGGTAGGCTGTTTTCGATTGACCGAGCATTGTAGCTGCGTTTAATGTGGCACGCCATGGTCCTGCAAGAAGATCGGCGGCTTTTAGAAAAATTGCTACTCTTTGTTCCCAGGGCATTTCCGACCAGGTTTTACGGGCTTCAAGAGCGGCTTCAATTGCCATCTTTACTTCTTTTTCGCCGGCTTTATGGTAAGTGCCGAGTAAAATTGAATGATCGTGCGGCGCACGCATTTCAACAGTTTTACCGGTACGAATTTCTTCGCCGCCAATGATTAAAGGGATATCAACTTGCTGTGAGCGCATCTCTGCAAGTTTCTTTTTAAGCTCTTCTTTTTCGGGGCTTCCCGGAGCGCAGTTTAATATTGGTTCGTTTAACGGTAACGGTACTTTGAATATTGCATTTGACATAATTTCATCCTCCCTATGTTTGAGGTTTTTTTCACATATTTATTAAAAAATCACAGTCAAAAATAGGACGGCAGGGCTGCAAAAGCAATTTAATTAGAAGTTCGTAAATGGCGCAAACTTGCTTAAATAATCAATCAAATATTAATCTTCTTGCCTATGCTTGAATCTATGTTTTATCAATCTATCCAAGCTAAATTTTCCGCCTCCGTTTGTTATAAGAACAAGAAGCATCAGAAGATAATAAAGAGGAATTTCGAAACCATTGCCGCTGGCTTCAAAGCCGTTGGAAATGTGAACCGTAAAAATTGCAACCAGCATTACCACAATCAGCGGGACTGAAATTATTCTTGTCGCTAAACCGAGCGTCAACAAAATTACTCCCGCCGCTTCGGTAGATGCCGCCATGTAAGCATTTAAAAAAGGGAAAGGCATTCCCATGTTGCCGAACCACCCTGCAACTGCGTCTATATTTTTCCATTTCATTGATGCCGGAACATAAAACCCGTAAGCCAAAGTAAGGCGCATCAGCAAAAGCGGGATGTCTTTTAATCGTTCTAAATTATCTATAATAATATTATAATATTTTAACATTGTGTATTCTCATTTTTAAATCCTAATAAAAATCCTTTTTTTTGCAGCGTTGTAAAAAATGATACAAAGTTGCTCAGAAAAGTTTTATAATCTATCTGCTCAAATTCTGTTGAAGCCTCGAAAGCAAGCTGCTGCAATGAAGTTTCGACTTTTGCTGCTGTTGTAACTGCGCTGGCAAGTAAGGGAGAAATATCCATAAAGTTTACTTTGTCAAATGCACGGAACATCAATACAAAGTAATTCCCTTTGTCGATATCAGAAATTGTATCAGCAGTTTTAATATGCACAGGGTAATTAAATTGCATTATTTCATATTCAGGGCTGATTATTAAAATATCCGACTCAATTAACCCATCTTTAGTAAAAAGAGGCGGTGATTTATCTTCAATCAAAAACAACTCAACCTCTTTCCATTCAAAATAGAGCAGCTCCGTTAGAAATGGATATTTTTCTTTTAAGTAAATATTTTCACTTTCAATAAAACTATAAAATTCAAACGGTAACCGCCAGATAAAAGGGGTATTGTGATTGTTTCCGGAAATAAAAAGATCAACTAAATAATCCCATTCGGCATTACTAATTAAATTTTCCGTTAGAGGAAAAGCCGAGCGCATTGCGTCATCGATGTTGTTATATACAAGCCTTCTGTAGTGATTTATTCTTCCGGGTGTCAATCCTTCAACCGGATTAAGAATACCCGATTTACAGTAGGATGAAAAGTTTTGCTGCTGCAATTCTGTATAATTAGACAAGTTCATTTTTTAAACTCCACGCTTTTTCACAAATTGTTTCAAGTCGGTTCATTTCGGCTGCTAACTCATCAAACGCCGGAATGTTAAAATCCCGTTCCAACAAAACCGGGACAGGTATGTTTAACTTGTTAACGGTGAATTCAAACAAAGCATAAACATCATCAATAATCGCTTCGCCATGCGTATCAATTATCAAATCATCAGAAACTCTTTCGTGTCCCGCCATGTGAATGTACTGAGTTCTATCGAGTGGAAGTGAAGTAATAAATTCAAATGGATTATACTTATGATTAAAAGCATTTACGTATACGTTGTTTACATCGAGCAATAACCCGCAGTCTGCTTCATGCAAAACCGAATTAATAAATTCCGATTCACTTATTTCTGCGGCGACAGGGGTGTAATAAGAAACAATTTCCATCGCAATGTTTCTGCCGAGGAAGTCCTGCACCCGTTTTATTCTTCCGGCAATATGTGTTACAGCATCCTTCCGAAAAGGAATTGGCAACAGATCGTACAAATGTGCATTACTGCATTTTGAATAGCTGAGGTGTTCCGAGTAAACATTAATATTGTATTTTTCAAGAAATCCTTTTACCTGCCGAAGAAACGATAAATCAAGTTCTTCAGGACTGCCGATAGATAGTGAAAGTCCGTGCGAATTGATTGGATATTTTTCCGACAGCTTTTTCATTACTTTTCCCCAATATCCGCCAATGCCGATCCAGTTCTCGGGCGCAAGTTCTATAAACGCAGGCTGAAGCTGCTCGTTATCAAAAAAGTCTTCGCCGAACTCTTTTCTATATCCTATACCTACAAAATTATTCATTATCTTTTTCCATATTAATATAGAACTGCTGCCGCGCGGCAGAAGCCGATTTGTTACACATCTTTTCCGCGCGGAGCCAGCACCTTTTTTTTAATTACTAATTGCCGCACTTACCTTCGCCGCACTTGGCTTCTTTGGTTTTTGTTTCGTTTACCTTATTATCTTTCATTTTTGCGTCCATCTTTGCTTTTGTGCTGTCGGCGCCTTTTTTCTCGCCGCACTTACCTTCGCCGCATTTGGCTTCTTTGGTTTTTGTTTCTTTTATTTTAGCATCTTTATCTTTTTTCGCTTCGGTTGACTTGTTTCCGCACTTCATTTCGAAAGACTTATTTTTTTCTAATTGCTTTTCGAGAAGTGCAATTCTTACCTGAGAACCTGAACCCAGGTCTGAGAAATTAAAAAGATTGGATGGTGATGCGCTAGCCGATCCGGCAGCTAAAAGTGAACCGGCAACTAATGAACCGGTGAAAATGAAATTACGAAGATTATTTGAATTGTTTGCCATAAGGTTTTTCCTTTATTTGATAAATAAAAATTGATTCGCATGTAAAGACGAATCAATCTTTAAAACCTTACAGCGTTTTGTAAATTATTTTATTTTTTCCGAAATATTTTTTTTCCCATCTTCTGTCAACGCCGCGTTTATTTCAATTTTATTAAAACGGCTGCTTAATAAACGGCTTTGTTTATCAAATCTTCTGCAATAAACGCAGAATAAAAGATGCAGGCGAAGATTAATTTTTTCCTTAAAACTAATTTTGTTTTCTATATTTTTTTCAACGAACAGCGTTGCTTGTTTACAAGTTATCATATCGGTCAGCTTTTTAAATAATGTTTTTCAAGGCAGTTTCTCATTTTCAGTTTTACACGATGAATGAGTACCCAGTAGTTAGACGATGAAATTTCAAGTTCCTGACAAATTTCATTCGTTTCTTTGTCATCTATAAATTTCAATGAAAAAATAAGGTTCTGAATTTCATTCAATTGCTTTTTGCAGAATTCAAGAAATTTGCCCAAATCTAAAAAATCATTTGTAGATTCAATAGTAGATTGCCAGTCCTGCGGAGCGGATTCTTTTTTCCAATGCCCCATTTCGTCAAAAAAAACATCTTCTTCATCAAGTATAACGGGCGACTCTTCCTTTATCTTTCGCGCTTTAGCTCTGTAATAATCAATTATTTTATTTTTAATTAAAAAATAAAGCCAGTTGCGTTCTGAAATTTCACCCCGGTAACTTTCTTTATTTCTTAGAGCAGCGAGAAATGTATCCTGCACTAAATCTTTCGCTGCTTCGTAATCATTTATACGGAGGAAAGAAAACCGGAAAAGTTCATCGGAATATTTTTCTACCCATTTATCCGGGTTTAAAGTATAATTTTTTTCGTTCATAAGTTGTTACGTAAAAATACCAGCGTAAATTTTGTTCCTTCCCACTTTTTGCTTTCCACAAGAATTTTTATTTTGTTAAGGTCACAGAATTTTTTAACTAATGCGAGACCCAGCCCGTTACCTTCGTACCGGCGCGAGTAGCCCTGATGCTCCTGCCTGAAAGGTTCAAATATATTTGATAAAAATTCTTTGCCAATTCCTATTCCCTCATCCTCAAAAATAATTGAGAGTTTTTTATTAATACATTTAGTTGTGATTTTTACTGTTCCTTTATCTGAAAATTTTATTGAATTTTCCAATAAATTAATAAAAATTTGCTTAATTGTGTATTCATCCAAAAATGCATCATAGTCGGCGGCGGCATAAGACACTATTAAATTAATGCTTTTTTTCTTTGCCGGAAGAAAAAATTCTGCTATAGTTTCGTCCAGCATTACTTTTAGGTTAATTTGCTGCGGAAAATATTCATAAGTTCCTGCTTGAAGATCGGTCATATCGAGAATCAGATCAATAGTCCTTAATAAACGTTTTCCAGCCCGGTTAATAATATCAAAACTATCTCTCATCTCGCCTTGTAATTTGTTCTCAAACTCCTCTCGGATAAGTCCGGTAAAGTTCAGCAATGTGTTAACCGGTGTTCTAATTTCGTGAGATATTTGTGCAAAAAATTCCGATTTTATTTTTGCAGAATTTTCAGTTTCCCGAAGGGCGACACGTAATTTTTTCTCAGTTGCCAGTCTGGTTTTTACTTCTTTTTTCATTTTTTTTGCATTTTGATTTAATGCGTCGTACAAGCGTACATTCTCTAATCTGATGGCAATCTGGTTTGCGACAATTTTTAATTTTTCAAGTTCGGTGTCGGTAAATTCCCGCTTCGATTTTGTTATGTAAATACCGATAACGCCAAACTGTTTGCCGTTTACTTTTAAAGGCGCTCCGGCAAATGAAACAAACTTAAACTCATTTTTGTTTCGATTAAGCATATTAATTGTCACCGGATCGGCATTAACATCAAAAATTTTTACGGGTTTATCTGTGCTTAGCATTTTAAATGCAAGCCCTTTGTTTGAAGGTAAACTTAGAAGGAGATTTTCGGATTTTACCCCGATGCTGGCAAGTATAACCAATTTGTTTTTTTTAAGAATCCTGATTATACAAGCATCCGCATCGAAAATTTCTTTTACTCCCTTTACAACATGTTTACTCTGTGCCTCCAAATTGGAATCGGTTAAGACGTAACTTGTTAGGCGCGTAATGTCCGGCAATTCCAGAATATTTAAGGAGTGCTTATCCATTTTTATACACGATAGACAATAATATTGATTGTGAATCAAAACATTTATTTAAATATACTAATAAAAAATTTCTTGCAAGCTATGATGAAGGGTAACCGGGTCCAAAAACCAGAATAAAAAATTTGTCATTTTTTTAGGACCAAGATGGCAATGCAAATTTTTGTTTGGCAGGTTTTATAAAAAAACAAAATGCTTTACTTATATAAAAATCTCTCCCCGGAAGGAGAGAGATTTTTATCAATAATTAATTAATCCTGCTCGTAAGCAATTTCGCCGTGCAGCGAGCTGTCGAGTCCGGCTTCTTCTTCTTCGCGTGTTACTTTTACAGGAGTTATAAGATTGATTACTTTTAACATTACATATGTAAAAACAAAGCAATAAATACAAACAACAAGAACAGAAACTAATTGTGTTAAAAAGAATGAGAATCCTCCGCCAAGCAGCAGACCGTTTGTTGTTACCATCGGGTTAACAGCACTGCTGGCAAATAAACCGAGAAGAATTACACCAAGTGTACCACCAACACCGTGCACTCCCCAAACATCGAGAGCATCATCCCAGTGCAGTTTGTTTTTTAGCGCAACCGCAAAATAACAAACAACGCCGGCAGAAACTCCAATTAACACAGCATGTTGAATTGTTACAAAACCAGCCGCGGGCGTAATTGTAGCGAGACCGGCAACAGCGCCCGTTAATAACCCAACAAACTTTGGTTTTTTCTCAAGTATCCATGCAAGTATGAGCCAGGTAATTGCGGCGAATGATGCAGCTACATCTGTGTTTAAAAAAGCTGTTACGGTAATAGTGTCAACTTTTAATTCGCTGCCCGCGTTAAATCCATACCACCCGAACCATAACAACCCGGTACCGAGTGCAACCAACGGGATGCTGTGAGGACCCCGTTCAATTATATTTCGTTTCCCAACATAATAAACTGAAGCGAGTGCCGCCATACCAGCGCTTGCGTGGACTACAATACCACCGGCAAAATCCAGCACGCCCATTTCAGCAAGAAGCCCGCCGCCCCAAACCATATGAACAAGCGGGAAGTAGACAAAAAATAACCATAATGTTAAAAACATCAAATAAGCAGGGAAACGTACACGGTTTGTAAATGCGCCGCTTATAAGCGCAGGTGTAATAATTGCGAACATCATTTGATAAGCTACAAAAACATACAGCGGAATATCGCTGTTACCAAAAAATGTAGAATTTAAATTTGTACCCATTAAAAAAGCCAAATCAAAATTCCCGATTACTTCACCCTGCCCACCGCTAAAGCATAATGAGTAACCAACAACAAACCAGATTACGGTCGTCCATCCGAGCGAAACAAAACTTTGAATCATTATTGCCAAAACATTTTTTCTTCCGACCAAACCGCCGTAAAAAAAAGCAAGACCCGGGGTCATTAACATAACAAGACTTGTTGCAACAAGCATAAAGCCGGTGCTGCCAGTATCAAACATATTTTTTCTCCATTAATAATAATTAGAAACTTAAACTAAAAACTAAATAAGCAATTTCTGCCTTCGGGTTTGCTATAAAACTAACTGCCGCTGGTAAGGAAAACTCATCGGTTATTTTTACAGATTTAGCCGCTTTTACACCAAGATTAATGACGTTAAATTTCTCGGTGCCGTAAAATCCCGGATTGTCTTTACTGCCGCCTGCAGCGCCCGCAAAAACATTTAAGCCGATATCTTCAACTGCGAATGGATAGCCGATTTCGAAGTATGAATTACTTCCGGCATCATTATAAAAATTATAATAACCGCTCAGGGTTATTGGGAAAGATTTTGTGCCGGTAAAAATTATACCTGCTTCCACAAGATGAGCGCCCGGTCCGGCAGGATCATTATAATTTTTAAAATTGCCCCACTTAATGCCTGCATGCGGAAAATAATAATCGGTTAAAATTGCAGTAACCGAGGCGTCGTCACCTGCATCAATTTTATAACTTAACCAGGTATCAATCTCCTGGCTGAAAGCATAATTATCATCTGTAGTATTGTTGCTGTTGAGACTGTACGAACCCCAAACACCTGCTGCCGCGTTACCGAAACTTAGGGAAAAGGCTGGCTGTATGTTTACGGCATCATTTATATTTAAACCGCGCCAGATGTATCGGCTAACCAAATCGCCGCCGGCAGAAATAGAAAAGGATTGCGGAAAAACTTGAAGTGATGTGAAAAGTAGAAAGGAAAAAAACAAAATAATTTTATACTTTTGATGCATAAATTTATTCCTTTATGAAAGTGAGAAAATAAAACGAATAAATGGTTTAAAACCATTCATTCACTACAACAATATTAAAGTACGACAGATAATTCCATTGGAGAATCAACAAGAGCGGCATTTATGTCATGAACGGGTAAAATACTTTTGATTAGCAAACTAAACGATATAAATTTGAAGTACATTAATAGAGATTTAATTATTTTTTGTAAAAACAAATTGTTCCCGGCAGAGTAATGAAAAAAATTTTAGTTATTGAAAGCGGGGAAGAAAAAAACGGAATTCAAAATATTTTAAATTCTGCCGAATACACCATATATCAATCTGCCAACGAAATTGACGGTGTTAAAATTGCTTATTGTTACCTGCCCGATATGATAATTTGCAATGTGGAACCACCCGAAAAAGAATTAAAAATTGTTCAAAAGTTAAACGACAATCCCGTAACCGAAACAATTCCGTTAATAATGATTTCATCATGTACTAAAACATTCCATTACCGAAAAATTATGGAAGCCGGAGCTGATGATTTTTTAAATAAACCGGTTGAATATGATTTTCTTTTGAATTCTATTTCGAGAAGATTTAGAAAAATAGGTGCTTTAAAAGAAAAAATGCTTACAACGCTTACCAACGGTTTAACCGATTCTGAAACAAAACATAAGGGAGACGATCACATACTGGTTAAAATCGGCAACAAATTAAGACTTGTTGAATTTTCGAAAATCATTTGTATAACTGCCCAAAAAGAATACTCAAAGATATACACTGAAGACGCAAATAAAATTATAGTTAGAAAAAGCATTAGAAACTGGTTAGATATTTTACCCGCGCAGGACTTTTTAAGGATTCATCGAGCTACCGTTGTAAATATTCATTTTATCGATAAAATAGAAAAGACCGGTTTACGTTCATATTCAGTTTATATAAAAACCATCCCCGATTCATTTCCACTAAGCCAGCGTTTTGCAAACGCAATGCGAAAAACATTTTCTCTGTAACAAATTCGAAAATATTTTTTAATAAAAGCAACTTTCCGTTTTTTTGTGCATCTTTAATAAAAAGTATTGAAAGTTATGTTAAAAATAGTTTGTGTTTTTGTAATTATTTCATTTTCTCTTTCTGCCCAAAATTTTAGCAATAATTCCTATAGTTTGGATAAAAATTACGCGGAGAAAATTGAGAGGTTGAATACTCAAATAAAAAATGATTCATCCGGTGTTGATTTTTATTTTGAACTTGCCGGAGTTTATTTTTCATTAAATAAATTTCAACCGGCTGCTGAATTACTCCGAAAAGCCGCAATTATCGATAAAAAAAATCCCGACTTATACTCGCAGCTTGGAACGGCTTATCTTGCCCTGGAACAATATTTCGAAGCAAAAGCAGCTTTCGAAACATCACTTGAACTTGATTCTTCAAATATTGGGGTAATGCTAAAAACCGGCAAAGTCTATTATGCTTTAAAAGAGTGGCGGAAAGGTAGGGCGCTTTTCAAAAAACTTATAAAAATGGATGATTCGACCGCGAATTATTATGAACAGCTTGCTAAATTTGAAGAAGTGTTAAAAGAATATGATAATGCTATTGTTCATTATCAGATTGCAAATAATCTGAATAGCAAAAACATTAATACCATAATTAGGCTGAGCAGCTTATATTTTAAAACAGAACGAATAATATCAGCACTCCGCGTAGCAGACGCGAGTTTAAAGTATTATCCAGCTCATGCTGATGTATGGAGAATAAAAGCGGAAGCCCATTTTAAGTTGGAAGAATTTAATGAAGCGGCTCAAGCATACAAAACAGCATTAGGTTTAGGCGATACTTCGGTAATTGTCTACCGAAATATCGGCATCTGTTTGTTTACACTTGATTCATTAGATGACGGAATAGCCTACCTCGACACAGCATTCGCAAAAGACAAAAAGGATATTGTTACCGTACTTTATCTCGGGGCTTCCTACAAGGATAAGGGTGATATTGAAAACGCTTTAAAATATCTATTGATGGTTGAAGATGTTTGGACGAACCGATATGTAATTGAGTCTTACATTCAGCTTGCGGCGCTTTATCAGCAACGGAAAGATTATGTGAAATCGATTGATTACTATAATAAAGCCATTCAAAAAGATCCGGAAAAAATTTCACTAAAATTCAGACTTGCTGCCGTTTATGACGAATATTATTCAGACAAACAAAAAGCATTGAATCTTTTCCTTGAGTACGCTGCTGATTCGGCTGCAGCCGACCCTGTTATGCTTAATTATGCGCGAAAAAGAATTGACGAAATAAAAGAAAAAATATTTTTTTCAAAATAAGAAGCAACATTTATATAGTTAATGCATCTTTATAATAAAGAAGAATGAAATTGCCGGCAAAAGATATAATTGAGTTTACACTCCTGTTTAATCGTAATAAAACGAAAGTGTATAACTATGTATTAAAAATGACTTCCGATAAAATGCTGAGCGAAGACATTGTGCAGAATGTTTTTCTTAAACTTTATGAAAATTTTAATTCGCTGCGGAATAAAGATGCGACAAAATATTGGATTTTTACTACTGCTCGTAATGAGGTATACAGCCTTATAAGAAGTAAAAAAGCGCATGTGGATCAGTTTAACGTTCTGGATTCTGATGAAATTGAAATTAAACAAGAATTTAATTTAGAGAATGAATACGAATTAAAAGAAACAAAAACATTAATAATGGGTGAACTAAACATTATGCCCGCCGAGCAAAAAGATGTTTTTTTGCTAAAAGAATACGGCGGGTTTAGTTACAAGGAAATATCAACGCTGATGAATATAGATGAAGGACGTGTTAAAAGCAGGTTGTTTAAAGTACGACAAAAATTGATCAATAAAATTTCAAGACTTGTGAAATAAGGATTTTATAAAAATGAAAAATGAAGAGTTAATTAGTTCGGTTGAATTATATTTTGATGGTGAACTCTCAAAAGATAAAGAACCGGTTTTATTTTCGTTATTGTCGCAAAATGAGGATGCGCGGTTATACTTTAAAGAGTTGCATTTTCTTCGCTCTGCTGTTATGGAAACCGAGGAACAGCTCCCTTTTGATGTAGAAGAAAAAATAATGTACTCCATTGTTTCAAAAGAAAGCAAACCAATAAAATTATTTTTTGCCGGGTGGCTGCCTTCAATTGCATACGCGGCAGCCTTAATAATGATTGTACTTTCTGCTGTTTTATTCTGGCAGATTTCCAACTATCAGGCAGAAGTGAAAACTATTTCCGAAAGGCTTGCGCAGCAAAACAGAACGATGGAATTAATTTTAAACAATAGTTTTCCAACCACTGAAGTAGAACCAAAAAATCAAAACGAAATTATAATTAAAGCAAGTCTGTAGGTAAAACGATGAAAAATTGTATAATTATTTTAATTGCTATGCTGCTATTTGCCGGATGTAAAAAAGAGAAAACCGGCATTCCTGAACAATTGAACAAGGCGGAATATAAAGTTGAAGTTGACTCAGTCCCGATGCCTGCGGGAGGAATGGCAGAAATTCAAAATAATGTTGTTTACCCGGTGGAAGCAAAAAACAAAGGTATATCCGGTAAAGTAATGGTTCTTGCTTTTATTGATGAAAATGGGATAGTAGATAAAGTTGAAATACTTAATGGAAACGATTCACTTCTGAATAAAGCCGCCGCAGATGCGGTAAAAAAAACAAAATTTAATCCCGGAAAACTTAACAGTAAAAATGTAAAAACACAGATTGCCATTCCGATAGTTTTTAAGCTTGATAAAAGAGAAAAAACAAATAGTGTTAATAAAGACTCGCTCGAAAAAGTTTTGGAGAAAGAGCATCCCGAGTATTTATCAATTGCCGAAGAAATGCCTACAATTAAAGGGGGCATAACCGCTCTGTTGAAATATGTTCAGTATCCCGAAGAAGCAAAGAAAAAAGGAATAGAAGGAAAAGTTTATGTTTCGGTATTGATCGATGAAAACGGACACGTAGTTGAAGCTCGTTCGGTAAAAGAAGCAAATCCGCTTCTTATTGAGGCTGCGCTGAAGGCAGTAAAACAAACTCAGTTTGTTCCGGGAAAAGAAAAAGGTAAAAAAGTTAAAGTTCAAATTTTGATGCCGATAACATTCAAACTAAAATAATCTTAAATAATTAGAAAGGAACTACAATGAAACAACTGCTAACAATTGCAGTAGGGATACTTCTATCCTTTATTGTGTCGGAGACTTCGTTTGCGCAGGACAAAGTGTATAGCGACCCTGAAGTAATGCCTGAAATAGTCGGAGGAATAAGTGCGCTTGCCGCTAACATTACTTACCCCGAAGAAGCAAAAGAAAATAATGTTCAAGGTAAAGTGTTTATAAAAGTGGTATTAGATGAAAAAGGGGGAATAATAAGAACAGAAGTCGAAAAGAAAGTTAACCCGCTGCTCGACAAAGCCGCTTTAGATGCTGTGAGTAAAACAAAGTTTACTGCCGGCAAGGAAAAAGGTAAGGCTGTGAAATGTGAGATAATAATACCGGTGGCGTTCAAACTAAAGTAATGCTGTAATTAAAAAACCTCCAAAGTGTACTGCACCTTGGAGGTTTTTCTAAAAAAAATTAATTGGTCTATTCCTTTTGTTTTTCCCTATCGGAAAGCATAGTTAATAAACTGCCGACGAGCAAAGTTGCTATAACCCCCACTAATGTAAACCAGGTCCATGCAACGAGTTTTAAAGTTATCACTGTAATCATGATAAATATGCCCGCAACAAAACCTGCGAGTGCATCTTCCTGCCGGGCTTTTTTATTTATTACTCCAAGTAAAAATGTACCGAGCAAACCACCGTAAGTAAATGACGCAATGCTTAAAGCAATAACAACCACGGCTTCGGATGATTCTTTAAAGAAAATTGCCGAACAGACGAGCAATACCGCCCACATAATTGTAAACATACGCGAAACTTTTAACTGCTTTTTATCATCAATATTTTTACCGAAAAAAGGAATATATAAATCCATCATTGTGGATGATGAAAGAGAACTCATAGAACCTGCAAGCGTTGACATTGCGGCAGCGAACAAACCGGCAATAATAATTCCCGTTATACCCGGGGGCAAAACATTAATAATAAACATCGGGAATATTTCATCGGCTTTAACATTCATCGTTCCGTAATAAGCGTAAAGCATAACGCCAACAATTAGAAATAAAGCGAATTGAATAATTACAATTATACCGCTGCCTATAATAGCTTTACGGCTGTCCTTCAAAGTTTTTGTTGTTAACAACCGCTGCACAATTAACTGGTCTGTTCCGTGAGAAGCCATCGATAAAAACGCACCGCCAAGCAGTCCGCCGATTAACGTATACGGGTCGGCGAAGAAACCGGCAATGCCTTTATCAAAACCGAGATTAATAATATTAAATTTGTTGCCGTCACTTGCGGCTGCAACAACGCTATTCCATCCATCGGGCAAAAGATGAATCAAAAAGATTGCGGCGATTATAGCTCCGCCGAGATAAATAAACATCAAAATAACATCTACCCAAATTACACCTTTTACGCCGCCTGTGTATGTATAAATTAGAGTTATTACTGCTATTATTATTATCGCGGTTGTGTAATCAATATTAAGCATAAGCTTAAGAGGAATAGCCGTGGCAAATAACCTAACGCCGTCTGCCGCAGTACGTGTAAACAAAAACACTATCGAGGCAAACGAACGGGTTTTACCGCCGAAACGATTTTCGAGAAAAGAGTACGCCGTCTTCAAATCGCCTTTGCTGTAAGCAGGCAGGAAGATGAACGCAACAACTATTCTTCCCAGAAGATAACCGACAGTAACCTGAAGGAAATTTAAGTTTGTTAAGTAAGCGAGACCCGGAATAGATATAAATGTTAATGTACTGGTTTCGGCTGCAACTATTGAAAAACAAACAGCCCACCAGGGAACCACTTTGGAACCGAGGAAATAATCTTTAATTGATTTTTGTTTGCCGCCGGAGAGTGCTCCAAATACCGCGACGCCAATGAGAAAAAGTACAATAATTATATAGTCGAGAGTATTTCCGTGCAATTAAGTACCTATATTTTTTTTAATTCATCAAAAGCTTCATTTACAGTTGCGCAGACAGGCAAAACCCGGTCGAGTTGCGTAATTTTTATTAAGGAGTTAACCTTTTCGGAAGGAGCGGCGAGACGCATGTGTCCGCCTGAAGTATTAAGAATGCGGTTTGCAACGAGGATGGCGCTTAAACCGGATGAGTCGCATGTTTCTATTTCACTTAAATCGAGAATAAGTTTTGTAACTCCCTCAACTTTTAGAAGCATTGTAAACTCGCCCTTTACTAACCCCGAAATATTAGTATCAAGACGTTTTTCATTCAATTTAAAAATTGATATATCGTCTATTCGCTTTATTTCGAAGTTCATAAAAAATCCTTAAAACATTTGTAAGCAATTTAAGAAATTTTTATAAGATATTTCCGCTTGCTCATCGTTATTTGCTATTTGAAGATTATAAAATTTGTCAGAATTCTCTTTTACAAAGCCGATTCTCACTTCAGACTTAATTAGGTTCGATAAATAACTGCAAAAAAGATTTTCCTTACGGTTTAAATCCACAACGGCATTAAATTCAAGCGATGAGATTTTTTCAACTAATTTTTTACCGGGAAGATTTAAGCGTGAAATATCTTCAATCGTATACTCAAGTACTTTGAATCTAAATTTTGGAGGAAGAAGGCTTACCCGGAAATCGCGTGTAAGTATGGTTAAATTTTTTCTGTGTTCTTCCAAAAAATTAAGCACTCGCTGGGCATGATGAAAATCATTTTCATCTTCAGGCATTATTACAAAAAAATTGTACGACTTTGCAAACACGTGTGTAAAGTGAAGATTTTTATTTACTTTATGTTTTATGCCGCTATCAACTATAACTCCGGCAATTTTATTTTTCAGATATTCTATCATTTATTTTCCGCCTCTTGCAGGTGTTTCAGTAGTTCGCTTTCATTCATTATTTCCACACCAAGGTTTTCGGCTTTGGAAAGTTTGGAACCAGCACTTTCACCGGCTATTAAAAAATTTGTATTTTTACTTACGCTCGAAGTAATTTTACCGCCGAGCTCTGTTATCTTTGCGCCTGCTTCCTCTCTCGAAAATGAGGCTAAAGTTCCGGTCAACACAAAAGTTTTCCCTGAAAAAAAAGTCTCCGCTCTAATAGTTTTTTCAGCTTTAAAGTTTACACCGTGTTCTTTTAATCTTTTTATGATTGTTCGGTTTGATTGGTTTGAAAAAAACTTTACCACGCTGCCGCTAATGCTCGGACCAATTTCATGAATCGACGTAATTTTTTCTTCCGCAGCATTCATCAAATCATCAATTGATAAAAAATGTTCGGCTAATTTTTTTGCGGCGCCGGCGCCAACATAACGAATACCGAGGGCAAACAATACTTTTGCAAATGGCTGTTTTTTACTTTCTTCAATTGCAGCAAGCAAATTATCAACACTCTTTTCACCGAGTCGATCTATTTCAATTAACTCCCCGCGCTTCTCTTTTAATTCATAAATATCAGCGTATGATTTCAAAAATCCTTTATCCACAAATAAATCTATCAATGCTTCACCAAGTCCCTCAATATCCATCGCGCCCCGTGATGCAAAATGTTCAAGTCGTCCTTTTTCCTGCGCCGGGCATTCGGTATTCTCACAATAATAAGCAACTTCGCTTTCAGGCTGAAATAAAGATGCGCCGCAAACAGGACAATTTGCCGGCGGTTGGGAGGGTTGTGAATTTGTATCTCTTTTTTCGAGAACAACTGCTACAACTTTCGGTATTACATCACCCCCTTTTTCAATTATAACTGTATCGTATTCTCTAATATCTTTGCGGCGTATTTCATCTATATTGTGCAGGGTTGCCCTGCTGATTGTAGAACCGGCAAGCAGTACCGGTTCAAGTTCTGCCACGGGGGTAACAGCACCTGTTCTTCCTACGCTCCATGTTATTTTATTTAGTTTTGTAAAAGCTTGTTTTGCTTTAAATTTAAAAGCAATTGCCCACCTTGGCGATTTGGCAATACTGCCGAGAATTTTTTGTTGACGAATTGAATTAACTTTTATAACCGCGCCGTCTACTTCGTACTCAAGTGAGTTTCGTTTTTCTTCGAGTATGCGGCAGTACTCTAACACGTTATTTATCGATTTGCAAAGTTTTGTTTCAGGGTTTACATTAAATCCGAGTTTTTTTAGTATTTGCAAATTTTCAAATTGAGAATCGAAATTTTCATCGGTAGAAATTAAAACATAAGCAAACATGTTTAGAGGGCGTTGAGCAACTATACGGGGGTTCTGCATTTTTAATGTGCCGGCAGAAGAATTACGCGGATTGGCAAAAAGTTTTTCTCCTTTTTCTTCCCGTTCTTTATTTAACTTTTTAAAGTCTTCAACCTTCATAAAAATTTCGCCGCGCACCTCAACATCCTTCAAGTCGTAAGGAATATCGCTTGCTTCTTTAAAACGCAGCGGGATAGTTTTTATAGTCTTTACATTTGCAGTAATTTCTTCGCCTGTAAAACCGTCACCACGTGTTGCTGCAGTATTCAGCAATCCGTTTAAATAATTAATATTAACCGAAGCGCCGTCGATTTTATACTCAACAACATATTCTACTTCTTCCTCCTCAGGCAGCCCTTCGCGCACCCGTCTATCGAAGTCATTTAGTTCGTCTTCGTTATAACTGTTAGCAAGACTGAGCATCGGTACTTTGTGTGTTATGCTTTTAAATTCTTTTGTTAAATCTTTACCAACACGCTGTGTGGGGGAATCGGGTGAAACAAACTCAGGGTGCTCTGCTTCTAACTTCTCGAGCTCTTTGATGAGCATATCGTATTCATAATCGCCTATTATTGGCTCAGCAAGAACATAATATTTGTAATCGTACTCGCGGATTAGCTCGCAAAGGGTTTCTATTCTTTTATTAACTTCGGAAGACATATTTGTTACAACTGATTTTGTAACTGGTAAATACCGGAGGCGTCTATTTTAAATGACATACTTGTTCTTCGTTTGCCTGAAAAATTTAATAACCTGTTATTCAAGTATAAATTAACACCGCCGGAATTGCCGAGTGTAATATTAAATATTTTTTTTGCCGCAACAGTTTTTTTTGAGTTGGGAGTTATTATAAAATCATCCGGCATTTTTCCATCACTTACTATTTTTATCCATGAGGAATCCAAAGCGTGAATTGTAAGAATTAAGCTGTCTGAATTAGTGATTGATGATAATGAATCTACCGGCTGCTCCGGTTTTTCATCATATCTTTGGTTTTCATTAATTATTTCATCATACGATTTTTCGGGGACAATTATATCGTTACTGCTCCTTAAAAAAACAGTGTAAACAACCACCGCAAGCACTAAAACAACAATAGCAATAATACCTATTTGAGCGGTATTCAGTTTTCCTCCATCGGAATGTGACTGACTTTTTAATGATGAGTCGTATGAAGGAACGCTTCGAGTATCGGGTTTTGGGGAAGATATTGGTCGTTTCGCTACTTCTTTTTGCTGTGTTGTTTCATCATTAGTTTCAACCGATTTTTCACTTGCAACCGGAAGGTTATCTTCAACAAACAGTTGTCCTTTTTTTGCAGCCTCAAACCTTTTTAATGTTTTTATCTCATCCAGCCCGACTACTTTTGAGTAATCTTTTATAAACGCACGAACATATACATCCGGAAGAAATGAAAAATCGCCAAATTCCATTTGCTCGAGAAATTTTATATCGATACGTGTTTTAGCCGCCAGCTGTTGAATAGTGAAATCATTTTTTTCTCTGGCTTGTTTCAGCTCTTCTGCAAATTTGTCAAGCATAATATCTCTAAATTTATTTTAATTTTTTCTAACTATTCTGGCCGCAAAAGCTCCGTCCATATGGTGTAGCTGTGGGAGAGTCTGAACACAGCCGTTTTCGTCAATTAAATCTTTTCGAAAAAACTCACCTGCGGGTTGAAGCTGAAAACCGGGATTATTTATTAAAAATTTATTAACTACTTCAAAGTTTTCCTCTGGTTCTATTGAGCAAGTACTGTATACAAGTACTCCGCCCGGTTTAAGAAGGGATGCTGCTTTTTTAATCAGATCATACTGATTTTTTGCCATCTTCCTGATGTCAAGCAGATCTTTTTTCCATTTTATGTCGGGCTTTTTTGATAATGTTCCCGTTCCAGAGCAGGGCACATCGGCAAGTACTCGGTCATACGGGCCGCCCTCAAACTCAAGTGCATTAATCACAAAAGTTTTATAAGATTTTATCCCGAGCCGCTCCATATTATTTTCTAAAATTTTTAATCTGCTTTCATATCTGTCTAAAGTTGTTATCTCACCTTCATCATTCATAAGGTGGGCTAAAAATGCCGTCTTGCCGCCGGGCGCTGCAAATAAATCAATTACCTTTTCACCCGGCTGCGGGTCGAGAAGTTTGCACGCGAGACCTGCGCTTTCATCCTGGATGTTAAAATAACCTTTAGAAAAATACTCCCACGCGGTTATGTTTGTTAAATTTTGCAGTTGAAAAAATTCCGGTAAAAATTTGCCTGTAGTATAACGCAAGTTAACCGATTCTAGTAATTGTATAAACTCATCTCTATTGGTTTTTAAACCATTTATGCGAAGCGTTAAATAAGGTTTTTCGTTATTAGCTGCAAGAAGTTTTTCCGTGTCCTCTCTTCCGAAGCGGGCTAAGTAACGTTTTATCATCCAGCTTGGATGCGAATAAAATGCTGCGAGGTAACCAATCAAATCTTCGTTTGGATCCGGATAACGAAGCGAATTTTTTGTGCGCAGGATGTTTCTAAGAATCGCGTTTGTTAAATCAGCAGGTTTTTGTCCCTGAAGTCTTTTTACAAACTCAACTCCCTCGTTAACGGCTGCATGGTCGGGCACTCTGTCTAAAAATAAAATCTGGTAAAGTGCAACGCGCAAACCGTTCTTTAAATTAGGAATAGCTTTGGAAAACTGACCTTTATAAAAACCGTTCAGTACCCAGTCAAGGCGTCCCATCCAGCGAATAACGCCATGTACTATCTCAAATAAAAGCGCTTTATCCGGTCCGGAGAAATCCGAATTTCGCATTTCATTATCAAGAAGCTTATCAAGGTAAGCATCGGTTCTTTCTACGCGATTTAAGATTTTAACCGCCATACCTCTAACTCCCTCATATAAGTCAACTACTTTATGTTCTGTAAACTCTGCCATAAATTAATACGGATATCCGCGTTTTCTCCTTTCCTTTTTTGTAAGATCAAATATCTTTCTAAATAGTTTTTCTTCAACATTGAACAAATATTTTTCGCGTCTTGCCATTACACGGTTGGCTGTTTCAATGCTTCGTTCAATATCGTAAGTTGTAACAGCATCGCTTCCGCCCCAGGAAAATGAAGGCAGATATTTTGGAGGAAATCCGGCGCCAAAAATATTGCACGAAAATCCAACAATGGTTCCGGTATTAAACATTGTGTTAATCGCGGTTTTTGTATGGTCTCCCATAATAACACCCAGAAACTGAGAGCCGCTATCAACAACTTCGCCGTTAATATAAACTTTTACGTTGCCGTAATTATTTTTTAAATCGCTGCAGTTTGTATCCGCCCCTATGTTAACCCAACTGCCGAGATAAGCATGACCGAGAAAGCCTGCATGCTGTTTGTTTGAATAGGGAAGAATTATTGAGTCTTCAATTTCGCCGCCGACTTTGCAAACTTTTCCGATGCTAACATTTTCATAAAGCACCGCAGTGCTTTTTACAAGTGTTCTTTCGCCAACATAAACAGCGCCTTCAATAACCGCGTTCGGATAAATAAGCGCGTCTCTATCTATGTAAACCGGTCCTTTCGTCGCGTCAATTACCGCTCCGGGTTTTATTACAGCGCCTTCTTCAATGTACACATTTTCTTTGCCAATAATATGCGCACCGGGATAAACTTTACCTTTAATGTTTTCCTGACCTGCATGAACATGTTTCATTAGATACTGGTAATCTTTTAAGATCTCAGAACCGTTGTTGTTTACAAGATCCCAAATATAATCGATAGTTTTTATATCAACTTTTTCAACCGGCAAACCATCAAAATTAGATTCACTCAATAGGTCGTGCATCCTACCTTTTAATTCATCAAGATTTTTGCCGGATACGCGTGCGGCAACTATTGAGTCTCCGTTAAGATATAGTTTATCTTCCCCCTCAAGCGGAATTATTTCCGCCATGTTTAAGGGAGCCAAAACCCTGCCGTTTATAAATAAACAGCTGTCATCCTCAATTTTATTAACCGGAATACCGGGATTATGAATTCTTACCACCGAATCTAAATATGTTCTGCAATGAAGCGAATATTTAATTCCGGGGTAGGAACGAACAATTTTTGCACGCAGACTGTTTATTCCGCAAATCAAATGATAACTCGGTCTCGAAAATATCAGCGGTTCAAGTCGGTCGTAATTAATGCCTTCAAAAATACAAAGTTGCACAATTCCCTCAATAAAAAATTTGGGCGCAATTTAACATTTTTTAAGGTAATAATCTCGGTAGAATTTGTTGTTGAATATTTGATTTGCTTCTATTAAAAGTAGGTGTAATATCCTTAAGATCAAAGCAAACAGATGAACGGAATGATTTTATGGAGTAGTACTTTAAAATGTTGTAGATACGACAGCATAGATTTGTCGGCAAAAGGATTGATTGCTGATAACAACGCCCTTTGATAAATTTATATCAATAGTTTGATGGTAATTGAGGAAAAAAACTTACCCCGCTAAACTCTTTACAAAATGGGAAATATTGCGTAATGCGACTTATAATCATCAAAATTATTATGTTACATTTTTCAAAAATAATGGATAAAACTTTATTCTTTTTGCCATGTTTCAGTTTGAATTGGTAACCTCATTACTTTATTTTTGTAAAAAACTGAAACTTCATCCCCACAACTGCACCTAACCCCTTAAGATTCAATCTCTTGTATTTCTATATCAAATACTTTAAGTTTGAACCTCAATATTCACATACTCTATCACAAAAAACAAATTTTTAGCAAATTAAACTGCTCTGGTTTTCTTATATTGCATAAGGACAACTGTTTGTAGTTTATTACGTATGATTACAGTTACTCAAGAATGATTAATATGACGAAGGAATTAGGATGAACGATAAAAAGAAAGAACTTGACGTTAATGAAATAGAAACAAGAGAGTGGCTATACTCACTAGATTACGTGTTGCAGAATGGCGGACCTGAAAGAGTAAAAGAACTGCTTGAGCAGCTTCAAGTACGCGCTCATAAAGCAGGCGTCTTAATCCCGTTTTCTGCAAACACACCTTATATAAATAGTATAACAAGAGAAAAGCAACCGCCCTTCCCCGGTGACCGCGAAATTGAACGACGCATAAAAAGTATAATTCGCTGGAATGCTATGGCATTAGTTGTTAAAGCAAACAAAATGGAAGCCGGTATTGGCGGACATATTTCTACGTTTGCCTCTGCCGCTACTATTTACGAAATCGGGTTTAATCATTTTTTCAAAGGCAGGGGCGACACCCACAGCGGCGACCAGATTTATTTCCAGGGTCATGCTTCCCCCGGCATATACGCGCGCGCTTTTCTTGAAGGCAGATTAAAAATAGAACAGCTTGAAAATTTCAGAAGAGAACTAAAACCATCGGGAGGCTTATCATCATACCCCCATCCGTGGCTCATGCCAGATTTCTGGGAATTCCCAACTGTCTCTATGGGTCTCGGACCGCTTCAGGCAATTTACCAGGCACGCTTTAACCGCTATCTTGAAGACCGTGGTTTAAAAGAAAACAAAAACAATAAAGTTTGGGCATTCCTCGGTGACGGCGAAACAGACGAGCCTGAATCGCTCGGAGCTATTACACTCGCTTCACGAGAAAAACTTGATAACTTAATTTTTGTAATTAACTGCAACCTGCAGCGCCTCGATGGTCCGGTTAGAGGTAACGGAAAAATTATACAGGAACTTGAAGCAATTTTCCGCGGCGCAGGATGGAATGTAATAAAAGTTGTATGGGGCAGCGATTGGGATCCTCTGCTTGACGCCGATGTAAACGGCAAACTTGTGAAGCGAATGAATGAGGTAGTCGATGGTCAGTATCAAAAGTATTCAGTTGAGTCCGGCGAATATGTCCGCGAGCATTTCTTCGGTACAGATGATGAACTGCTGAACATGGTAAAACATCTGAACAATGAACAACTTCGTAAAATGAAACGCGGCGGGCACGACCCTGAAAAAGTTTATGCCGCATTTAAAGCTGCTGTTGAACATACAGGTCAGCCGACTGTAATTCTTGCAAAAACAATAAAAGGTTACGGACTTGGCGAAAGCGGTGAAGGAAAAAATATAACTCACCAGCAGAAAAAACTTAACGAAGAAGAATTAAAAGAATTCCGCACACGTTTCGGTATTCCTATTTCTGATGAAGAAATTGCAAACGCTCCATTTTACAGACCCTCGGATGACAGCCCCGAGATAAAATATTTGCAAGCCCGCAGAAAAGAACTCGGAGGATACGTTCCCCAGCGTAAAGTTGATGTCCGTCCGATTAAAACTCCCCCGGAGGAAATTTTTGAAGAATTCTACAAAGGAACTGATGGACGGGAAGTATCATCAACCATGGTGTTTGTAAAAATACTTGCAAAACTTTTAAAGGATAAAGAACTCGGTAAATTTATCGTTCCTATTGTTCCTGATGAAGCACGTACATTTGGTATGGAAGCGTTGTTCCGCCAGATTGGAATTTACTCGCACGCAGGCCAGCTTTATGAACCGGTTGACAGTGAAAGTTTGCTTTATTACAAAGAAGCAAAAAACGGTCAGATACTTGAAGAAGGAATAAACGAAGCCGGTTCGATGTCGTCATTTATTGCCGCGGGCACTGCTTATGCATCGCATGGTATTAACATGATTCCATTTTTCATTTATTATTCTATGTTCGGAATGCAGCGCATAGGCGACCTTGTTTGGGCTGCCGGTGATATGCAGTGTAAAGGTTTTTTAGTTGGCGGTACCGCCGGAAGAACCACATTAAACGGTGAAGGTTTGCAGCACCAGGACGGACATAGTCATCTGCTCGCTTATCCTGTTCCTAATCTCGTTACTTATGATCCTGCGTTTGCTTATGAGCTTGCAGTAATAATACGCGACGGAATTAGAAGAATGTTTGAAGAGCAGGAAAATATTTTTTACTACATAACCGTAATGAATGAAAATTATGCGATGCCTGAAATGCCTAAAGGCTCTAAAGAAGGTATTGTTAAGGGAATGTATAAATTTAAAGCATCCGAAAAGAAAACAGCAAAATTAAAAGCGCAACTGTTCGGAAGCGGCACAATTTTAAATGAAGTTCTTAAAGCGAAACAAATTCTTGAAGATGATTACAAAGTTGCTGCCGATGTTTGGAGCGTTACAAGTTACAAAGAACTCCGCCGCGATGGTCTTGATACGGATAGATGGAATATGCTCCATCCGTCAGCGGAACAAAAAGTTTCATACATTTCCCGGACTTTGAAGGATGAAAGCGGTGTATTTGTTGCCGCATCCGATTATGTTAAAGCGCTCCCCGATTCTATTGCAAAATGGTTCCCGCGCCCGCTTATTTCGCTCGGCACAGATGGCTTTGGCAGAAGCGAAGGAAGAGCGGAACTGCGCGACTTTTTTGAGGTGGACGCAAAACATATTGTGCTTGCTACTCTTTATGCACTTTTTAGAGAAAATAAAATTAAAGACGTTGTTATGGAAAAAGCAATGAAGGATTTAAATATAAATCCCGACAAAGCTAATCCGATGATTTCTTAATTAAAATATTTTTTGATGCCGTCATCAATAAAAGTGACGACAGCTTTTTTATAATTATTTATATGAAATTTTGAACAAGGTTAAAAATGGCTACTGAATTTAAATTACCTGACCTGGGAGAAAATATCGTATCCGCCGATGTAGTTGGCGTACTTGTAAAATTAGGTGATACTGTTGTAAAGGATCAGGGGTTAATTGAAATAGAAACGGATAAAGCAACTATTGAAGTGCCTTCTACTATTGAAGGAAAAGTTGTTGACATAATGATAAAAGAAGGCGATAATGTAAAAGTTGGACAGGCAATAATAAAAATTGATGAAGGCGCAGCAACAATTACGGTAGTTAAAAACGAAACGACTGAAATAAAAAACACTACTGCGCTGAAGAATGAAATATCCGCAATAACGGAAAGTAATCCAGTTGCTCAACCACAACAGAATTCTTCTATCAAAAAAGAAATTATAGATTTTCTTTTACCCGATCTTGGCGAAAACATTGAAACTGCCGATGTTGTAACAGTGCTTGTAAAACCCGGCGATACAATACTAAATGATCAGGGTGTTATAGAGATTGAGACCGACAAAGCAACAATTGAAGTGCCTTCAACAGTTGAAGGAAAAGTAATTAAGGTGTTTGTTAAAGAAGGCGAGAAAGCAAAAGTCGGACAGCCAATTCTTAAAGTTGAGGTCAGTCAAATATCCGAAAAAGGAAAACCAGCTTCGCAAAAACCATTAGTACAAACCGATGAGACTGCCAATTTAAATTTGGAACAAGAACCGGAGGCAGAAAAGCAAAAAATTATTGATGACGGTAAACGCGACCAACATGCGCCGGGCGAGATTGATGAACAGCCGCCAATCTCTAAAAATGCTGCTCCGGCTGCACCATCGGTAAGAAGAATTGCGCGCGAACTTGGTGTGGATATTCATAAAGTTCCCGGCAGCGGTATTGCAGGTAGAATTTCGATGGACGATGTAAAATCTTATGTAAAAAAATTAAATGAAGCCCGTGGAGATGAACTTACTGCCGGAACCTCTTCTGTTGGAATTAAACAGGAAAAACTACCTGACTTTACAAGGTTCGGCAGCGTTGAACGGAAACAGATGAGTAACATACGCGTAAAAACCGCCGATCACTTAGGTTATGCGTGGGCAACTATTCCGCACGTTACACAGTTTGATAAAGCAGATATAACCGAACTTGAAACAATGCGGAAAACATTTAATCCATCCGTTGAAAAAGCGGGCGGAAAGTTTACAGTTACAGCGGTACTTATAAAAGTTCTTACAAGCGCATTAAAAGTATTCCCGCAGTTTAATTCTTCGATTGACATGGAGAAGAAGGAAATTATTTATAAAAACTATTTTAACATCGGCATTGCGGTTGATACCGAGCATGGTTTGATTGTTCCTGTTTTAAAAGACACCGACAAGAAAAACCTTACACAACTTTCAGTTGAGATGAATGTTATTGCAGGCAAAACCCGCGCACGTAAAATAGGTTTGGAAGATCTTCAGGGCGGCAGTATTACAATTACAAATCTCGGCGGAATAGGGGGTACGGCTTTTACTCCGATTGTTAATTCGCCTGAGGTTGCGATACTCGGCGTTTCGCGCGGGAGTTTTGAACCAGTTTACAACAAAGAAAAAAAATCATTTGAGCCGCGTTTGATGCTGCCACTTTCTCTTTCATACGATCATCGGATTATTGACGGCGCTGACGCTGCCCGCTTTTTAAGATGGATTTGCGAAGCACTCGAACAACCGATGAAATTGTTAGTTGAAGGATAAAGAGAAAGCGGAATGATTATATAATTTCTTACTCTTGCTCTTACTCTTTTTTCTTAATTTAGATTGGCAGGCAATCAAGATGTTTGATCATGAAAATTTAATTGTTTATCAACGAGCTTTAGAATTTGTAAAATTTGCCGATACGATAATTGAAAAACAAAAGAAAAAAGTCAGTGCCCACTCACATTTAGATAGAGCATCTACTTCGGTTGCTCTGAACATTTCTGAAGGAAATGGAAAATACACCAATAAAGATAAATGCCGCTACTTCGATATCGCCCGTGGATCTTCGCTTGAATGTGCTTCTTGTCTTGATATTCTCTTTATTAAAAATAAAATTAATAAAGTAGAATTGAACGAAGGGAAAGGCATTTTAAAAGAGATTGTCGCTATGCTGATTGGATTGATAAAAAGTAAGTCGGTGAGAGTTTATGAAGATGATGGGGAGTATGGAAGAGAGTAAGAGTAAGAGTAAAAATACGATACAATTATATTTTAGGAGTTCTTAAAAAATGTCAACAAAACTTACTATAATTGGCGGAGGACCCGGCGGATATGCCGCGGCATTTTTAGCCGCCGATCTCGGAATGGAAGTTACTTTAATAGATAAAGAAAAAAATCCGGGCGGAGTATGTCTCTACCGGGGCTGTATTCCATCTAAGGCTTTGCTTCATGTAGCAAAACTTTTAAACGAAGCTGAAGAAGCAAAAAACTGGGGGATTGAATTCGGTAAACCCAAAATTGACGTGGATAAATTACGAGAATGGAAAAGCAGCGTTGTAACAAAACTTACCGGCGGATTAGGTGTACTTACCAAGCAGCGAAAAATAAATTACATTCAGGGTACGGCGAGTTTTATCAATTCATCAACCTTACAAATACGCAAAGCCGATGGTTCAACTGTAGATCATAAAATTGAAAAAGCAATTATTGCAACCGGCTCGCGCATTGCAACAATACCTTCACTTCAAATTGAAAGTAAGCGACTGCTAAATTCAACAACCTCACTCGATCTTCCTGAAATTCCGAAATCGTTGCTTGTAATCGGCGGCGGTTACATCGGTTTGGAACTTGCTTCGGTTTACAGCGCGTTGGGCACAAAAGTGTCGGTCGTGGAAATGCTTCCGGGTCTGCTGCCTGGCGCTGATAGAGATCTTGTTATGCATCTTCAAAAAAGAATCGAAAAAAAATATGAAAAAATAATGCTGAACTCGCGGGTTACCGAAATGAAAGATACGGGCAGTTTCATCCAGGTTAAAATTGCCGACAAAGATGGAAACATAAATGAAAAAGATTTTGATTATGTCTTGATGTCAATTGGTAGAAAACCTGTAACCGAAGGTCTGGGGTTAGAATTTACACGCGTTAAGGTAAACGAACGCGGCTGGATAAAAGTCAACGCTCAGATGCAGACCGATGATCCGAATATTTACGCGATTGGCGATATTGTAGGTGAACCGATGCTCGCGCATAAAGCATCGCACGAGGGTCGTGTTGCTGTTGAAGTAATTGCTGGACACAAAGCGGCATTTGAGCCAAAAGCAATACCCGGTGTAGTGTTTACCGATCCCGAAATTGCATGGGCTGGTTTAACTGAAACACAGGCAAAAGAAAAAGGGATTAAACACGAAGTTGCAAAATTCCCATGGGCTGCTTCAGGGCGCGCAACTACATTAGATAGATTTGACGGCGTAACCAAACTTATTATCGATCCGGATGATGAAAGAATTTTAGGAGTTGGAATTTGTGGACCGGGCGCCGGAGAACTAATTGCCGAAGGAACACTTGCAATTGAGATGGGCGCAAACGCAACCGACTTAAAACTAACAATTCATCCTCATCCAACTTTAAGTGAAACTGTTATGGAAGCGGCGGAAGTTTTCTTCGGGCAAAGCACCCACATGTACAGACCGAAAAGGAAATAATTGTTTTATGTTTAATTCCCTTGAGGCATTCGATTGTGCCCCACTGGAAACGGCTTAATTTCTTAATAAAATATTTACCTGATCCAGTACTTTTTCTGCTAATACAATTAAATCCTTACAAATAGTCTCATCGGGATAAAAGAAAGGAAGCGCACTGCCAACGGGATATTTTGACGGTAAATAAATACTATCAAGAAAATCACAGTCGTCGTCGGAAAGCCCGGCATCCAAGCTGTATTCTGCTAAAGTATTTTTTAGTTCCATTATATTATGCGTCTTTTTAAACGGTATAGACTTTTCAATAAATAAAGACTTTAAAGCCTTTTCTACTGACTGCTGGATATTGTGCAGGCAAGGATTATAAAGTTGACTATCGAGAAGAACTTTAGCTGCGTCAAAATTTTCTTGAGAATAATTTAACCAGTTTTTAGTTTCTTCTTGCATAAATAACTTCTCCGGTTTCAATTTCACTCGAAAAGAAACCATTTTTATTTTTTTCTACTATTGGGAAAATATCTACCGCTATTTCTTTGGAGATTTTTCTGATGAGTTTTCTATATTTTAATGCTAAGTTTAGATAGCTGTCTTTACTGCTCTGAACCACGGCAATATCAATGTCGTTGGGGTATTCGGAGCGGGTAAATGAGCCAAAAATAATAATGCTCTCAATCTCTTCTTCTCCTTTTAACAGTTCAACAATTTTATTTTTTAACTCGATCTTATTCATTTTGGTTTTTCATATCGTTAGCTTAAATATAGAACAATGATTACTTATTTTCCACTTAGTGCCTGAGTATTCAACTTCGTGTGTATTCAACTTTGTGCAATAATTGGCATAAAATTTTTAACAAAAACATGATGAATAATAGAAACGCGTAATTATACCATCTCCCCTGAATTTTTTGGGGGTATACGGTTGAGGAATTTATCTGGCAGCATTAACATAATGAAGAATTGTAATCAGAATCTATGTCATCCTTAAAAATATTTTTACCAAGATTTGGTTTTAGATTAATACAAATAAAAAAATCACCGAACTTAAATATTTTATATTTTTTAAAGCTAGTAGTTTCTTGAATAATTTTATTTAATAATAGTTTTGGGCATTTTTGAATTATAAAAAGTTGAATATCACCAAAATAAACTGAATTCAATTTACTAAATAAGAAAAACATATTACGAACAAATGGATTCTGAATTGTTGGACAATCAAAGGTTAAAGTATCTTCAAAGAGTCTTTCAACCTCAAACGAGATAGAATTTTCTTTTATTTCTTTAACAATAATTTTTTCGAAAAAATTTCGAACAGCGTCTACTTCTGAATAAAAATAAGAATCTTCATCATCACCGTAATTATCATATTCGTCTAACAACTCTTCGTCTATGGCAAACTCACGCTCAGCTAATTCGAAGTTTTCTTCATATTTTTCTCTTGTATCAAGGGAATCCCAATAATCCGGATATTCGTTGGGTTCTTCTTCTTCATCAAACGAAGAGTTAAGATGGTAGTCAGTGGATAAATCTTCAGCGCTTAAAGATGCTTTAGGAAAAAGAATTTCTTTGGTAGGTAAATATGTAATTTCAGATAGTTCCTGCTCTCTTTCAGGTTCAGAACCATAATCATCATTTGAAACATATATTAAATTATCAAGAGGAGAAGAACAATTGCAAGGATTATCTAATACTTTAATAGTGTCGATAGTTGAAATATAAATGGAAAGCAACTCAGTGGATGATATAAAAATAGAATAAACGTCAAAGGATGAAATTTTAAAATCTATACCAGATGAGAGAAGGGGAAGCTTGGGAACGGGAAATATTCTATCCTCAAATGTAAAAAATAACTGCTCATTATTTTCGGAATAAATTTGTGAGAGATCAAAACTCTGAAAAATATATGCATACCCTTTAATATTAATATAATTGAAATCGCCAATCATAACATTGCATCCCTTATTTCGGTTACAAAATGACACGTAAGAATTAACCATTGGGAATAATATAGAATGACCAGGAGGCAGATTGAGCATTATATATTCTTTGATATTTTTACTTTGCCGAGAAGTTTGATAAAAACCTTTAAAAATAGAGTAATCGTTAACAAATGCATCTGAGTAATTAGAAATAGATCTTAAAAAATATATATAAAAACCCTTAAAGGATATAAGAAATTGAATAAACCAGTTATCATATTCCCAGTCATGTAATTTATTATATTTTTTACGACTTAGTATTTGATTGATTTCTCGGCTTGTAATAAAAATAGTGTAACTTGTATTTATAATTTTACAATTTATGGTCAACCCATGTGTACAAGCATGAGGGTAATAAACATTTTCCTCAAACTTAATAGGAAGCTCATAAATTTTATTACCTACTTTAAATTTTGTAAGAAGCTTATCTTTAGCAGAATCAAATTTAATATCAAGGAAATAAATACTAGCTGTTTCAATTATATTAGAGTTCATAGAATGTTTTAGATTTATTTTTATAATAAATATAACCAAAATGAAGGATAATTGTAAAAATTGAAAGTGTTAAAAATGATATTCATCCATTAACTAACGGATTGTGGCCGACAAACCGCCATTATCATGGCTTCGCATGTTTCGTTGCCTACTCATGCGCATGATTCAGTCCCGTGCTGGTGTTTAGTCTTTGCACGTGCCGGATTGTCCAGCTTGGTTATATTAGCTTTGCTTGTCACACTCATATCAAACTCATTAGTCTCTGTACACAATTACAAAATATTCTGAAAAAAAAAGTTTCGTTATCTAATATTGCAAGTTGTTGATAGATATTTTAAGATATAAAAACTAGAATTATTTTTTATTAAAATAATGCGAAATTAATTCTCATCTGTTGCGTCGTACTTGCAAATAGATGAAGACGATATCTTATCCTCGCTCTAAAGTCTAGATTTTACGTTTGGAAAATACTCAAATTGTTTCTCTTATTTATGCGAACAAGTAATTTAGAGTCTGCCAGCATAAGAAAGTAGAAAACAGACAAATGAACGACACTTTAATTAGTATCTACACACAGGAAAGAACTCTTAAAATAATTTTTCTATGCAGAGGTTTTGTCTAACCAATACATTTCCATGTGTAACATCGGTCAGCCCTTTTCTAGGATAATCACCTGTTGCCAAGATAACTTTTACATTAGATGCTCGATCCGGGGGAGCCCCTAATTATTTTAACTTATTTGATGTTGCCACCTTCGTTTTATAAAGTATTTGTGAAAATTTAACGTAATTTCTATTGCTTTTAATATTTGGTCGATTTATATTTGCCGCCAATATAATTAGTAAAATTGTTAAAAAGGTTTTTATGCTTGATGTAATAGATATTCAAATTTTGAATATGCTTCAAAAAGAAGGTCGGACAAAACGGAGTCAGCTTGCCGAAGCAGTTGGATTATCAATCCCTTCTTTGAGTGAACGGCTAAACAAACTTGAGGAAAAAAGCATAATAGAAGGTTACCATGCAAAACTGGATAAAAAAGTTTTCGGGTATGATATAATGGCTTTTATACTTGTTGTAATGGATTCATCAAAACATTATAATGAACTTATAAAACGTGTAAAGAGCAACCCTCTTATTATCGAATGCCACTCTGTACTTGGCGAAGGCTCGCACATGTTAAAAGCAATAACAAAAAATACCGAAGCGCTCGAAAAACTTTTAAGTGAAATACAGGCATGGACGGGTGTGATGGCAACAAAAACAACATTTGTGCTATCTACTATAAAAGAAACAACTGAAATTGAAATAACAAATCAAAAATAGAAACTGGAGAAAAAATGGCTAAAACATTATCGAAATCGGAAATGGTGCTAAAATTTATAAAAGACAAAAATATTCAATTTGTAGATATGAAGTTTATGGACTTCCCCGGTCAGTGGCAGCACTTTACTGTTCCGGTAAGTCAGTTTGATGCCGGCTCGTTTGAGGATGGCTTTGGATTCGACGGTTCATCACTTCGCGGATGGAAAGCAATAAACGAAAGCGATATGCTTATTATCCCCGACGCAGAAACAATGTTTTTTGATCCCTTTATTGAAGCGCCGACAATAAGTCTTATATGCGATGTTTACGAACCCGCAACAAAAGAAAAATACAGCCGTTGCCCGAGAAATATTGTGCAGAAAGCTCAAGCTTTTCTCGTTTCAACCGGTATTGCCGATACTGTTTATTTCGGTCCGGAAGCTGAGTTTTTTATCTTTGATGATGTCCGCTTCGATTCGAAACCAAATGGATGTTTTTATATGGTCGATTCGGTTGAAGGAAGATGGAACAGCGGTAAAGAGGAAGCCCCGAATCTCGGGTATAAACCGCGCTACAAAGAAGGATACTTTCCTGTACCGCCAACAGATCATTTGATGGATTTGCGTAACGAGATGGTGCAAAATTTAATTGAGTGCGGTATTGACGTAGAAGCTCAGCATCACGAAGTTGCAAGCGGCGGACAGTGCGAAATCGATCTTCGTTTTCAGCCTATACTAAAAGCAGCCGATCAGCTTTTAATGTTCAAATATATTGTAAAAAATACGGCTCATAAAAACGGGCGCACAGTAACGTATATGCCCAAACCAATTGTCGGCGATAACGGGAGCGGCATGCACGTGCATACAAGTTTGTGGAAAAAAGGCAAACCGCTTTTTGCAGGCAACGGCTATGCCGGGTTAAGTGAAATGGCGTTGTATTTTATCGGTGGACTGTTAAAACATGCCGCTTCGTTAATTGCGTTTACAAACCCCACTACCAATTCGTTTAAGCGTCTCGTTCCCGGTTTTGAAGCGCCTGTAAATCTTGCTTATTCTCAGCGTAACCGAAGCGCGGCAATACGCATACCGATGTACTCTAACAGTCCGAAAGCAAAACGCGTTGAGTTCAGATGCCCCGATCCGTCAAGCAATCCTTATCTTGCGTTCTCCGCAATTTTGATGGCTGGCTTAGACGGTATATTAAACCGTATCGATCCCGGTGATCCGCTTGACAAAGACATTTACGATATGGCGCCTGAGGAATTAAAAAATGTTCCTTCAACACCGGGCAGTTTGAATGAAGCTTTAAAAGCTCTTGCAGAAGATCATGAATATCTTTTAAGAGGAGATGTGTTTACTGAAGATGTAATTGACACATGGATAAAATATAAAGTTGAAAGAGAAATAAAACCGATGGCGCTGCAGCCGCATCCATACGAGTTTAATTTATATTATGACGTTTAGTGACGTGGTGAATAGATAGAGACCAGCAGAATAATTTTATTCTGCTTAAGCCGGTGTTTACACGCCGGCTTTTTTTATTTGCAGGGTGTTTCAATCCCAAAACAAAAATACTGTTGAGGATATTATGTTGTTTCAGTTTCTGAATTAATTCCTTATTTGAAGTATATTTATTCTTAAAAATTTTAACATTAATATTTTTTGCTTGATAAATTATGAGTCTTTTTCCCGGTATAATAAAAAACTTTTTTACACCAATAATTGCGCAAAGGGGTAAGAGTTATTTCAATTTTAAATTGGTTGAAAACTTCAGAATTATAGACGATTATTTTACAGCTACGGTCAGAGGCTCAAAAGACTATTTTGTAAAAATTGCTTTTGCAGAGGATCTTGAACCGATTGATATGCAATGCACCTGCCCTTACTTTGATACCGCAGAGTGTAAACACCTGGCTGCATTTTTATACTATTTAAATGCTCTTGGCTATTTTGACCCAGAAAAAAAATTGCACGAATTAAAGGAAACAGTTCAACAAACCTTTGATTTTGTACTCCCTTTTAACTTAAAAGAAACAAATTTTATTACGCATCTTTCACAAGAAGAATTAGCAAAAAGAAAATTAGAGTCGGAAACCGCTGCGTTAAAATCCATTTTTTCCCCGTTTGTTTACAGCAAAAATCATTTGAGCAAAGAAAAGAAAGTTATATTCAAAATGGGTTATGCTATTACAGCGGAACATTCAAGGTTATCAATAAAACCGGTAAGACAAAGGCTAAAAGAAGATGGAACCGTTTCTTCGGTAGACACCGCTTCAAAAATTGATTATGATAACGTTATGCCTGTTAGTTTCGAAGAAAGAATATTACTCGACTATTTATCCGATCGTGGCTATGAGACGTATTACTTTGGTTTTTATAATTCTTCAGCAGAGGAAATTAGACACAGAAACAGATTAGCCGAAATTCTTAATTTTCTTCCGGGCAAGGATGTATATTTATACAATTATTATAAGTATGAAAAAGTTAACGTTTTACAAGCTGCGGCAAAAGCGCGTTTGCAAATTGAAGACGGCGGAAATAGTTTATCGATAAAATTAATAATTGAATTCGAGGGTAATCAAATTACCTCTCCGGATGGGCTCATGCCGGTTCTCGATGATCCGCTTTGGGTTTTATTAAATAAAAATATTTTTAAGATAAACAACCTTAGTTTCAGTCAATTTTTAGTCTTTTCCGAAAAAAAATTTTGTGTCGATATTCCAACCTGGTTTATAACAACTTTCGAAAACGATCTTCTTCCGAAGATTGCATCAAGGCTTCCTATAATCTCCTCAAAATATGAGGTTGAAGAAATACACGCTACTCCGAAAAAAAAAATATTATTATCAGAAAACGATTCGAAGCTGCTTATTAAAATACAATTTGAATATACAGGCAACGAACTTGCTTATAACCCTGCAGAAGAGTTTACATCAATATTCAATAACGGTAAAATATTTACGGTACATAGAGACAAGGAGTTTGAACAAACAGCTTATGAAAGTATCAAAACACTTTATGTAAAGGAGATAGAAGCGGGTGTTTTTACACCAAGACAGAAGCCTATTGATTTTCTTCTTAACAATTTCGAAAGTTTAAAGGAAATGGGTTTTGAAATTTTAGGACAGGATAAATTAAAATCATTTAAAGTAAACACTGCTTTTCCAAAAGTTTCATTCAAAGTTACCTCCGGTATTGACTGGTTCGATTTGGATACAAAAATAGACTTTAATGGAACATCGGTAGCTTTTTCAGAATTAACCGTGGCAATAAAGAGTAAAAAACATTATGTTAAATTATCCGACGGCTCTACCGGAATTTTACCCTCGGAATGGATGGAAAAATTCAAGCACTCGCTTACTTTCGGCGAAGCGCACGAGTCTAAAATTCGTTTCTCTCATATTCAAGCACTTGCATTAGACTCGATAATTGAAGATACCGACAACTTTAAAGGAGATAAAATATTTAAAGATCGTGTAAAAAAACTTAAATCGTTTGAGAAACTTAAACATTGCGAGTTGCCTAAAAATTTTATCGGTACGCTTCGCGATTATCAAAAATCGGGTTTCGATTGGTTTTATTTTCTCAAAGAATATTCCTTCGGCGGTATACTTGCGGATGACATGGGGCTTGGAAAAACCATTCAGGCTATTTCACTTTTACTGAAAGAAAAAGCGGAAAACAAAAAATACACTAACCTTATAATTACCCCTACTTCTGTAGTGTTTAATTGGATTGATGAAATAAGCAAATTTGCACCTTCTCTTTCTGTTTTAAACCATACCGGTATTGAGAGAGTTAAAGGCAACGAACAACATCTAAACAATTACGATGTTGTAATAACAAGTTATGGTGTTACATTGCGCGATTATAAGTTTCTTAGCGGTTTCCAATTTCATTATATCATTTTAGATGAATCGCAGAAAATCAAAAATCCTCTTTCCAAAACCGGTAAAGCAGTACGAAACCTAAAGTCAGGTTATCGGCTATGTTTAACAGGAACACCTATTGAAAACAACTTAACGGAATTATGGTCGCAGATGACATTCTTAAACCCCGGGCTGCTTGGTTCATATAAAAAATTCACCGAATCTTTTGTTAAGGGTATTCAAAAAAGCGAGAATGCAAACGCAACAGACATACTAAAAAAAACTATTTATCCTTTTGTATTGCGGCGTACCAAGGATTTGGTTGCCAAAGAGCTGCCTCCAAAAAGCGAATCAATTCACTATTGCGAAATGGAAAAAGATCAGGCTCGATTTTATAATTTGTGGAAAGACTCCATTCGTTACGAAATTATGAAAGAGATAGAAACCAAGGGAATTAAAAAAAGCGGTTTTAAAGTTTTGGAGGGATTGCTTCGGCTTAGGCAAATTTGCAATCACCCGGTTTTAGTGGATGGCAGTTACAAAAAGAAGTCGAGCAAATTTGAGGAATTCAAAGCAATGATTACTAAAGTTGTTGCAGAAGGGCACAAAATTCTTATCTTTTCGCAGTTTGTTCAAATGTTAGAAATTATGAGAGAGTACCTCGATAAAGAACAAATTAAATATGAATTTCTTACTGGAAGAACAACAAATAGAGAGGAGCGTATAAAGAATTTTAAAGAAACAGATGGAATAAAAATCTTTTTAATTAGTTTGAAAGCCGGCGGTTTCGGGTTAAACTTAACAGAAGCCGACTATGTTTTTCATTACGACCCGTGGTGGAATCCGGCAGTTGAAAACCAGGCTACCGACCGGGCTCACCGTATCGGTCAGAATAAGCATGTGTTCGTTTACAAATTTATTACTAAAGATACTATCGAAGAAAAAATACTTCGCCTGCAGGAAAAGAAGAAAAGATTAGTTGAAGAAATTATTGCAACCGATTCTCATCTGTTAAAGAATCTTACCAAAGAAGATATTAACATGCTGTTTGAATAAGTAACTTTACGCAAAAGAATTGACAACGGAGTAAAACTAAAACTTCATTGCGAAAGCATGAATGCATGGTTTGGATTCAATTTATTTAACACTTAAATAATCTCTATGCAGTCATCAAACCATTCAATATTGCCGGGTGATTAACTCTATATCCGACAATAAATATTGATCGATATGCTTCTGTTAATAAAGTAAAAGTGCGAATTGGATTTGCTAAAATAATAGCAATATAGATGTAATCGGGTAAAATTTGTAATCTTATTTTCACTCAAACTTAATTTTAATATTCACAATCTCAGAGCGGCTGCCGATGCGCACCGGCGGGCCCCATGTGCCGACGCCAGAAGAAACATAATAATGCGTGTTACCTTTTTTTAGATATCCCCAACTCATTTCATAAATGGCATTGGTAATTAAATTGATAGGAAACATCTGTCCGTGATGTGTATGCCCCGAAAGCTGCAAGGTAACATTATTGTTCATTGCTTCTTCAAGATGCATTGGCGTATGGTCTAACAATATTATCGGGAAATTTTTATTAACATCATGAAGCACCTCACCAATAGTTTTTCTTTTGCTTCTTGAAAAACTATTTTTACTTCTGTCCTCGCGGGCAGAAAGATAAAACTTATTGTCTATTTTTATTGACATATCCCGCAAAACATTCACTCCATGTTCCTGCAGATATTCTACACTTTGCTTTACCCCGGTTATAAACTCGTGATTTCCGGTTGAAGCATAAACGCCATACTTTGCACTAAGTTTTTCCAAAGTTTTCCCGACCTCCATTCTGTCGAGTATTGTTGCTTTTTCATCTACAATATCACCGGGCAGAAGTATAATATCGGGTTTAAGTGAGTTTATCTTTTCCACAATCTGCATTAATAATTTTCCATCGTTCACAGGAGTTATGTGAAAATCGGATCCCATTACAATATTTAAACTTTTAATATCGGCATCCCTTTTTGCGGCGGTTACCTCAACTGTTCTTATGCTTATTTTTCGTGTGTTCAAATAACCGGCAAACACAATAACGCATGTTGAGATGAGCACAACTGAAAAAGTTACAATTTTTGTAAGTGCAATATTATTTGTTATGAAATCTGGGAAAAACGGTAGCATATAATTCACAAGCCGGAGAAGGTCAATAAATACAATCCACAGAAAAAAGTAGAGCATAAATGCAAACCATAGCGAACCAATCCAGAGTAAAATATCGTATAAACCTTCCGGAAGTTTCTCATTAGCAAATCTGGTTAAAATGTAAGATAAAGCGGCAACTATAAAAACAACAGTGTAAATTGTTTTTAATAACGGATAAGCGGATAACGCCTGCAATCCTCTAAAAATAAGGTAGAAGTTTGCACTGCCGTAAACGACAAAAAATATTATAAAAAATAAAGCCATTGTTTTTCTTAGTTTTAAGGTGTTGTTGATAAACATAAAATCCAGGGTTAAAGTTTCATCATAAAGGATTAAATATTTGCTGGCAATTTACAAAAAAAGAACAAGTTGCTTATTAAATCTTTTTTCAATTTTTACAAAATAAAAAATTATTATCGCCAAAATTTTTTCGGCATTCGATGAGTATGATTCTACTTTGCAATTTAAGATTGGCGAAGCAAAAACTTTTTTATTTACGAACATTGTTATTCATATATTTTCACTCAACTGATATAACCGATTATCCTCAACGCGATATAAGAGAGGGGCTACTTGTATCCCGGGGTAATTAATTCTCAATCGTTTTGACTCATCAATTGCGAATTTTTTTTCTTCATATATCTCAAATATCGGGGCGTAATGGTCGAAGTGCTCTTTCGCTTTTGCCTTACTCCAGCCGACATTTTTTTCCAACCCTTCAATGAACTTATCACGCTTTTTACTTAATCCCACCATACCGCATTGCGTGTGAGCAATTAAAGCAATTGTTTTAACCTCTCCGATGGCAATTGCAAACGAAACTTTAAATTCGCTGAATTTCAGATTGCCGCCGCCCGATCTAATTATAAACGAAAAATTGTTCGGAATTTTTAATTGTTTCCTGTTATCCATACACATGCTCACCAAAAGCTGTGGTTTTTCATGCTCTTCAAAAGCCCGACCAAGGTTATGATACTCTAATAATAATCCGATGGGTGTATTCCGGTATTCTTCAAAAATATCTTCCGATTTATTTACCTCTATAATCATTTACAACGATCTCCAGTCAATTTATTGATTTTTCTATTTCTCATATTTTTTATAGCATTGCCGGCGTTAAAATTAAAACTCAGAACAAAACATAAAACTTATTTTGGTCCATTTTCGATAAAAATTACTTAAGAAATTATCTAATAAGAATAAATTTTGTAGTTACCCTTTCATTATAATAAAATATAAAATAAAAATTCAAGATTTTATCATCAATAAAAAATTGCATTTTCTCATTTCTCTCTTAAAGTTATCTATGTAGGGAATTATTAACGCTCTTCTCTTTTATCTTCATATTATTTGAAGCCCCATTAATCATCCATATAACATCTTATAAGCTTAATAAGATGTTGGTGGAATGTTTCATATTAATTCGGTTAATTTATATTTTCGCAGCATAATAAAAATATTATATTGGAGCAGTCGTGAAATTCAAATTTGTTGTCTTGTCTTCTTTTATGTTATTAATAATTTTATTTGCAGGATGCAGCGAAAGCCCTGGCGAAAAAGAATTATCGGAACAAAAATCTTTAATGGCAGAGTGTCAGGCTGCAGGCACCATGGCTCAAGTATTTTACAAAAAATCAAGTGAAGACTCCGGGGTAAAAAGTTTTTTAAAGTTTGAAATTCCAAGTATAATTAAATCAGAATCGAGCGGACCTTTTGCTTTAAAAAATTCTCGCGGAACAATTCGAATTATTGATAAACAAAAAGACGTTGTTACAATCGAAGGTCGACCGCTTGAAAGCAGAAATTATAAATGGATCATTGTTACTACAGTTACTCCCTTTTCAGTGGTAACGGAAGTGAATGAAAAATAAAGGAGCATAAAATGGAAAAAAGAAAATTAGGAAGAAACGGACTTGAAGTTTCAAAAATAGGTTTGGGATGTATGGGCATGTCGGAGTTTTACGGAGAAGCAGACGATACCGAATCTTTAAAAGTTTTACATCGTGCACTGGAACTTGGAATAAACTTTTGGGACACCTCGGATATGTACGGTCCGTTTAAGAATGAAATATTACTTTCGAAAGCGCTGATAAACAAACGCTCCGAAGTTGTTCTTGCAACAAAGTTTGGAATTGTACGCGATGCACAAACCGGAGCGCGTTCGATAAACGGCAGACCTGAGTATGTAGCTGCCTCGTGTGATGCTTCTTTGAAACGATTACAGACAGATTACATAGATTTATATTACCAGCACAGGGTCGACCCCAATGTACCGATTGAAGATACAATAGGTGCGATGGCTGAATTAGTAAAAACTGGTAAGGTTCGTTTTCTCGGGATGTCGGAAGCCGCACCGAAGACTATTCGTCGTGCACACACAGTTCATCCAATAAGTGTGCTGCAAACCGAATATTCATTGTGGACAAGGGACCCTGAGCTGGAAATAATTCCGACATTAAAAGAATTAGGTATTGGTTTTGTACCATACAGTCCTTTGGGAAGAGGATTTTTAACCGGCAAAATTAATTCTGTTGATGATCTATCAAAAGACGATTTCAGAAGACTCTCGCCTCGTTTTCAGGAAGAAAACTTTTCAAAAAATATGCAGCTCGTTAACAGTGTAAAAACAATGGCGCAGAAAAAAGGAGTTACACCCGGACAAATTGTACTTGCATGGGTGCTAGCAAAAGGAAATGACTTTGCTCCGATACCCGGAACAAAAAGAATAAAATATCTCGAAGAAAATGCCGCCGCCGGAGATATCGAATTAACGATAAATGATATAAAACATCTTGACGATATTTTCCCGTCTGGCGCCGCATCCGGTTTACGCTATCCCGAAGCCGCTATGAAATCAGTAAACTTATAAATTTGATTTATTTATGGTGGTAAATAGTAATCGGGCAGATGAAGCAAAAAGAGTTACCTGGATTGGTTTCTGGGCAAATTTAATATTAACTGTGTTAAAGTTTTTCGCAGGTATATTCGGTAATAGTGCTGCAATGATTGCCGATGCAGTCCATTCGTTATCCGATTTTATTACAGATCTGATTGTAATTTTCAGTTTTCGTATTGTTAACGAGCCTGCCGATGAAACACACGATTATGGTCATGGTAAGTTTGAAACTCTTGCCAGCCTTCTTGTAGGCTTTGCTCTTCTAATTGTGGCAGCGGGAATTTTATGGGCAAGCGTCGATAGAATAATCGGAATAATTAGTGGCAATGTTATTCCAAAACCAGGGGCTATCACTCTGCTCGCCGCGGCTATATCTATCGTTGTAAAAGAAATATTGTATGAGTACCAGGTTGTTGTTGGAAAAAAAATAAACAGCAAGGCTATTATTGCAAACGCTTGGCATCACCGCTCGGATGCATTTTCATCGGTGGCTACATTGCTCGGCATCGGCGGCGCAATTTTTCTTGGAGAAGACTGGCGCATTTTAGACCCCGCAGCAGCGGTTATTGTAAGCTTTTTAATTATAAAAGTTGGTTATGATATTGGTTGGGATAGTATAAAAGAACTTCTTGAGTTTTCGCTGGGCGGCGAAGAGAAAGAAAAAATTTTTCAAATTATGAGAAACGTAAAAGGGGTTATTAACCCGCACAATCTTCGTACCCGCAGGGTTGGCAGTTATCCGGTTATCGATATTCATATTGAAGTTTTAAGTTCACTGACCATTGAAGAAGCACACAATATAGCCGATGAAGTAGAACGTCAGGTAAAACAGCAGTATGCGGAAGAAGCAGTAATTTATGTTCATGTTGACCCGGAGAACCAGGTTGATCCCGAAGATGAGGTCTGACTTTTTTTATGAATAATTTAATTTTTACTACAAACCTTGTTGCGCCGGTTTTTTTAATTGTCGCGCTTGGTTACATTCTCCGCCGACACGGGATGATTACTGACAACTTTGTAAAACTCTCGAGCAAAATTGTTTTTTCTGTTTCGCTGCCGGCATTAATTTTTATTGAACTTGCCGAAATCAATCTTAACCAGGTTTTCGATTTTCGCATGATAGTTTTTATTTATGCAGGTACAATAATTTCGTTTTTATTGATTTGGCTTTTTGCAACACCATTTATAAAAGAACCAAAAGACAGAACTGTTTTTATTCAGGGTGCTTTTAGAGGCAACTACGCCATTATCGGTCTGGCTTTAATATTTAACCTTTATGGGGAAAGCGGACTTGGCAAAGCGTCAATTACTCTGGCGTTTACAATTCCACTCTACAATATTCTTTCCGTAATTATTTTAACTGTCCCATTGAGAAAAGAAAAAGAATTAAAAATCTCCGGCACAATTTTAGAAATTGCAAAAAATCCTTTGCTCCTTGCCGTGGCTGCGGCAGTTGTATTTTCATCAACCGGGTTAACGCTTCCTTTTATATTTAGTAAAACCGGAAGCTATCTCGCATCGCTAGCTCTTCCGTTGGCGTTACTCGGCATAGGCGGGTTTATGTCGTTTAATGATGTAAAAGAAGGGCTGACGAAAACATTATTTTCAACAATTATAAAACTTCTACTAATTCCTCTTTCTACAACTTTTATTGCATACAAGTTAGGCTTTACGGGGATTGATCTCGGGATATTGTTTATACTGTTTGCCTGCCCAACTGCAATAGCAAGTTTTATTATGGCAGAAGCCATGGGAAGCAACAGCAAGCTTGCAGCAAACATATTGCTTATAACCACACTTGGCTCGGTAATTACAATAACGTTGGGACTGTTTATACTCAAAGAAAATGGAATAATCTAAAGTACTTAATTTCACGTAAAATTAAGAATGGCTCATTCATACTCAAACTTCTGCCAGAACCGATAATTCTTAAAATTATTTTTTATAAATTTACATTCTCAATAACCAGTTCTTTTAAAACGGATTCTGCCCCTTTTTCTCTCTTCTACAATTTCCCCCATAAAGCTGAAAATTGCACCATGTGATGTAATGAACAACCTACATGAACATGGGGTTTTCGTTTTCATGTGCATGACAGAAATTTGAATTGAAATTAATTTGATAAGTAAAGGCGAGTGAAGATCATGAAAAAATTCCACATTACATTTTTTAAAACGGTACTTCTATTCTCTTGGTTACTCTTTTTGTACATGCCGGTTTCAAATGCACAAACAGTTACTGATTATTCTTTTTCGGCAATCTCCGGCAGTTATGCTCCGGTTGAGGCAGGCACTGAACTCACAATAATTGAAACCGATGAACAATTATCTGGCGCTATACCGATTGGCTTTGATTTCTGGTATCTCGGCTCTAGATACAATATAATCTTCGCATGTTCAGATGGATATTTATCACTCGATAATTTATACACAGGTGCGGTATGGACAAACGATTTAATCGGTGCAGGTCATCCAACCGGAAACGGACGACCGGTAATTGCCCCTCTTTGGGATGACCTTGACGGTACAAAATCACAAACACCAACATCAAAAGCTTCCTACTTAACAAGCGGCAGTGCACCAAATAGAATATTTACATTTGAATGGCTTAACTGGCAGTGGGGAGCAGATGCAAATCAAGCTGTAATATCTTTTCAAGTTAAACTGTATGAAACGAGCGGCATCATAGAATTTATTTACAGGCAGGATGCTGGCGCTGTTAATAGCGGCAGTGCTTCTATAGGAATAACCGATAAACTTACTGATGCAGGATATTTCCTTTCCGTTGATGGTATAGGAACTTCCCCTTCAGCAAGTTCTACTGTAGAAACAACTTCTTTAAATAGTAAACCGGCAACCGGACAAATTTATCGCTTCACTCCTACTGTACCGGCGGCGCCTACCAATCTTACATTTACAAATGTTGCTATAACTGCAATGAAACTTAATTGGACGGATAACAGCAATAACGAGAGCGGTTTTGCAATTTATCATTCTACCGACAACGTAAATTTTGAATACATAGAAAAAGCTTCGGCTAACGCTATAAACGTTACAATCGACAATTTGGAAACAGGCATTACACACTACTGGAAAGTATACAGCAAAAAAGGGGGGTTAAGCAGTACCGCAGCAGAAGGCAGCCGCGCAACCTCTAATGGGACGAGGAGCGGAACTTACGTTGTTGGTAGCAGCATTCCAAGAAACTATTCACGTATTTCGGATGCACTCACGGATATATATCTCGACGGTTTAGCCGGCTCGGTTATACTTGAATTAAAAAGCGATTACAGTTCCGCTTCGGAGTTGTTTTTCCCAATTAACATTGCTAATCTTGGAACTTCCGCAGATAGAACAATAACAATTAGACCTGCCGCCGGGGCTGCTAACTTAATTATTACCACCTCCGATAATGCGCCGACAATAGAATTATACGGCTCTAAATATATTATCATCGATGGACGACCCGGGGGCGCGGGAAGCAGTTCCGAATTAACAATAGAAAATACTTATTCCAGCGGAAGCCCCGCAATAAGGTTCTATAATGATGCCTCCAATAACCAAATCAAATATTGTCAATTGAAGGCAGACAATCCTTCTACAACGAGCGGAGTAGTTCATTTTACTAACACTGATATTGTGAATTACAACTACGGTCAAACATATAATACGATAGATAACTGCGATATAAACGGCAACGGGAAATCGGCTAACGGAATATATTCAGATGGTTATTCTTCCCCCGGCTATGGGAACTATTACAACACAATTAGTAATAATAAAATTAGAGACTTCTACATCTCTGCATCTTCAACTAACTCTACGGCAGGGATATTACTTAAATACGGTAATTCAAACTGGACAATATCAAACAATAATATTTATCAAACTTCTTCGAGAAGTTATTCTTCAACTTCATCTACTCATTACGGAATTTATTTATACGCAACTCATTCAGCTGCCGGTTTTCAAATAGAAAATAACTACATTGGTGGAAGCGCGGTTAACTGCGGCGGCTCGGCGTGGACGATTTCTTCCGGCAATTATAATCTAAACTGCATCTACATTAACGAACCCTCAAATACAATTGCAAGGAACAATAAAATTGCAAACTTCAGTCTTCAAGAAGGTTCTCTAACAGGAATTTTAATACAAACCGGCCATGGAACTTTTTACAACAACAAAATTTCAATCGGTGAAGGCTGCGGCGGAAGCGCCTTTATTAAAGGAATTGAAAGTATTCAGGGAGGAATATTTGATTTTTACTACAACACCGTTTACATCGGCGGAACAAATACAAGCGGTTCAAATAATAGTTACCCATTTGTCCGGAGCGCTTATGCGGAAATAACCCTTCAAAATAATATTCTCTACAACGAAAGAACCGGAGGAAGCGGTTATCATTATGCAATAGCAAACACACTAACAGATGTGAGCACGGGCTATAAATGGTTAAATGAAGGAGTTAATTATAACTTGCTTGTCGCTTCAAATTCAAATTATGCAGGGCGTTGGGGAAATTCATCCTATACTTTTGACGGATGGAAAACTATTTCGAGCAGTGACGCAAATAGTTTATTCGAAATTAACAGCAGCATTAATTCAGCACAATTTTTTTCTTCTTTGGCGGATGATAATTTACATATAAACGGCGGCAATCAACTTTCATGGTACTCAAACGGAAAAGGAAAACCGATCGCTTCAGTCAGCAATGACTATGATTCCGATGTACGAAGTTGTACAGTTGCGGGTGGATGCACTGATATTGGCGCCGACGAGTTTGTTCCTGTTGTAAGCCCTCCTCAAACAACAGTGAACAACCCGCCGGCAAATAACTCTAGCAGCAGCTATACTTTCGGCGGTTCCGCAATTGGAACAATCGACTGGGGCGCTGCCGGTACGGTGCCAAATTCTGTTGCGCTTAACTATAACAGCGGAACTACTCCTCCCGGAAATCTTTCGGGCAACTTTGGAGATTGTTATTGGGAATTTACACCCGATGGCGGCTCCGGTTTTACTTACGATTTAACAATCCATTATGATGAAAATCAACTTGGAACAATAACTTCGGAAGCCCAGATAAAACTTGCAAAACGAGACGGCGGTGAATGGCAGCATCTTTCGCAATCTACGGTTGATTTGATTAATAATACCGTTACTGTAACAGGCTTAACTTCATTTTCACAATTTACACTTAGCGATCAGTCATCTCCTTTACCGGTTGAGCTTAAAAAATTTAATGTGGAAGTAGATGGAAAATTTGTAACGCTCAATTGGGGCACCGCCACAGAAGTTAACAGCTTTTGTTTTGAAGTCGAAAAAAAATCAGCCAATGGTAATTGGGCAATTCTGCAAAAAGTAGAGGCGCATGGAAACAGCAACTCGGAAAAATTATATTCATATACCGATACAGTATTTTGCGCCGGTCAGTATGCATACCGGTTAAAGATGATTGATAATGATGGTTCATATTCCTACAGCAATGAAGTAGAGGTTAGCGCCGGTATACCAGAACGTTTTGAAGTCTCACAAAACTATCCCAATCCGTTCAACCCGTCTACTTCTATTGATTACCAGCTTCCTTTTGATGCTTCCGTAACAATTGAAATATTTTCTCTAACAGGTGAAAGAGTTTTAAGTAAAAAATATGTTGCTGAAAAAACAGGCTACCACACGCTGCAAATAAACCTTGGTTACTTGAGCAGCGGGGTTTACTTCTACCGTGTTGCAGCAACAGAAACAACAAATGCAAAAAATTATTCGATAATAAAAAAGATGTTAATATTAAAATAACGAGGTTAAAATGAAAACAGTATTACAAACAATCTACATGCTTGCGCTATTTTGTTCTTTACTAATTGCGCAGCCTGTAATTAACGGCGATATGAGTGATGTTTCTTACAATTCACTCTCGCAATTTACAAGTGCCAGAATCGGCGCCGGATCGAATAACGATTTGAACGCAATTAAATTTTATGCGGACGGTACAAATTTATATCTTGGTATAACCGGCGAGATTTCAGGTGAAAATAATATTCTCTTATTTTTTGATTTTTCCGGTTACCGTGGTCGCGGTTCAAATACACTTGGCGCTGGTACTACGGGCGCTTTTGCTAATATTGGCGGAGCTAAGATGGATTTCGATGTGGATTATGCGCTTGAGTTCACAGAAAATTCTACTGATAATAATCTTTTTATTAACGGCTGCAGATATCGAAGAGAGGCTCCAACGGTTTCGGATGCAGCGGTCGGTCAAACTGCAAATCAAAACGGCGCTGCTGTATCTTTCAATCTCGGAGCTGTTTTCGGAGGAGTAGGAAATATTCAAGTGGGATATGATAACGGATATGCATCGGATAATAATAAAGGATTAGAGTTAAAAATTCCTATTGATGTTTTTGCGGGTGTAAACTCCACAATGGCGTTCAGAGTATTCGTAGTAATTGGAACGGTGAACGGATATTTCTACAATGAATCTATTCCCGGCGATCCCGGGGCAAGCAGTCCAGGAATGAATCCCGATTTTTCCGCAATTGCTGACCAAAAATTTTATTCCGCTTTTGCTCCTCTCGTTAGAGGAATTACATTTGAGGGGTTGGTAGATTTTTACTACCCCAGTTCGGCGTGGATGGGAGATTTATTAGATGATACACCATTTTTTCATAATGTTGGAGATGGATCCTGCGTGTTTTGGCATTGTGGAAATCTGGTTGATGATTGTGGAACTTATGCGTATCAACAAATTGTATGGAATTCCAGTGGGGATGGCGATGGATGTTCTTGGAACTCCGGCCACGCTAATTACTGTAATGCTGTCGTAGAAAATACTGACTTCTTAAACAATGTTAATAACATTACTCTTACATTAAATTTTTTTCAACTCTCAGCTACACAGCATAGAAATTGGGGCGCTCCAGAAGACGGACCTAACGGAATAATGGGGGACCATAGAGTGTATTCCGGTGGTATTGGTATTGTTTCTGCAAATGGTGATTGGGTTTTAGTGACTGAGAATAACCGTCTTTCGGTTGATATAGAGTATCCCGCCCCGTATGGTACAGGTGATTATAGTATAGGCGATGGGATGGGAAATATTTCCCTTGGTTATGATCCGAACTGGGAAAACACTTTAAATAACGGGAATAACCAGGTCACTTATGGATTTTATTCTTTCAGCCCCGTGGTTCAATCCATTTATGGTGCATTTGAATTTACTGTGATTTTAAAAGAAGGAAATGTTGTAGAAAATTTTGCAGTTCAAGACGTAGAAGCGGGCGTTTCTTACCCATTAGCTGCCCCCGGCGTAAAAGTTAATGTAGATGCGGCAGAGTTGACCTATGGCACAAAAAGAGTTTTAGCAAGAGAGAGTCTTGAAGATGCCGGCGGCACTTTGCCTATAGGGGTTGATGCTAAAACCGATTACAACTACTGGGAACTCGGAACAACCTGCGAATCAATAACTTCTGATGTTACGTTTGATATTACGGATATACCGAATATTACAAACACAGATAATCTTGTAATTCTTAAAAGAGAAAGTTCTTATGATGATTGGGAAGTGTGGGGTAACATTACGCTGCCCGGCGCCGGCGGACTCACAGCGAATGAAATAAGAGCCAACGATCTTCTAACTTATAGTGAATTTGCTCTCGGTTCAACCGGAGGAAACGCTTTGCCTGTAGAGTTGCAAGCTTTCAGAGGAACTGTCTCGGATAAAAACATTACTCTCAACTGGCAAACGGCTACAGAAAAAAACAACTATGGTTTTGAAGTTGAAAGAAAAATTTATAAAACTGGCAAATGGGAAACTCTTGGTTTTGTTAATGGACACGGAAATTCCAATTCTACTAAAAATTACAGTTTTGTTGATGATGAACTTCCCTTAACCGGAAAGTATTATTACCGCTTAAAGCAAATGGATACGAACGGCAAGTATGAATATTCGGCGGCAATTATGTTTGAATTGAACAAGCCGGCTTCGTACAATTTGATGCAGAATTATCCGAACCCATTTAATCCTTCCACAACAATTACATATCAATTGCCGGAGGATGGCAGAGTAAAAATTTTAATTTATGACATGCTAGGAAGGCTTATTAAAGAACTTGTAAACGAAGAAATAGAAGCCGGAATACATGAAGTAGAATTTAATGCAAATAGTCTGGCAAGCGGGACTTATATATACCAACTGCAAGCCGGCGGGAAAGTGATGATTAATAAAAAAATGTTATTACTAAAATAGTCAGGAGAAATTTAATGTCAGATTGGCAAAACTGGAGTATAAAAAATGGCGACTTTGTGAGTGAAGAAATTAATCTTCATCATATTAAATCCAAAATTATATTTATTCCCAAAAAATGGCTATTCATATATCTGAGTTACTCGGTTTTTACATTAATATTGCTAACTATTATCATGGACTTAATTACAAAAATATAAAAACCTTTCCCTCGCAGCCCAACTAGAAAGGCGGTTTAAATAACCGCTTTTCTTTTCTTTCAAATTTTTATGCTTCCGGTAAAAGTAACCTATTTTACAAATAAGCATGTTATTAGCCAATTCATTCTTTTTTATCTGATTCAAAATTTTTATATTCAAACGCCAATTAATCGGGATTTATGAAAATTTACAATTATTTAAAAAATGTTATTACGGCTAAAGGAGCTGCTTATTTAGTTTTGCTTGATCCTGATAAATTAACGGAAGACAAGATTACTAAATTTGTTGATGTTTGCAGTAGTTCCGGTGTTGACGGATTTTTAATCGGCGGCAGCCTTATGATTAACGGCGATATTGGTTCGTTTACCGCCAGGTTAAAATCATTGACGAACCTCCCTGCAATAATTTTTCCGGGTGCGGTAAACCAGGTTACTTCCAAAGCCGATGCCTTATTATTTCTGTCGGTTATAAGTGGAAGAAACGCCGAACATTTAATCGGGAAACATGTTCTTGCTGCGCCGTTAATTAAAAAAGCAGCTATAGAGGTACTTTCCACCGGTTATATTATTGTAGAAAGCGGAAGTATAACCACTGCCCAGTACATGAGCGGAAGTTTTCCGATGCCGCGGAATAAACCGGAGATTGCCGCAGCTACGGCATTAGCCGCGGAATATATGGGAATGAAATTTATTTACCTTGAAGCCGGTTCGGGTGCAGAACTGCCAGTGCCAAACGAAATGGTAAAAGCAGTTTCATCCTATTGTACCGTCCCAATTATTGTCGGCGGTGGAATTAAGTCGCCCCGCACTGCTAGAGAAAAGGTGAAAAATGGTGCGAATATAATTGTGACAGGAAATTTTTTCGAGAATGAAAACAATTGGCATCTTATAAAAGATTTTGCTTCCGCTATTCATTTTAAAGAATCGGTAGAAGCATAACCCGAATAAATTTTAACTTAAGGAACAAACTTGAACAAGAAAGAATTTATTTCCGCCTCACTTGCAGAAAGTGCGGAAACAAAAAAGAAAATAGAACAGGAATGCTTAAACGATATTTTAACAGCAGCGGACAATTTAGCCGATGCATTTAAAAACGGTAAAAAACTTTTACTTTGCGGTAACGGCGGCAGCGCTGCTGACTGCCAGCATATTGCCGCAGAGTTTGTAATCCGATTAAGCCATAAAATACAGCGCCCCGCTTTACCCGCAATAGCTTTAACTACCGATACGTCAAACCTCACTGCCGGCGGAAACGATATAGGTTTTGAAAATGTTTTTGCGCGCAGCGTAGAAGGGCTCGGTAACGAAGGCGATATTTTACTCGCCATTTCAACAAGCGGTAACTCCCAAAATATTATTAAGGCTGTTGAGAAGGCTCATGAAAAAAAGATGACGGTAATAGGTTTTCTTGGCGGCAGCGGCGGTAAATTAAAACCAATGGTAGAAATGCCGGTTATTATTCCTTCATCAAGTACTCAGCGCATACAAGAAGGACACATAACCGTAGCACATATAATTTGCGAACTTGTTGAAGAAGAACTTTTCGGCGAAAAATAACTGATTAAATTTAGCGGGTGCTTTTGCCCGCTTTTTTTGTTTTATTACTCATCTTCAAATTTAACTATCTAACCCGGACAAGCCGTAAAGAAAAAAGGTGAAAGTAAAAAGTGTCAAAATTCTATTATTCATCAGGTTTTTTGTTTTGCATTTTCTGCCAAACATCACACGAATTTTATTGATAAAGTAGTGAAAGCCGTTTTGTTTATAAATTACAAAAATCCGTTTAATTATTTTTAGTTGTTTATTTAACTCTCATTAATTTGATTTGAAAAGTGTAAATTATATTTTTACGAAAATCATAACCGGAGATAAATTTGGAAGTTGATGTTTTGGTTGTCGGGGGTGGCGCTTCAGGTACAGCGGCTGGAATTCAGTCAGCAAGAATGGGTGCGGAAACGTTGATAATAGAAGAAACTCCGTGGCTTGGAGGAATGATAACATCTGCCGGTGTATCTGCATTTGACGGAAATAAGTACGCTGTTGGAGGCGGCATTTTCGGAGAGCTGAGAAAACTGCTTGAGGATTATTACGGCGGACCCGATAAAACTTACACCGGCTGGATAAGTTTAACCTGTTTTGAACCAAAAATCGGAAAAAAGTTTTTACATCAACTTGCAAAAGCAGAGCCTCACTTAACCGTCTGGTACGAATCATCAATCCTTGAAGTTTACAAAGAAAAAAATAAAGTAACCGGGGCGCTTATAAAATTAAAAGACGGCAGCCATGTAAAAATAAACTGCAAGGTTATTATTGAAGCTACAGAATTCGGGGATGTTTTACCGTTGGCAGGAATTCCATACAGGCTCGGCAGAGATGCGCAAGACGATACCGGGGAGGCTGATGCCCCAATATTACCGGATGATGAAATACAGGACATGACCTTCTGCGCAATCTTAAAAAAATACCCGGCTGACGCACCGCCAATAAAGGCTCCTGATAATTTTAATTTTTCGATCTTTAAAAATTCAACAGGCGTTGATGCCGATACCACCGATGAAAAGTATCTAAACCATAAACTACATGATTGGGACAGTTTTATCTCCTACGCTGCTTTACCGAATGACAAATATCTTCTTAACTGGCCTTTCCGTTCGAATGATTATTACAACACATGCCGCGAATTATTTGAGGATGCTTCAATGCGTTCTGTACATTATAAAAAAGCAAAGGAACTTGCAGTTGCATACATATGTTACATCCAAACAAAACTGAGGCATCCCGAGTGGGGTCTTGCAACCGATGAGTTTCCGACGCCGGATTTTTTACCTTTTATCCCTTACATACGTGAAAGCAGGCGAATGAAGGGCGAATATTTGATGGTTGAAAAAGATGTCATCCCAGCGGAAGGTTCTTTTCGTCCACCACTATTTAAGGATAGTATTGCAGTCGGCGATTATTTTTTAGATCATCATCACAGTAGTTTTTTTAAGGAGCCCGCGGAACGACTTGAAGAAAAACTTCCTGCAAATGCGCCGTTTCAAATTCCTTTCCGCTCATTAATTCCGCAGAATGTAGATGGCTTTATTGCTGCTGAAAAAAGCATTTCGGTTTCCCATATTGTTAACGGATGCTCACGTCTTCAGCCTGTGGTTATGTTAATCGGGCAGGCTGCCGGTGCGGCTGCGGCGCTCTCTGTTAAAAACAAAGTTGTCCCAAGAAATGTTAATGTTGATGAACTTCAAAGTGAGTTAATACAATCTGGATGCCAGCTTTACCCCTATAAAGATGTTTATAACACCCACCCTGCTTTTGAAGCGGTACAACAACTCGCGTTAAAAGGATTAATTATTGATGAGCCGGATTTTGAATTTAAACCGGATAGCTCAGTAACCAGTGAAGAAGCCGCGGTATGGAAAAACAAAATGCAATTAAATTTTGACGTCGAAGAACTAATCGACTACAAGAGAGCAGATGCATTCTTAAAAATTTATAGCTGCTTAAACCAATAAAACTCTAATCATATAGTTAACAGATTGAAGATAATGCTGATGGATGCTAATAAGTCAATATTCCGGCGGGGGCATTACGACCCATAAAATTATATAAACTAACATTCCCGGAAACGCGGCGCTGAAAATTGAAATGAGCACATACGCAACACGCACAATCGTTGGATCCCAACCAAGCCACTCTGCTATTCCGGCACATACACCGGCTATCATTTTATTGTTCGATCTTCTCAACACCATCAACTACCTTATTAATAGCTAAAATATTTCTTTTTATCAATTTTAGTTTTGTTGATGAAATTTAAGAATTTAATGCTTGATAAAAAAGTTGCAAAAAAAAGCTGCTTCATTATTGAAACAGCTTTAAATAAATAATTTTCAAGTTATACCGGTTAGTAGTTTACTACTTTTCCGTTAGCTCTAATGGCAAGAGTGCCTTTTTCAAGTTGAGGTTTTTCGGTTGTAATATTAAACTTACCAATCAAATGTTCGAGGTTTGTTGTAAGACGATTCAAGTCTTCCGCAGAGCGAGCAATTTCTTGAATGCCCGAAGCATTCTGCTGAGTAACACTGCTGATTGCTTCAATATTCTGACTTATATGCTCGGCTGCGTTTGATTGCTCTTCACTTGCTGCGGCAACCTGTGCAACTATATCGGTTACCTTTTCAGCGCCAACAACAATCTCGCTTAGTACTTCACCGGCACGGTTTGCCATCTCTTTCCCTTTTTGAACCTCGTCGGTTCCTTCTTTCATAGCACTTACTGCTTCACCGGTATCTTTTTGAATTTGTTTTATCATTGAGGCTATTTCTTTTGTAGCCTTTGTGGTACGTTCTGCAAGTTTACGAACTTCGTCGGCAACCACAGCAAAACCTCTTCCTTGCTCACCAGCTCGTGCCGCTTCAATTGCAGCGTTTAACGCAAGCAGGTTAGTTTGATCGGCGATCTCATCAATTACCTGTACAATCTCACCGATTTGGTCGCTGCTGCGCCCAAGAGCCTCTACAGTTACCGCCGATTTCTGAACTACTTCAGCAATTCTTAACATGCCGGCTATTGTATCCTTAACAACGCTACCGCCTTCTTTTGCTTTATCGCCAGCTTGCTTTGCTGTTTCAGCCGCAAAGGATGCGTTCTTTGTATTTTCCAAAATTGTTTTTGTCATTTGTTCAACAGCACCGGCTACTTCGGCAGATTGCTGTGTTTGTTCCTGTGCCCCGGCAGCCATTTCTTCAGTTCCTGAAGAAATTTGATGAGCCGAGTTTGCAACTTCCGAAACACTGCCCGATACTTCTCCAAGCGCTGATGCCAGTGATTCGCCAAGATAATTTATATTATCCTGCATTCCTTTATAAGCACCCTTATAGTTACCTGCAAGTTTTGTGGTCAAATCACCTTTTGCCATTTTTTCAAGTACTTCCGCTGAACCGTTCAGAGGCGCTATAAATGCTTCTAGTATCGAATTAACACCTTCAATAAGTTTGCGCCATTCTCCCGAGAATTTTTTGGTATTACCTCTTTGCGTTAGGTTACCCTCTTTAATATAATTTATAAGTGTATCAGCTTCTTTAAGCAATTCTTCTATTGTTTCAACTTCTTTATTAAAAGCAATTGCAAGCGCATCTTTATCCGAAGCGGTTTTTACACGGCTTATGTTACCGGCAGCAATTTCTTCAGCCGCGAATATTTTTTCTTTTTGTGCCCCCTGTAATTCTCTAAACAAATCGGCGAGTTCGCCCATTTCATCTTTCGAATTTATCTCAATATCAGAATCAAAATTGCCAAGTGAAAACTCTTTTACAACTTCTTTTAAGTTTTTTATTGGTTTGCTTATCGTCGGAGCGAGATAAAACGCTGAAAATATAAAAATTAATGTTCCCAGGGTAGCTCCCAAAAGTGTTTGCAGTTGGGCGCTGTGAACTGTTTCGCTGATAGATATATCAAGTTGTTCTGATTTTGAATTCAAAGCTTCTTTTATTTTACCGAATTGGACGTATAATTTTTGACCCACTTCTTCACCCGATGAAGTAGCTATATCGGCAGCCATCTCATAATCTTGGGTAACGGATGCGCTTAATATTGCATCTGCCACAAGGCTTTTGTAGTCTGTCCATATTGTTTTGATCTCGGTAAGATCATTTTTAATATCATCATTCAAATCTGAATTCAGCAAAGTATCTATTGATTGATCTATATCTTCTTTTAATGCAGTATATTCTCCAGCATTCTGGTTAAATTTTGTTGCAAACACTTCCATAGAAAACTGCATCATTATAAACTGCGTTTTTTGAAAGTTAGAATATATTTTTTCTATCCGAACTTGAGGACGTACATAATCATTAAATATTTGATCTTTAACATCAGACATTTTTAATAACTGATAAAATCCTAATCCAACTGCAACAGTGGAGACAAGCGCTAAGGTGAAAAAGCCACCCTGAATTTTATGTACAAATTTTAAATTGTTAAACCAAGACATCACAATATCCTTATTGTTTGGTTGAAAATTTTAACTCAGTTTAAAGTTCACCGATAACGATAATTTAACTTTAACTGCTACTCCTTTATTTTTCCCGGGTGAAAATTTTGTTTGTTTTACTGCATCAACAGCAGCTTCATCGCATCCGCCGCCTAAGCTTTTTACAACTTTAACATCATCTACACCGCCGGTTTCGTTTACATATATGAGTACGTAAACTTTGCCTTCCAAACCGCTTTGTTTTGCAATATTAGGATATTTAATTTTTTTGTAAAGAGCTGGTATGCCTCCCTCAGGTTCGGGCATCACTTCTGCAAATGGAAGATATGCAGCATCATCGGGGCCGGGAGTTACCGGCACAACAATGTTGGAAGCAAAGGTAAATTGAGTGGCAAAAAGCATCACTGCAAATAAGCAGGACATTATTTTCGAAAATTTTGTTTTCATTTCCCGTCTCCTGAAAATATTATTGTTATAATTGTATTATCGAAAAAATATGTTTTCTGTTGAGTTATATTTTTGAATTTTTCATTTTTATATGTCTTTTTTTGTAGGTCGCATATGCAATACAGACAATCTACTTTTTCACTTTTATATATTTCGATTATTATTCAACTTTTTTAGGGCTCTTTATGCTACGGCTTTTAAGTCTTCTTGAACTTTTGCAGATATCATTTTTTCAAGATCGATTAAAATTAAAAGCCTATCTTCCAGTTTACCAACTGATTTTATAAATTCGGCATCAACTCCAGCTACCATCTCGGGAGGCGGCTCAGTAATATTTGAAGGTATACGTATAACTTCGTTCACAGCATCGACAATAAAACCAATTGTATTTCCATTTACTTCAACAACAATTATTCGGGTGTTTTTATCGTGCTGTTTTTTGGGCATCCCAAGCTTGCTTCTAAGGTCAATAACCGGAATTACCCTTCCGCGAAGGTTAACAACTCCCTCTACAAATTCGGGCGAATTTGGGACTTTTGTTATGGGCAGCATCCTGTTAATCTCTTGAACATATAAAATATCTACACCGAATTCTTCATTACCAATTAAAAAACTAACAAGTTGTAAAATTTCCGCTATCTCATTTTTTTCTTCGACTTTTTCAGTCATTTTCAATACTCCGCTAAATGTTAAAAAGTAAGCGATACCTGATTGTATTATCGAAAACTTGCGGATTTTTTTTAGCTAAAAAGTGTTTTAATAAAAATCACCCAATATTCCCTGCCATTTTGTAATTGAACATTGATACTTATTTAATTTTGTTGCACATTGCATATTAGAACGTACCGAAGAATTTTAATTACCTGATCTAAATGTGTAGAAATTAAAATATCATTAATGCCTCAGAAAGCAGCAAATTGCCGATGCGAAACACAATCGTGCAAAACTATACTAACTTTACAGTTGAAGGTGATTTATGAGTAATTACGCACCTGAGAAAATATCTATATTAATAGTTGAAGACAATCAAATAATTGCAAAGGATTTGTCGGAAAATCTTTCAAATATGGGGTACAAATTAGTGGGAAATGCTGTAACCGGTCTTTCGGCTATCGAGATGGCGGTAAAATTTAATCCCGACATTATATTAATGGATATTCAATTGAATGGCGATATGGATGGAATTGAAGCAGCATCCCTAATAAGCAAAAAAATGGATTCCGCAATTATTTATCTATCAGCTTATGCCGATGATACCACTCTTAAGCGCGCAAAGTTAACAACACCTTATGGTTATTTATTAAAACCTTTTGAAGAGCGAGAACTTCAAACAACTATAGAAATGGCACACTACAAACATCTTTTAGAAACAAAAATAAAAGAAAACGAACGCTGGCTTTTTACTACTTTGCAGAGCATTGCCGAGGCTGTGGTAGCAACCGATAATAATGGGAGGATTATATTTCTAAACCCTGCATCAGAAAAATTGTTACTGCTAAAAAAAGAAAACCTTATTGGGAAAAAAGCAGACGATGTGATTTTTATAAAAAACGGTAATAGCACCCAAAATATCGTCTCTAGTTTATTATCCGGCATGGGTGATGTTAACAATTACCCGCGGGGAGAATTTATTATAATTTCTGCTGACGGAGAAGAAATACCTGTTTTGTTTGATGTATCGCCTATCAATGAAGATGGGAAAAATATATCAGGGTTAGTAATTGTAATAAGGGATATTAGGGAAAAGAAAAAAAACGAAAAGAAAATTTTATCAAGCGAAAGAAGATTGGCGGCTCTTGTAGATTCAGCTATGGACGCCGTTGTAACTGTCGATCATCACCAGAATATTGTAATCTTTAATACTGCGGCTGAAAAAATATTTAAATGTAAAGCGGCGGATTCTATCGGTAAAAAACTCGATCTATTTATACCTGAAAGATTTAGAAAAAGACACGGCGAACATATTAAAAAATTTTCGTCGGGTAACAAAAATATAGTGGGACCGTTTACAAATTTGCATGCCATACGAAGTGACGGAGATGAATTTCCTATTGAAGCCTCGGTTTCACAGTTTACTATTGACGACGAAACCTACTTTACAATTATTTTGCGCGATATTACAGAGAAAAAAATTGCCGAGCAGAAAATAAGAATGTTGTCGAGTGCGGTTGAACAAAGTTCCGCGAACATTATGATAACAGACACCGAAGGAAAAATAGTTTATGTTAACTCCAAGTTTGAAAATATTACCGGTTATAGTATCAGCGAGGTTGTCGGCAAAAAACCCGATATTCTTGAAGCAGATAAAGACGATCCGCATTTTACAACCGAATTATGGAATACAATAAACTCAGGACGGGAGTGGTACGGTGAATTTAAGAACAAAAGAAAAGACGGAACAATTTATTGGGAAGAAGCGCTTATTTCGCCGGTAAAAGATTCATCAGGAAACATCGTAAATTTTTTAAGTGTTAACGAAGACATTACTAAAAGGAAACAGCAGGAGGAACATCTGATTCTTGCAAAAGAAAATGCCGAGCAGGCAAATAAACTTAAGTCGGAGTTTATTGCACAAATATCGCACGAAATCAGAACCCCGCTAAATTCAATACTCTCTTTTACAGGATTAATTCGTGAAGAAATTGAAGATAAAATATCGCCGGAGTTGGCTTCCTCTTTTAAGATTATCGATACAAGCGCAAACCGCCTAATAAGAACAATAGAGCTTATGTTGAATCTTTCTAAATTACAATCAGGCAATTTCGAGGTAAAATTTGAACCAATAGATTTGCACACAGATATTCTTGATGATATTATTTTAGAGTTTTATTCCAAAGCCAGAGCAAAGGGATTAGAAATTCTTTATTTAAATGAGTCTACAAACCCATTGATACTTGCGGATAAATATACTCTCGGGCAAATTTTTTCCAACTTGATTGAAAACGCAATAAAATATACAAACAAAGGTTCTGTTAAAATTATACTTTCAGATGAGGATAAAAATGTAGTGGTTTCAATTATCGATACCGGAATCGGAATATCAAAAGATTATTTGCCCAGTTTGTTTACCCCCTTTAGCCAGGAAGAATTCGGTTATACGAGACGTTATGAAGGCACAGGCTTAGGGTTAGCGCTTGTACAAAAATATGTAGAACTAATTAAAGCCGAGATAACTGTAGAAAGTGAAAAGGATAAAGGGAGTAAATTTTCGGTTTTATTCAACCGAATATCCATTAACTAATATTTTTTGTTACTTCTATCCCGAGTTGCTCCATTCTGTAACGAAGTTTTGAGCGTGAAAGTCCGAGTACTTTTGCTGCACGCACCTGGTTACCATTGGTAATTTTTAATGTTTGTAAAATTAGTGTTTTAATTACAACATCCGATTTTACTCCCGCCGAAGGAATCTTAAGCAAAAAGGTATCGGAAGATTCTACAGGAGCCTTTGCCTGTTCTGCAATAAAACTAAGATGGCGTTCCCTAAATTCATTTTCATCTATCAGCAGCATGGCTCGTTCTATAACATTACGCAGCTCTCGTATGTTACCTTTCCAATAATAATTTTGAAGCATCTCCAATGCACCGGGAGTAATGGTTTTTATATCGTTACCAAATTTTTTTGCAAATTCTTGTACAAAGGAAAAAGCAAGCATAGGAATATCTTCCTTACGTTCCCGCAGCGGGGGCACAATAATTTTTGCAACGTTTAATCTGTAATAAAGGTCCTCCCTAAAATTTCCTTTTTGTACCTCTTCTTCAAGGTTGCGGTTAGTTGCGGCGAGTATTCTAACATTTACCGCAATTTCTTTTTCCCCGCCCAATCTATAAAACTTTCTCTCCTGTAGAACGCGCAGCAGTTTTACCTGTAAGTCCATCGAAAGTTCACCGATTTCATCAAGCAAAATAGTTCCACTATTCGCAAGTTCGAATTTACCGAGTTTTGTTTTTTGTGATGCCCCGGTAAATGCCCCTTTCTCATGACCGAATAATTCACTTTCGGCAAGCTCTTTTGGAATAGTAGCGCAATTTATTTCTATGAAGGGTCCGTTACGCCGCGGACTTTGCTGATGGATATATTTTGCAAATTCTTCTTTACCGCTGCCGCTTTCACCTTCTATTAATATTGTTGTGTCGGCGCTTTTGGCTAATCGTTCAACAGATGAAATGAGCTTTTGAATTTTTTTACTTTTTCCGAAAAAATCGGGTGTTATTTCGTCTTCTTTAAGCATATCATGCAAACGGGTTACTTCTCTTTTAAGAAATATATTTTCCACCGCACGGTCGAGTATTATTTTTAATTGATCAAGATCTATCGGTTTAAGTAAAAAATCGTATGCTCCGGATTTCATTGCGGAAACTGCAATTTTAACATCCGAATAACCGGTTATCATGATGACCGGGATATCGGGGAAATTTTTTTGAAATTCTTTTAGGAGTTCTAAACCATTGTGAGTTGTTAAGTAAATATCCAGAAGTATAATATCGGTCGAAAACTCTTTTATCCTGGAGGTGGCTTCACCGCCGTTCATACAATAGTCAGCATCGTAACCGAGTTTTATCAATACTTTTTTTAATGAAATACAAACAAGATTATCATCATCTATTATTAGTACCCTTGCACTCATTTAACTACCGCCAATTCACTATTAAATATTATAAAAAATTTGGTTCCAATACCTAACTTGCTTTCCAACTCAAGATGGGAGTTATATTCGGAAAGAAGCATTTTGCATACACTCAACCCCAAACCGGTACCGGCTTTCTTTTTTGTAAAGAAGTCGCCGAATATTTTTTCCTTATCCTCATCACTAATCCCTACGCCATTATCTTCAACCTCGCAAATAACCTCTCTTTGACTGTTCATATAAGTTTTAACCACAACTTTTCCTCTATTATCGCAAGACTCAATTGCATTAGTAACTAAATTTAACACAACCTGCAGAGCCTTGTTAAATGAAATTTTCAATTTAGGCAAATTTGATTCAAGTTTATTTTCCAAAGAAACACTAACCCGGGTCGAGTTTCCCTGGGCAATTTCAATTGAACTTAAAACTACCTCATTCAATGAACATTCGGAAACCTTTGAATTATCTTTTCTCGAAAAATTCAACAGCATATCTATTAGGTGCTGGATGCGCTGAACCGCCTCCGTACATCCACTAACCGATTCTACCGCCTCGTCGGGCAATTCATTCTTCATCATATCGAGATAATCAAGGTTCAGCTTAATAGCCGAAAGCGGATTTCTGATTTCATGCAGAAGACTTGCCGACAGTTTGCCAAGAATCAGCAGTTTATTATTTTGTATTTCCTCAAATGACATAAGGGAAGAATAATCATAAATTTTTAAGTGCGGTTTAATTATAAAGATTTGAGAATAAATTAGCAACCTTCATTTTACAGAAGGTTGCCAAAATATGAGGGGAATGAAACTCGAAAGTTTATTGTGGAAGCGTTTCTTTCAAAATTGCATCTGCTACTTTTCCGATTACTTCATCGGAATCGTAGAATTTGTTTGCAATTTTTTGTTTTATTGCATCAAGCTTTTTCAAATCAAGCTGGTCGTCGTTAATTTGTTTTGCTTCGCTTGAGAGTTCAAGCCTATCCTTAGGCTTTATATTTTCTTCGACATCCTTGCCTTTCTTCGTCTGTACAACATCTTTATTAAAAAAATTGTTGTTAGAAAGGGGCTTTATTTCCAATTTATCACCTATAGTTTGCTAATTTTCTATTATTTTGCATTTTCTGGAGCTGCATCAATATTTCCGCCTGCTCCTTTTCCTTAAATTCAATAATATTATCGAATTTTATTTGAATAAGTTTAGTTTTTTCCAAAAGTTCAATATTGTAAATTTTTAGTGCGTCAATATTGTATTTGCTAAGAAGTAATTGCTTTAATGAATGAACTTCCTTCATATCAAGTACTACACGCGGATAAAGTTCATCAAAATTGTCTTCGCTTAGAACATCTAAACAATTTATTACATCATCCAGCAGTAAACTAATATTTTTTATAAATTCTTCAAGCATAATTATTGAAATAATCCGCCGCCGATGGATGAAATTAGATTTTGGGTTGACATCAGTGCCGCCATCTGAGCCTGTAATCTTTCGTATTTATCTCTCAGTACCGCCGCACTTTTATCAATTCTCGTTTGAGTCGACTTCATTTTATTATTAAAATAAGTAAGATTGTCGTCGGCTGAGTCCTGTGCTTTTGAAAGATAACCCTCTACTCCAAGATACGGATTTATAAAATCGTAAAGTTTATTAGCAATGCCGGTTGTTGAGTTGAAAATTGTTTCAACCTGATCCATACTGTTGGTTAATTTTTCATTTAACACAGTTGCATCGGATATAACAAGCCCGGTGGATGAAGAAAAGGAAATTCCTAATTGAGTTAGATAACTTAGATTGCCTGTCTGTATACCGGAAACCTGGGCATATGTAAGCGTGGTTAGTTCATTTACAATTCGTGAAGCATTTGCGTTGGAGTAAAAAACACCACGGTTGCCGGAGCTAACGCTGCTGTTGTCTTTTACATATTTATAAACATCGTTAAACTTTGTAATAAAATCATCAATTTGCTTTTTAACTTCCGATACATCTTTGTTTACTGTCGCACTCACTGTGGTGTCCGAAGCCTGCATTACACCTTTTAAATCGAAAGTTACACCGGGGGAAAGATCATTGATTGAATTTGAATTTCGCTGAAGGCTGAGACCGTTAAACTCTATTTTTGAATTTAATTGATTGGTTGCCGAAGTAATATCAGCGTAAACAAAACCCGCTGTATCGGGGTCGGGTGTTTGATCGTATACGGGCCGGGATGATCCGAGATTTAATCCAACTTCATTTAAAGCTGTGCCGGCACCAACATCGGTTAATGATTTTATCCTGTAATCTAACCCGGTAAATTTTGAGTTGAAGGATAATTGCGTGTTCGATCCATCAGGGTTAAAAGTTGAGGCTGTTACTATACCGGAAGCTCCCTTTTCCTGAGTAACACCAATGCCGAGATCGCTTACAAGATCAAAACCGCTTTCATGAGTTATGGAAATATACTTTGAAGTATCGCTTACTGTAAATTTAATTTTAACATCTCCAGAGTTTGGAGAATTTAAAACTTTTTCGGCTGTAACCCCTTCAACGTTTTCATTTATTTGAGCAACGGCTTCATCAACCAATTCTTCATATGTTCCTCCGCCATTAACCGTAATCGATTCTTCGGTTCCGTTAATGTTTACTTTAAATGTACTGACGCCGCCGGCATAGGAAGAAGATGCAGTTTTTGCCGAAGATGTAACAACTGCTTGATCTGCGTTTACCGCGTTGCGGATTTTTTCCATAACTTCCTGATTGGTTTCAGTACCTTCAAAAGTAACATCCACATTGCTTGTAAATGAACCGTTCGCCCCGTCGCCGGTTACAATTTGAAAACTATGTGTGCCGGTTATGCCATTCACGGCGGAAGATTCCATGTTGGTAGACATTGCAACGTCGTTTTTTGCCAACTGGTTTATTCTTATGTTATAGGCGCCGCTGGAAGCTGCCGAAGTGGCAGTAGCGCTTAAAAAATTTGTGTTTGAGGATGATGCTGTTTTATATGCAAAGCGTGAGTCGGAACCTGTTAACTTAAAGTTACTCAGCAGAGTTTTGAAAGTGGATAATTTTGAGCTTAATGTACCATAGGCTGTAGAAAGATTAGAGTACTTGCTCTTCCTGGTTTTAAGGGGAGTAATCAGTTTTTTATTTTGACTATCGATATAAGAATTAATTAAATTATTAATTCCGCTGCTTGTTAATGAATCTACTGCCATTTTAAATTTATAAATTATTTATTGCTTTAAGCCAGGTGTCTCTCAGTTCGGTTAATATTTTGTAAACGACTTCGTAATTTTTCTTTCTCATCTGGTCCTGGCAAAACTGATACAACTTTAACAAACCGTTTGCCACCTCCGCAACTCCGTCACCCTCAAAGCGTAAAGCATTAATAAGTTCCTGTAAAGCTGCGTTTGTTTTTACGAGATTTTGCCTCTGACAATTTACAATAGCGAAATCATAAAGTTTTATAATCAGTTGCTGCGGAGTTGCCTCCATAATTTCTTTTAACAGGTATTGGTTTAATCTTGCTTTTTGATTATGCGCCGTTGCTTGATACATAACTTGTCGTCCTAATTAATTTTTTTCAGAAAATCAGAAGATCCCTCCCGTTGCCGGGAGGGAAGAAGAATAAGAACTATCTCTTATCTAAAGAGAGAAAGAATGCCCTGAGGAGCGGAGTTCATTTGGGCTAACATTGATGTTGCCACCTGACCGCCTATTTGTCCTTTTGTTGCATTCAACTGTTCCATAGCCATATCAGCGTCGAACAATCTGCTTACGCTGGCAGTAGCATTGGAAATTGCAGCTGTCAAATATTCATCTTTAACGTCTAATCTCTGACTGAAGTTACCAATGCTTCCAAGAGCATTCTGAACAGCAGTTTCGATTGTGCTTACGCTAACCGAAGATACGGAAGCAGATGTAGCACCGGTAAGAGAGGAAATATCCAGGGTATTCATAGTACCGAAGTTTACTGATGTTGTTTCTTCAACACCGGTTCTGAATGAGAAGCCTGCACTGTAGCTTGAGCCTGACAATAAAGCTGTATCATTAAATTTGGTATTGCTGAAAATTGAACTTATTTCGTTTCCCAGAGCAACAACATCTGAAGCTAGAGAAGCCTGGTTCTTCGAAGGATCGATTGAGTCTGCTACTTTTCCTTTGATCTGATTTATAAGATCGTTGATAGCGGAAAGAGCTGATTCTGCTGTTGAAAGCATATCTTTTGCAGAGCCAATGTTACCCTGTGATGCTTGCATCAAAGTAACTTTTCCCTGAAGTTCTTTTCCAACTCTATAACCTGATGTATCATCAGCTACAGAATTAATTCGCTTTTGAGTAGCTAAGCGAAGAGAAGCTTTTTCGGTCTGGGCATTTACTTTAGCCAGAGCGTTGTAGGCGTTAAGAGCGCCAACGTTTGTGTTGATTTTGAATAATGACATGTTATACCTCCATGTGTTTTATAAATATGCCGGGCTTCCTTGCACGGCTGTTATTAATTAGTGAGATTTTTTTCTCACTTACATTATCGATGGTACTTTATAAAAGTTTAGTGCTAAGCGTTAAGAATTTTTTTAATTTTTTCTTTTATTATTTGCACATGCGGGGCAACATTAGGGTTGCCGCAAAATTGTTCTTCCAAATCGGCGACAACATTTAATGCCGATTTTATATCGGACTGTTTTAGGTATAGCGAAAGGAGGAAAAAATATGAAGGCGGGAAATTGGCATTAATAGAAATTGATTTTTTAAAAATTGTTTCTGCCTGAGAATATTCTTTTTTGTTCTCGTACTCGGCGGCGAGAGCATTTAGTAATAGCACATTATCCCCGATGTGTTCTGACATTTTATTTAACAAAGGCAGTTTGTTATGCGTATACGTTTTTAACAAGACTAATAATAGTTCTACCTGAGAGTCACTTTTTATCGAGTTAATATAATTCGGTAATTTATTCTCGTCGTAATTAATGTTGTTTATTAAATGATTATAAAAAGTAAGTTCATCGGTTACACTGTTGCCATGAGCCTTTAATTTTGAAAAATAAAAATTAAACCTTTCCTTTTCACCATTCATTAAACACAAATTCAACCCTCTGTATAAAATTGATTTTTCGTCAATCATTATAACCATGTCGGATGCCAAACTCCTGTTTGCAATCTTTTCATTTATCTCTAAAGCTTTTCTGCAATTTAATTCCGCGTTATTAAAATCTTTTACCCCTTGATATATTTGTGAAAGCACAAGGTATGTAAGGGGCTGCCCGGCATCCGCAATTAAACTTTTTTGAGCAAGGTCAAAAGCTTCGTTCCATCTCATCTTTTGTGACTCGTAAGCGGCGAGGTAACGGAATGATACCGCTTTGTAGGCATTTAACAGTTTCTCATCGCGAAGCGCAATTTTAAAATAATTGACTGCATTTACCTCGTCCTTTATTAGGGAGTATGACTGCGCTATTTGGAAAGCAGTGTAAGAGTTCTTTTTGGTTTTATAATCGTTTGATAGAAGAGTAAGGTTTCTTTCTGCTTTTAGTTTTAATTCATCAACAGAAATATTGTAGCCAAGATGAATGATTTCAATTTCAGTTCGTATTATCTGATGTGAGGTTTTTAGAAGCGAAGGAATGATCTGCTCATGGGCAGCGCCTTCAAATTTTAAGTGCGGGTGTCTCGGGAAAAATCGTACATAGTCCATTTTTGATGGACGATTTTTTACTTCGTCGATGCTGTTCACAATACATGTATAAGCTTTTTTCCGGCTGCCGCTGGCAAGTTCTGTTAACAGTTGCTTTGAATCCTGATGCAGGCGTTCATCAGCATCGAGGTATAAAATCCAATCGCCTGTTGATTTTTGAAGAGAATAATTTCTTGCGGCAGAAAAATCATTTATCCATTTAAAATTAAATATTTTTGCTCCAAATTCTGCTGCTATTTTTTTTGTATTGTCGTTTGAACCGGTATCAACAATTATTATTTCATCAACAACGTCTATTACAGATTCGAGGCAGCCTGTTAAAAATTTTTCTTCATTTTTAACAATCATACTTAGTGTAATCATATTATCTCCCATTAAACTACTTCAGAAATTTTAATAAATTATCTGCCGTGTTTTCCCAAGTATAATTTTTCATACTATTTGCTGCATTTTGCCCTACTTGCCGAATTACATTTCTGTTAAAATACGCGTATTCAATATTGTAAATTAATTCATCCAGATCAGGTTCTTCCCAATCAATTATTTTTTTATTTTCCGCTTCAATTATAAACGGATTGATATTTTTAAGCAGAAGCGAGTTATCCTCCGTAAGGATATCCTTATGACCGGTTGAATATGATGCGATAACAGGTTTACCGCAAGCCATGTATTCCATTAACACCAGATTTGTCCCGCCTTCACCTCTGTTGGGGAAAATGCCGAGATCCGTTTTATAATATAATTCCCGCAGTTTTGTTATAGGAGTAATGGGAAGCGATATAACTTTTGTTCGATCAATATCATTTATGTCTAGCAAATGAGTCATAAACTCATCCCATGTATTCCCTGTTGTTTCAAAATTTATAAACTTTGAATACGACATAGAAGAAATAAGATGAGGCCATAAGTTATACCAAGCATTAATTAAAATCATATCGGGATACTTTTTGTGCAGCACTTGAAAGGCTTTTAAAACTAAATCCTGACCTTTACGTAATTCAAACTTTCCACCGGAAAAAAGCACAAACAGTTTTTCATCATCTTTACGTGGCAGCGGGAAAAACAATTTCGGATCAACTCCCTGTATTAAAGTTTCGGCATTTGTTATACCGTACTCGTTTAATTTGTTTTTGCACCATGTAGAACCGGTTAAAACTAAATTATAATTCTTCGAGTTCGCAATTGTTTTTTCATTCGGCTCCATTTCAAAAAAAGTGTACCCAATATTTTTTGAACCGGTTATATTAAGATAAGAGTGAAAACTTAGATCGTTAATTGCATGCAGAACAGTTCCAGGCACTCTATTATATTGATGGGCATTTTCTTCCGTAATGTCTATAAAATCTATTTTTTTGCCGAGTTCCTCACGCAGATATTTGCTGCAAATTCCCCAGCCGAAGTAGTTGGATTTTGTCAGAGCTAAGTAAATTTCATCACCGGGTAGAATATCTCCCTTCTCAAAATCGTTTAGTTCTTTTTTATCATTGCAGCCGGAAAGTTTTAGTAATTCAGATTTTAATTTTTCAACTACTCCTCCCCAATCTCCTTTGTATGTTTGCCTAAAAAGTTTCATAGACGGATACCAGGGTGAATCATCACGCTTTAACATCCATCTCCAATCAGGAGCAAATGGTAAAAGTGTCCACACAGGCTTACCCATAGCACCCGCAAGATGCGCAACAGAAGTATCAACAGATATTACTAAATCCAAATTATCTATAATTGCAGCAGTGTCCGTAAGGTTATATATGTACGGGTCCAAAATATGCACATTCTTATCGGAAAATTCTTTTGCTTGCTCGAGCCGGCTCCCTTTTTGAAGTGCGAAATAATGAATGCCCGGAATGTCGAACAACTCTTTAAATTGCGCAAGGCTTATCGACCTGTTTTTATCATTTGTATGTCCGGGATTACCAGCCCAGACCAAACCTATTTTTAAACCTTTGTATTCGCTAAGACTCGATTTCCACTTTTCGGAAATATCTTTTTCCGCTTTAAGATACACACTGTTTGCCGGAATATTACCGAGCGTAGTTTTAAAATAATATGGCAAACTCATCAATGCAATATGATAATCGTATTCAACTGCCGGCTCTTCAACAGTCTGACGGGATATTACTTCATCTAATCCTTCAATATGTTTTATAAGGTTAACTACACCGAATGCGCAATGAAAAATTACATGCGCACCTCTGGCTTTTAAGTATTTGGCGTAGCGAATAAACTGTATGATATCACCGATTCCCTGCTCATCGTAAATTAATATTCTTTTCCCATTTATATCCTGAGTTGTGAGTTCCGGTTTTACAAAATTACGTTTTGCATAATCCTTTCGTTTTTTTCGCCATTCATATTCTATCTGCGCTTTTTCAATTTTTTCTTGAAGGAACAGGAGATGAGAATAGTTATAATGTACTTCCGACAGATTATTATTTATAGAAAGGATATACTCAAAAATCACACTTGCCTTTTTGAAATCCCCCTGGTTCATGGCTACAAGGCAAAGCTGAGAGAGGTTAACAATTATTTCATTTTCGGTCCCAAATATTTTTCGAAGGATAGATTCCGCAGTTTTTTTATCTTCTCTTATAAGATAAATGGCGGCGCTATTTGCCTTGGCTGATATTTCATTTTCCTCAGAGCATGTTATATTTGCGTATAGAGCTAAGGCTTCATCAAATCGTTCTTCTAATTCATAAGTTTTTGCATGGTTAAAAAGCGCTGTTGTATTTTCAGGTTCTATTGTAAGAATTCTTGAAATGTATACCCTTGCTTTTTGGTACTCAGCTATTGTTATGTAAAGCGACGAAAGGTTGTTCAATATTTTAATATCATTTTCGTTTGCTTTCAGCTGAGCCTCGTACAATCTCACAGCCTTTTTATAATTACCCCCCTTATGGCAGCTAAGAGCTAGATTAAGTTTATAATCGCTGTTTGCGGGATCTTCTTTACTTGCAAGCTGATAATATTCTTCAGCTTTTACAAATTCCTCAATATCATAATAGAGGTTGCCGATGTTATTAAATACTTTCGGATTTGATGGAGATTGTTGAAGCGCTGTAAGAAAATATTTTTCTGCCCCGTCATAATTTTTTAAAGCCAAATAAACTAAACCTAAATTGTTCAGCGCATCAAAATTTCCAGGAAGCTTTTCAATGGTAAGTTTATACGCGGCAGTTGCCTCTTCATACTTTTTAAGGTTTTGAAGCGCGTATCCGTAGTGGTAATTTACTTCAGGATGAAACGGATAAAAATCGAGTACTTTTTTAAAGTATACTTCGGCGTCTGAAAAATCGTTTTTATGTAGTGCTATTACTCCCATAAAATTATAAACATCGTAATCGATGGCTCCGGAGTTTAAAAGAAACTGAAGTTCATCCTCAGCTTTCTGATAATTTCCCTCCTGGAAAAAGTCTAATGCGGATTGATAATAGTCTTTACTTATTACTTCCATCACTCGTTCAATGAATTGTGCAGCTCATTTAAATTTAACACTTTGTTAATTTTACTGAGACCGCTAATTGATAACATATCCGAAGGATCGTTTTTAACCGCCCACTCGAACATTACTTTTGCTGCGCTATCATCTTTACTTAAATAAAACACCTCTCCCAATCCATAACAAGCTTTTGACGAATCGGGATTGTACTCTAAAGCATTTTCAAAACTTGTGCGCGCATCATCAAGTAAGTTAAGTGCAAGGTAGTTAAAACCTTTTAAATTATAAAATGCAGAAGAAAACATGTTGGTTTCCGGGTGATTCAATTCCGCGTTTAGTTTTATCTCCATTTCATCTAAGAGGCTTTTTGTTTCCACATACTTTTTTTGTGCAAAAAAATTATACGCTCTCTCAAACATTTGCTCTTTTTCAGTTATTAAGTCTTCGCCCACGGCATTGGTTGCGGTTGCACCGTATAACTCATTTAAGCGCGATATTGCTTTTATATTAGAAGAATAATTTTTTACTGCCGACTCAAACATTTCCGCGGCTTCTTCATACATGTTATTTTTTATAAACACTTCGCCCAAACCACGGCATGCTTCCGATGAGTCTGAATTTAATTCTATCGATTCTTCAAAACATTCTTTGGCTTCTTCAACTTTATTTAATCCTAATTGAGCAAAACCGTACAAAACCGCAAATGTGGACTGAAGAACCCGGGCTTCCTCATCAGAATTAAGTTCGGCAAAATGCTGTTGCGATTGGTTTAATAAGTTAAGTGACTTTTCATACTCGCCTGCCGTTATCAATGAATCAACCGCTGAAAGGAAGTCTTCAAGTTTTTTTATCAACTCATTGCCTGCGATAGAGACAATATGTGAGTCTGCTTGTTGTGTTTGAATATTATTTAGTTCTTTCAGCCTGTTGGCGGCTTGTTTGTTCTCAGGTTCAAATTTAGATGACCACTCAAACATCGTTTTAGCCGCATCAAAATCATCCTCAAGGATAAAGACTTCCCCAAGTCCCGCACATGCTTCCGAAGATTCCGGGTTCAATGACAGCGCATTTTCAAATGAAGATTTTGCTCTGTCTACTACATTTTCTTTTAGGTAAAACATACCGCAAAGATTATACAAAATTATTAAATACTTCTCTTTATCTAAAAGTACGTTGGATGTTGTTAGAACAGCAATCAATTGTTCGAGAGTGCTTATGAGTTCTTCGGCGTTATAACTGTTGCTGTTGGTTATAACCGATTTTAACTGCTCTTCAATTTGTAATCCATTTTGTCTTAACATAACAAAACCTTTTGCCCTTTCGTAATAATCTTTTAATTCACTAACCGCTCCAATTAATTCCAACTTAGAAAGAATTCGAAAGGCGTCTTCATTTGTTGAAATATTTTTTATAAGGTAGTATTCACGGATGTTATCATCTTCGCTTTTTGTAATATTTTCATTTCTATGCTCCGCGCTTTTTTCTGAATAGTAATAAAGTCCTAAAATCTCTTTAAGATGATAAAACTCTACATTTCGGCTCAGTCTTAACCAGAACTCATAATCGCCTACTATTTCCAGCGCATCATCAAACATTCCATACTTTTCATGCAACGATTTTCTCCACATAGGCTGTGGACCAACAAAACAACCGAACAGCAGTAAGTCGGAATCAAAATCCATCCACTTTACCACTGCTTTTTTGTTGTTTGAAGAAAAAGTATCATTCGGTACAATTGTTTTATACATATCGGAATAAGTTACTCCAATACTTTCATCCCCATCCAATATTTCAGCAAGCTTTTCTAAGGCGTTGCCTGCATGCCTGTCATCGGTGTTTGCGTTTGTTATATACTTTCCGCGCGCTAATTTTATTCCACGGTTCCAGGCAGAGTAGATGGTTTCTTTTTCCGTACGTTCGTAAAAAATATTAGAATACTTTTTCTGATATTCTTTTATAATAGTGCCTTCGTTTTCTTCCGAGCCCGAGTCAATAACAACAATTTCAAGCTCACCAGATTTATACAACGACTGCTCAATAAGATCATCGAGGCATCCTGTTATAAAGTTTTCGGAATTATAAGTAGAAACTATAGCAGAAACCTTGATTGAGTTAAGGTTTATAGTATTACCGGATTTAATATCCGAAATTCTTTTCAACGTCTTCTGATGTTCCGGATGAACGACAATTATTTTTTCAAGCATCTGCATCGCTTCATTCGTTCGATCCAACCGGATTAATATATCAGCCATATGTGATGCGATAATCCAATGCGCAAGTCCATTTGCAAATGTTAGATAAAATAGCTCAAGTGCTTTGGCATAGTTACTTTTATATAAATAATTCAGAGCTAAGAGATAATGACAATACGGACAGTTAATTTCTTTTAATTCCCCATCATCATAAAACAGATTAAGCGTTTTTAAGTCAACTAATCCTAAAATTTTTTCAGATTCTAAAATTAAATTTTCGTCCGCTTTCAGTCCATTTGAAAATTGTAAAATCAATTCATCAAAAGCATTCCTTGATTGTTTATTCTTTTTAATCTCATAAAAAAACTTGTTTGTACTGTTAAGTTTTGATACCGAACTTGGCAAAACCGGCTTTTGCGTTTGCGCAATTGCATTCATTACTTCGTATAGTTTATCACTGCTCGATGACCAGGTAAATCGCCTGGCATTCTCCAACCCGGCATCAACAAACTTTTGGCGAACTGATGGTTTTTCAACGTTGATGAGAGCATTCTTCATACTTTGTATATCATCCTCTTTTACATAAAGCGCTGCTCCACCGGCAACTTCTTTTAAAGAAGAATTTTTACATGTAATTACAGGACAGCCTGATTTCATTGCTTCTATTACAGGTAAACCAAAGCCCTCATACTTAGAAGGATAAACCAAAGCAAGCGCGCCCGAATATGCGGTTGAAAGCTCCTCAACGGATAGATAAACGATTTGATATTTAGTTTCACCTAAAAGTTTTTTTAGGTCAGGTTCAAGTTCCGGATTTCCACCGGTAAAGAGAATTTCATACTTATCTTTGCTTTTAAGTTGAGCAAACGCTGCTGCAAACTGAACGACATTTTTGTATAAGGTTCTTGACCCTGAAATGACAAAGTAAGGTCTTTCGATATTATATTTTTTCTTGAATTGTAATAGCTGTTTTTCACTTTTTGGCGAAAACTCATCCGAGACAGCGTTATAAATAATTTCAACCTTTTTGCTGCTACTAGCCGGATAGAATTTTCTTAAATCATTTGCAGTTGATTTAGATACCGATAGGTACGCAAATGCTTTTTTAATGGCATCGCTCTTTGCCGTCCATTCCATCCCTTTCCATTTATATATTTCAGGGATAAAATCATGTAACATCAGAAGTGATGGTGTATTTTCAGTATAAGTATAATATGTCGATATAAATAAGTCTGCGCAATTTTCAGAGCATATGTCGTCAAGATGGCAAACTTCAGCAGGCATTAATTCGTATCCGTAGAAAGGGGAGACTGAAAATTTTTCAATTCCGGCTATATTGGGTGCGGTATTACCCCTGTCGAGAAGTAAAATATTATTTTCTTTTTTCCCCAACTCGGTAAGCAATGAAGTCCATACACGACTGATACCTAATGGCTGGTTCTTCTGAAGTTGAAATATTATACCATCGACAACAATTTTTGGAGTTTTTGCGGAATTACTTTTAATGCTATTTGATTCAACTGTATTTTGAGTTTCAGTAAAATTGTTTTCAATCCAACCAAGCATTTCGTTTATTCTATCCTTTATTGTGTGGTTATTCATTACTTTTTGATAACCTGCTTCAGCAATCTTTTCTGAACTTTCCGGATTGTTCAAAATGTTATTAAGCGAACTAAACAACTCTTCCGGTTTATCCTCATCATAATTTATGATGTCAACTCCATCCGTAAACAACTTGTTCGACCTGCTGCCCAATATCTTATTTTGAAAAAACACTGCTCCGCTTGCCATTGCTTCAAACGGCCTTACTACCATCGTGGGAGAGAGTGAAGGAAGTCCAAGAACTATTTGATAATTGTTCATTGTGCTTATAAAATTGAGAGCCCGCTCTCTTGTGGTTCCTTTTTCTTCTTCATAAGTATCAAAGATTTCGGTTTTATTAGAGCTCTTTAAAGTATCAATTAACTTTCTTCTTTGCGAATATGTTTCTTCGTAATAAAACGGGGTTGTCTTACCTTTAAAAAATCCTTTCGGCGTTCTCTCCGAATATCTTTTAGGTTGTGGAAAGAGTTGTTCATCAATTGCGAAGGGCTGCCATAATACCGGTTTGCCGTACTTGGAAAATAATTCTTCATCAATCTCGTGAGCAAAAACAACGGCATCCACTGACCTCAAGGCGTTATCTACAGCAGTAATATTATCATTCCACCAACGATTATCTTTTTTAATAGTTGGATTATTCATGCACTCAAATGAGAATAAAATTTTTGTCGAATTATTTGCTTCCCATCTTTTTTGCCAGTCAAAATTGTTATGAAGATATTGGGCATGCCAATCAGTGTTCATCAAAAGGATAAAATCGGAAGTTGGATTTTTTAAGTACTCAAATAATTCTCTGTTGCTATCATTCTGATTTACATAAAAGGATTGATTAAAGACGCCATAGTGTTTTAGCGCTTCGGCATAACCTTCCCTCACAAACCAACTGTGCCCTTCCGGCATTACTATATCTATCTTTGGTTTAAACCCTAACGATCTTACAATGTTTATTGTTTTCTTTTCATTAGGTGATTGATCATTCTTACTTTTAACTGCGGGTGAAAATATTTTTCCGTTTCCCTGTTTAGGAATACAATCGTTTGTGTTTAACAATTGCTGCATGACCTGGTAAAACTGCAATCTAATTTTTTGTGAAAATTCAGAAACGTTTATCCCAAGATGATCGTTCACTTCTTTTTCCTGAAGTACATTAAAAAACTCAACCAGGAGACCCGGTGTAATTTGAAGCTTAGAATATTGATGTATTATTCCCCACTGCTCAACCCAGCGCTTTAAGCCGCCTGTTTTTGTTTTAATATCATCGTACCATCTGTATGCAGAGAGTTCTTCGTTAACTGTAATAACCGAAAATTTACTCGCGACCCTTAACCAATATTCTAAATCCATAGCATAATAAAACGATTCATCTAAAGAACCGACTTCCTTAACCGCCTTTGCATTTATAAATGTAGATGGTTGAAGTATATAATTAGAACCTTTAAGTAATGTATCGTAATCAAATATTATGTCGTTAGAATATCTTCTGATTCTTTTCCCTTCTCTATCAGCTACCGCACCGTTACCTATATATAAACCTGCTTCGGGCTCCGATAGGTACATTTCGGAAACAAGATTTAACGCACCCGGGAAATAATAATCGTCCGAATTGAGCCAGGCAATTACATCGCCCGAGGCTTTTTTAAATCCTCTATTTATTGCGTCAGTCTGACCGTTATCTTTTTCGCTTACCCAATAGTTTATATGCTTTTCATATTTTTTAATTATCTCAACGCTGTTATCTGTTGAACCGCCATCGATAATAATATATTCTAGGTTTGGATAATTTTGATCGAGTACACTTTTTATGGTGTCTTCTAAAAACTCGCCCTGATTAAAGGAGGGAGTTATGATTGAAATTTTTGGATAATTTAAACTTCTACTTGTGGAAGTTACTTTTAAGGCATGTAAAAGCGCATCGGCATTTTCTTCTTCATTAATACTATTTTTTTCATGATTGTTTTTATTCCCGGATAATAATGCTGTGTTAGAAGTAATTATTTCTGAGTCATTATATTTAGCAACAAAAAAGAACTGGTTATAAATTTTTGCAATTTCATTTTCAAACTGATTTAAGTCTGGATTTAATATCTGATTATTACAAGATTCATTTGAATATTCCAAAATTGTTTTATTTATAAACTCACTAACATTTTTAGCATGTACTTCGACAGTATAATTCTTCATAACATCATTTATTGCGTTCAATCCCATTTTTCTAGATTCTAAAGGCTGTTTAATTAAGCTCATTATTCTATTGAACAGATCTTCAACCGAGCCATCATAGAGTAGTCCGTTATATCCGTTATTAATCAATTCTGTTGTGCCTGCAGAATTAAACCCAATAACTGGCAAACCGCAAGCCATAGCTTCAACAGTAACTCGTCCCATCGCCTCCATAGGTGAGCACATCAAAGCAGCATCAGCCTTTAAATAATATTCAAAAGGATTAGCCGCCTCACCCACAATTTCAACATTCTTCTCTAAATTATTTTCTTTTACTATCTGCTCAATCCACTGAACCTGATCACCGCCAACAATAGTAAGAGTCGCTTCAGGATAATGTTTTAGAACATGTTTAAAAGCATATACTGCCTTGTCCTGCCCTTTCGAAGGTCGTACTAAACCCACAATAACAAATTTTAAAATCGGTTTCAGCCTTTTTTCCACCCATACCGAAATATTACTTTTCAGTTCTTCCATATGAATGATACCATTATAGATAACATTGCAATTATTATTGATATAACCGAAATGGTTTTTTAGTGCATCGGACACATAAATAATTCCGTCGGAAAGTTTCAATAAACTATCATATAATTTTTTACCATAGTCTGGGAATAATTGATAATCCAGATCACCAAACTCTCTGAAATGCCATATGTGAGGTTTATTTATTCTTTTCGATATAATTAATCCCAAATCAATAACTGAGCTGTTGGAATAAACAAGATCAATCCGATTATTAATGCATATATTAACAATAGGATCCATTGCGTTTGCAGTATCCTTAATTCTTTTGCCAAAATTTTCTTTATCAAATGCACCTTCAATGAATACCATTGGAAATGGAACGCTGTAAGTTTTAATACCATTTTCTTCCAATATTTCATTTATTCTTCCTTTTATTGGAGAAATAACGATTATGTTATATCCCAGATTCTTTAATCCGGCAGTGAGGTTAATTAATGATCTATTCGCTCCGTATAATTCCGAATAATGGGTAAAAATTGCGATGTTCATGCTAACACCCCATTGCTTTTACTGCATATAAAGAGAATGTCACCCTCCGATAATCGTAATTTTTTGTAATCGTACTCATAATTAATATTATTGTAATTAAATTGTTTTACCTCAGAAAAGCCCGATCCTTTTAATGTATTAATAAAATCTTTTCCATAGGCTCTTAGATGATCCGATTGACCGAATAATCTTGTTCTTTCTTTTTCGTCTGTTATGTGGTTGCCTTCAATTGTTTCTTGCAAATTTTCAAAAATGGGAACTTGCAGCAGCGCCTGCCCACCGGGTTTTAATACCCTTAAAAATTCTTTAAGAGCAAGTTTGTCATCATGAACATGTTCAAGAACATGATTGCAGATAATTATATCAAAGTGGTTATCCTGAAACCTTAGGTCCTGGATATCCATTTGATAATGAACATTGTTTGAGAATAGATCAATTTTAATATATTCAATATTTGGAAACCCAATTAATTTGTTAGCTATGGCATCTTCGGGGGCAACATGTAAAACCCTAATTTTTTTATTTTTCTCTTTTAACTTATTCTCTAAATAGATCCATAATAGTCTATGACGTTCGAGTGAACCGCAAGACGGACACATCGCGCCGGGTCTTTGATTTGAACCGAAAGGAAGGAATTCAGATTCAGCCTGGCAGAAAGGACAAAAATAGAAATTCGTTTTCGGTAAACTTGTATTATTAACCCGGATACTCTCCGAAACAGATTTATATATTTGCACTAAAGAAGTATTTAATTTTTTAATGTTAAATTCTTCTAAAACTTTTATTCTTGCTTTCCCGGCAAACTTTTCTCTTAATTCCGGATTATTGACAAGTAGTTTTAATTTATCAGCAATACAATTAACATCTTTTTCCTGGCAGAGAAATCCGGTAAGATTATCAACAACTAATTCCGGTATACCGGCATGTATAGTACTTACAACAGGCAAACCTGCTGATTGTGCTTCTATTAAAGTAACCGGCAAACCTTCTTTGTCGCCGTTAGATGCGGTAATGCTTGTTAACATATAAATATCCGCCTTCTGCATTTCGTCTACTATTTCATCTTTTGATTTGGGACCTAAAAAGAAAATCTTGTCCCTTATTCCTAATTCAGTAACCAATTTTTTCAGTTCATTCTCAAGAGGTCCCTCTCCAATAATTTTATATACAGCATTTTGAGTTTTAACTTTAGCAAAAGCCTTTAATGAATATTCAATTCCTTTTTTTTCAACCAGGCGAGCTACAGTCAGAATTGTAATTTCCTTTTTTCCATCCTTACCTTTTGGTATAAATTTCCGTGTATCAACTCCATATCTGTGCACAATCATCTTTTCGATTTTACTGCCGATCGCAATTAAAATATTCTGCATTTCAAAACTTGGGGTTGTAATAAGATCTGCCCTGTTGAATAATTCCTTATAACAGTCTTTACCCATCTGCTTAATATACTGCGAAGCATCCAAACCGTGGAACGATACAATCACCGGGTTTTTTATTACGGCAAACAATTTTTGTAACGCAACAAAGTTTTGTCCAAAATGAACATGAAATAAATCCGTTTCACAGATTTTGATTTTATTTATGCGTAGAAATTGTTCATTCCATTCTTCAGCAATAAGGTTAGCTGGAGGAAATTGAATATACTTTACCCGGCTTAATAAATTATTTTGTTGAACCGACGGATGGATTAAATCCTCTTCAGGCATCGCCTGTGCCCATATTTCCAATTCAACACCTTGGTGAATTAGTCCTATAATTTGATCAAGTATAAAGGTTTCGGAAAGCTTCGGGAAAAAGTAGACGATGATGATCATTTTGATTTTATTTTCTGCTCCCTCCAAATAAGTATTTTCCACAGAATTCTTTTTGCTCTCTGTATCAAGATTAATTTTTTTAACTGTTCCGCTAAAACCAGTTACCATTGGACCATTATCATAGATTTCCGGTACGACATCTGATCCTAACAGTTCTTTATAAAATGGGAAAAAGGATTCCGATAACTTCTTGCGGGTATCTTCTTGAAGCCCGCTTCGCTTCAACCACAATCCGAGCATTTGGGCAAGACTCGCGTTCCATCCGCCCAAAGCTTTGATGGATATATCGGAAAAACCGGCTACTTTAAAGTGTCTTTCCAGCGCGAAGGGCGTATAGCGATATTCATCATATGGTGTATCATGAAGCGGCCAAAGAAAAGGAACTGTAAAAAACATTAACCCGCCCGGTTTCAGCACTCTTTTAATTTCATTTAAAACTGATTGAATATCGGGTAGATGTTCGAATAATTCCGTTGCCATTACCACATCCACTGAATCATTATCTAACGGTATGGTTTTCCCATCCCAAAACAAATCAGGTAGTGCGTGTTTTTGATAAATTGGATTTTCTATATCAATACCGATGTAACGTGAAATATTAGAATTGGTTTGAATATAATTTTTATATGGCATCTCACCGCAGCCGAGATCTAATAACACCCCCCTAACTTCAGGAAGTATATTTTTTATGAAATTCACAATACTTGTACGAATGAAATACAGATCGATGTTATCTATTGATAATAGCGGGTTAAGGAAAGGATCGTTGGCTGACACTTTTGTTTGTGTGATCGGACTAATATTATTCACACTTATTTTTCCCGGATTTGCGGGAATCGCCAAAAATATTTTTAACTCACGCATCAATGATTCATTATTAGACGCCAAATTGAGAAGTTCTTTTGCATTCCCTTTTTTTATTTTTTCATGAATCCCAATTGCAAATTCATTATGGTATTTGTAATTCGTCCCTTTGTCAATTGCCATCATTGCTTCAATACCCATAAGCACTGCTTCATCACTCGACAAACAACTCCAAAAGCCATTATTATGTTTTCTGTAAACCGACATGCAGTCATTCATATAATAGATGTCACCACGCATTGCATTAATAAAGTGCAATGCCCAGTCGCTTGCTTTTACGGTAAAAAACCAATCGGGCAAAATATATCCGCCTCTAAAAATGGTTGTGGCTGTAGAAATAAAATTGGTTCTTGTTAAATCTTGAAGTGTAAAGACTTTGTCCTCAGCAATATTATTATGAAGTGTATTTTGTCCATCCTCCCAGATATCTAATGAGTCGTGAATGCAAACTGAAAACTCCTTGTGCGCATCCAAAAAATCAACCTGTTTTTGAAGTTTCGCTGAAGATGTCCAATAATCGTCCCCTTCTAATAATGCGATATACTCTCCGCGAGCATTGTTATATAAATCTACAAAGTTATTTATCATTCCAATATTCGCGGGGCGGAAGAATGGTTTTATTATCTTGGGGAACTTATCAAAAAAGATTTCAATTTTCTCTCTCGTTCCGTCCGTTGAGCAATCTTCACCAATCAGAATTTCATATTCAAAATTAGTTTTTTGAGCAAGAGCGCTCTCAATTGCCTGGGAAATGTATTTCTCTTGATTGTAAGTAATTATTAAAACACTAACTTTGATCGAGGTTTCCACTATAATTTCAGTCAATTAATTTAATTATTATAAAGATTATTTGAGTTGGTAATAACATCATAAAATATCTTAAAGCCACTTTAAATATATTTTAAAACAATTTTGAGATACTTTTGCTATCAGCCAAATATCAAAGGGATTTTTCTAATATCGTGCCACTGATTGGGTAACAAATATGATTAAATATTAACCTTTGAGAAGATAATTCGATAGCCGATGGCTAATATTAGACAATTGATTGCATTCCATACTTAATCCTTTCTAATCCAAGTCTTCATTTGCAGATGAAAGGGGAGGGGATGATGAATGTAAAAAGCAAATTTTTACAGAATTAACCTAAAAATTTATTAGAAATGAATTTTTTCCGTAAGCCGCTAAATGTTTTGTTGGTTATATCGTTCCACTGTCCACAAAAATAGTTTGCCCTGTAATTGATGCCGACTTATCCGATAGAAGAAAACTAACCGTTTGAGCGACTGATTTTGTACTGGTTGGTATTTTGAGTGAGGTTCTTTTATAAATTCTGTTTTTTGTTTCATCATCTAATTTTGAAGACATTTCCGTTTCCATAAATCCGGCGACAACACAATTGGATCTGATTCCCTTTTCACCCCATTCTCTTGCTGTGTTTTTCGAAAAGGCTTCGAGCGCACCTTTTGTGGAAGCATACATTGCAAGTCCTTTATAGCCGGTGTGTGCAGATATCGATGAGATGTGAACGAGGCTTCCCTTTGTTTGATGAAGCAGCATATTCCGCAAAACATTTTTCGTAAGTAAAAGCGGGGACATTACATTTACACGGTACATCTCCTCCAATTTTTCAAGATTGATATTTGTAATCAAATCGTCAACGGCTAATGCCGCGTTGTTTACAAATCCATGAACAGGAATATTGGGAGTAAGGAAATTTTCTGCCCAAAAAGTTTTAATCCCCGCTGAATCTGATAAATCATACTTGATGTGCTTAAAACTGTCATGAAATTCTTTTGATAGCTGATCCGTATTATCATTAGCTTTTCGACTCAACCCATAAACGAAATATCCTTCTTCAAGAAGTGTTTTAGAAATTTCAAATCCCAATCCTTTCGATACTCCCGTGACCAAAATATTTTTCATACTCTTTTCAGCTTTCCTGTTCTTGTAACTTCAATGGCATCAACCAAGTTTATAATCCTCGGAATCTTGAATGGTTGCAAATATTCTTGCAAATATTTTTTTAAATCTTTTTCGGTAACATCCGGAGTCCCGGCTGTAACATCTGCAACTAATACATTTCCCAAAACTGAATTTCTTCTACCGTAAACTTTTGAAATAGTTACACCCGGATGATTGTTGATGATCTCCTCAACTTCGCCCGGATTCACTTTATAACCGCCGACGTTAATCATTTCATTTTTTCTTCCGACAAATTTAAATTGCAAATTATTATCAGGCAAAAGCTCAACCATATCGTTTGTTTTGTACCAATCGCCTTCCAATTCAAATGAATCTGATATACCGAGCATTTTTTTATGAATCAATAGTTCACCTTCAACAATCTTAACTTTTTCCGCATCTTCTTCTTTGATACTAAATGTATCGCCATCAGAAGCGAATAAACTTCCTGCTTCAGTTGACGCATAAACATTGAGTATTCGGGCATTTGGAAAAATTTCAGACATACGCTGAAACAACGCCGGATTAAAATTTTCGCCGCCGCTTGTGATTCTCTTTATCGAATTAAATTTTCGATCATCTGGAACAAGCATGCGGTAAAAAGTGGGAGTAGCAGATATATTGGTAATATTGTAGTCGTCGATTAACGAGAGAATTTTGTCGGACGACAACGCAAATAAGTTGACGATTGTATTTAAATTTAACACCGCCTGGAAGAACACTTGTAAGCCGGCAATGTGAGTCGGGTTGTAGGCAAATCCCCAAACATCATTTTTTTTTCTATCGGAAATTTTAACCATTCTGGAGAGACTTTTTAAAGTGTGCGTTATTTTTTTAGGCTGTCCGGTTGTACCGGAGGTATAAAGAGTTATCTGCCAATCTCCCGATTCACCAATCAAATCAGTAAAATTATTCTCATCTACTCTTTTACTTAAAAGAACCGAATCTCTCATTAACAACGATTCATTGTTCAAACCAAGCTGCATCAGCTCAGATTCTTTAAAATCAGAATCTAACAGAACAACGTTTTTGTTGTACATGAGCGATGCAATAATCGTTGCAAATATTTCAAAGTTATCATCTGTATAAATAAACAACGGAATAGACTCGATATTATTCAACCTATCAAAAAAGCGCTCGTAAGAATACACTCTCTGTTTAAGGGGATCGAATAAAAATATTTTATTCCTATCTATTACCATTATCTAACTTATTTAATATTTCGCCAATGGTTAACACAATACCCGATTCAAAAACATCAATGCCGAATTCCATTTCGATGCGAACCGTAAGTTCAGCCAAATCGAATGAATCTAACCCAATTTCATCTCTAAGGTTCGTGGAGGATTTTAAAGATGATATTTTTTCTTTCGAATTATTTTCGAGAACCTGGTTAATAATGTTACGGAGTATTTCAACTTTCTGCGGCATAAAATTCCTTTTCGAGTTCTAAAATTTTTTGTTTCCTTTTGCCGATTTCGATTCCGGGTATTCCCCGGTAAATTGTGAATGCAGCGCAATTTTTCACTACGAGTGTTAATGCTGAAACTGCCGAACCGGTCTCCATTACCACATTCGGCATGATGACGGAACCCGCTCCTATTATTACATGCTTTTTCAAATGAATTTTACCGGAGGTTTCTCTCCGGAATTTATCGGGGATCAACGGGTTGGTCATCCCAAATCCCATATAGTCATCCGTACTGGAATATAGCGATACCCGCCCGGAAATTGAGACAAAATCTTCTATTAGAATTTCACCTTTCCCAATGAGTGAAGTATAAGGGGCAATATGAACATAATTCCCGATATTAATATTACTGCCTGCGGAAAGAATGCAAAAATCATCAATCCGAATATTGCTTCCCAATGAGATTAGATGTGGATTATATATGCTCGCTTTATCGGAGACATTTACATTTTCACCGAACTCTTTAAATCCGATATTGAGCAATTGTTCCTTGGTTAAATTCGCCATTTTATTTCATCTTAACATTAAATTAATTGTTCGGTCAATTTGGAAATCACAAAGTCAATCTCTAAACAAGATAATTTATAATAAAGTGGCAAACACAAAATTCTTTTCGAGATATCTTCGGATATTGGCAATGAAGACGTCGGCAGAATTTCCTTATACAGATTTACCGAAGGATAAAAATATCTCCTCGGAAAAACATTGTTTTTGTTGAGAGCCGATTCAACTTTTAGCAGTACATCTTCGCTTTCTAAAATAACCGGAAAATATGAATAATTAGTTTCACCGAATTTTAATTCCTGAAAACTAATTGAATTAATTTCCCCCAGTTGCTCGCAATAATATTTGTACTTGCTCTTTCTGTCGTCAAGAACAGCTTGGTAATATTTCAAATTTGCCAAACCGAGCGCGGCATGTACTTCGGTCATCTTGCCGTTAAAGCCTTCTTCAACAACCCGCTTGCTGTCGTCATGTCCAAAGAAACGAATTCTTTTTAATTTTTCATGAAGTTCATTATCAGCGGTTATCACTCCGCCGCCTTCGGCTGTGTTCAATAATTTTGTTGCGTGAAAACTTGTAGCAGAAATGTCGCCGTAATTTAGCAGACTCTCATTTTTATAAGTTGAGCCCACAGCATGAGCGGCATCATAAATTACTCTTAAATTATGCTTCTTTGCTATCCTTTCAATTTCTTCAACATCGCATGGATTACCAAAAACATGTACGGGTAAAATTGCGCAAGTTTTATCGGTTATTTTTTCTTCAATTTTTTTCGGATCGATGTTAAGTGTTCCGGCATCAATGTCGGCAAAAACCGGTACGCAGCCTTCCCACTGTATCGCACTGACCGTTGCAATCCATGTAAACGGAGTAGTAATTATTTCACCTTTTAATCCGAGAGCTTTTATCGCCATTTGAATTGCGATTGTACCGTTGGAAACAGCAACCATGTTTTTTAATTGTAAAGCAGTAATCAATTCCTTTTCGAACTGTTGAACTAAAGGACCGTTGTGAGTAAGTATACCGCGCTCCCAAACTCCGGCTAATATTTGGTTGTACTCTTCTAATGGAGCGAGAGAGGGGGCTGTAACATAAATGGGCTTATTCATAATTTTTATTTCTTATCTCTTCAAGCAATCTTGATTGACTAATATTCTGCTGGATCTCTTCTTCGTAATTATTTTCTATTATTAATTTATGAAAATACTTTAGCATATTGATAAAATTATTATCCGCAGGTAATTCCTCAACAACTTTACCATTTGGCTTTTCAATAATTAGAGATGGTTTAAATCCAGGCGGTGCAGTAAATATTCGCTCGGCCGTAATTTTACCCTTGCTTCCCCAAAGTTCCAAATTGCACTGATAAAAATTATCGAATCCGAATGCGATTTCTGAAAACAATCCCGCATTCCGGCTTGTAAGAAAAGCGCCGCCCCATAAATCCACACCGAGTTTCTCATCAAAGTAGAGTTTTGAAGATTTCACTTCGATATCTTCACCTAAAAAAAACTGACTTATTTTAACCGGATAAGCGCCTGCATCTAACAAAGCCCCGCCACCTAATTCTTTTTGGTAACGGATATTATTGCCATCGCCAAACGGCGGAAACCCGAACGAACTGCGAATGCTTCTTAATTGACCAATCTCATCGTTGTTCACCAAATCTAAAATATATTTTAACTGCGAGTGAAATCTAAACTGAAAATTCTCCATCACCACAAGTTTCTTTTCACGGGCTTTATTCATTACTTCAAGCGTGTCGGTCAATGAGCATGTTAAAGATTTTTCAACAAGAACATGCTTGCCATTTTCAAGCGATTTTAAAATCCATTCATGATGAAGTGAATTTGGAAGCGGAATATAAACTGCGTCAATCAAATCGCTGTTCACTAATTCTTCATAATTGTTGAATGGGAGCGCATCGTACCGTTGGGCGATGTCACGAGCTTTTTCATGATTCCGGCTTGCAACCTCGTTTATTTTGTATTCGGTTCTTAAAGCAGCTAAACTTGGCAGTATATACTTCTCGGCAATTTGAGCAGCGCCGATTATTCCAATTCTTACTTTTTCCATCGCAACCCTAAATAAAAGAAATCGCCGAGAGTAAACTTCTCGATTGAATATTTAAATAGTTGTTGAATTTGAGAAATACGTTCAATTGATTTAAAGTCAGCCAAATATAGTTTGGAGGAAGCTCAATTGAAATTTCGTTACCGGCAAAAACAATCATATTCCTATTTTGTTCTCTATAAAATCTTCCCCCTTCTTCCGATTGAAATGTGTCGAGTACAATTTTCTCTTTAGGAGTATTAATAACGTATTCTAAAAACGGGATGCTTCCGGCTTTCGAATGTCGATAATTTCCAGTCAAACATTGGACGGTCGGCGCAAATTCTACAATATCATGATTACCACATTCCAACTTAGCCTGAACGACAAAGTGTAAAATTCCGTTGATCTCTTTACAAACAAATGCCGAGATACCTTCCTGCGCGGGTTCAACCATTGGTTGAGACCAATTGGTTACTTCTCTGTTTGAAATTTCAATTTCAACCGCTATTACTTTAAAGTACTTGTTGTCTTTGTGCTTGATTTCATCATCGGTATAAACCCAAGAGTCTAATTCTTTTAAAGAGCGCTTTTTTATTTCAAGATCGTAAGTGCTTTTAAACCGGGTTATGTAGGAAATTACATCATCAATTGTGTGGAGTGAACCCTGCTGCGATAAGGCTGATTTTAAAAACGCCTTTTGAATCGTGAATTGTTTTTCGTTATGCCCGAGAAAATTAAAAAAGTCTACTACAGAAACATCAAAGCTGCCATACGGAATTCCGGAAATTACCGTGCGGGTGTCCATATTAACAAGATTGTTTACCTGTAAAAGTTTTTTTATCTGAGCCAATGTAACCCAGGTATAATTATCATATACCGGTATCTCTTCTTCAACTTTGATTATTATGTTACGGTTTCTTTTTTTCAGAAATCTTGCCCCTTGTTCAGATTGAAGTTGATCAAGTAAAATTTGTTCGGTCTTCGCATTCTGAAAATATTCAAGGTACAATGGCTTTTTACCCTCATGTACTTGCGTATAGTTACTTTTAGTAGCTTGCAGGGTTGGGGATAATTGCACATAATTTCTATTACCCGGTTCTATTTTTGCTTGCATTAAAAAATGAAGAATACCATCAAATTCTTTTGTGATTATTCCTAAAAATCCTATCTCAGGCTGATTGATAATAGGCTGTTGCCAGCTGCTTACCGGTCCCCAATTTGTGCTAATTTCAATTCCGTCGATAGTAAAAAACTTACCCGATCCGTGCTGAATTACGCCTGTTTCCTCATTATAATTCCAATTTTTAAGCGATGAGAATTTTGTTTTTTGGAGTTTTACATTTACATGTTGTTTTTTCTTCTTTAACCATTTTATAACTTCTTCAACGGAAAGATACTTCCCCTCAGACGAGAACGCCGATTTCATGAAGAGCAAATTATTTTGTGCTTTATCGTTCATCTTTATTAATCCAAAGTATTAAATTTTATCCAACGCAGTATGCCATTATTTTTTAGTAAATGCCTTCTAACTGATGATACTCAAGATTCTATTTTCAACCCACCATCAGTTTTATTTAGTTTCGTTTTACAAATATTTTTAGTGGCATAGGACAACTTTTATACCAGACAAATCATTCCCAATTAACCAAAATATTTTGGAAAAGTGAACATAGTTGTTTTTTTGGTTAATATTAGCCCCTAAGGGGTATCTAAAATTTTCTAATTAGAAAAAATTTTTTGTAATTGTTAAATGATCATTCCAACGGGTTGGCTATTTGGAAGTGAGTTTCTAAATCAAGAATTAAATTTATAATTTTTTCAATTTGGTATTGAAATGTAACAGTGAGAATTTTATAAAAAAGCCTGCAGTATTTCAGTTTCTGTTTTTACTTTTTCTTCAGCCGCAGACTGCATTTCTCCGCGCTGTCTTTCTTTTTCGATGCGGATGTTTTCCACCAATTCTTTCAAATCGGTAATTTTTTTTGTAAAACTGTCTGAAGTTCTTTTCTCTTTACGCTGCGATTCGGATTTTAGTTCTTCAACCTGCTGCTCTTTTCGAGTTTTTAGTATTGATATTCGCTGCAATAGCCGTTGTTTTACATTTCCTCTTTCAACCACAACAGAGCCAGATACAACCGAGGCAATAACAACTCCAACTAAAAATGACAATAAAGCCCACTTTATACCGTTAACCATAATTATCGCTGTGAGGGAATTAAAATCAGACGATCCCCCCAAACTAACCGATGAATAACCTGCAAAACCGCCTATTAGAAAAACCATTAACGCTAATATAAAATTATATGTCATAGTATTTTTAAACGAGGTCACGGGGTCTAATTTTGGTTCCATGTGCAGGTTTTTTATTCTGTCCTCCAGAATTCCAATATCGTGACTCATCATTTTTTCAATTGCGCTTATTTCATCTTGAAGTTTTTCTTTTATTCTGGATTTAAAATCCTCTAAATCTTTTTTAAGGTTTTCTGCCGCTAAAGATTTTTCTGTTATCTCGAGATCGTAGAGACCCATTCTTTCTTCAATCTCTTTTGCGTACTTACCTTTTACTTCGGTTTCTAGATTTTTAACTATTGTCTTAAATTTCGAATTAATATTATCAATGGAAGAGAGGAAAAAGATATTTTTAACACCTGAAAAACTATTTATCAATTTTTCTAGAAATATAACATTATCACCCACTATATCTGCCTGAACGCCTTCAAATTTTATACTTAAAAAATTTCTAATTTGATTTTTTAATGTATCCACATCAATTTCTACGCTGTTTTTTTTCTCATTTATTAAATTTTCTATTTCACTAAAAATGATGGCAAACTCTTTGTATTGAAAAATATTTGAAAATACTGAATTCAAAGAGAAAAAATTGAACATTGCCAAATTGTTCTGGCTTAAAGCATATGAAACGCGCGAAATATCGAAAAGCAAAATTTCCTTAAGATATCTTAGTGCAGACGAATTGTCATGCAGTTTTATATCGGCATAGGCAATATTAAAAGTTGCTGTGACTCCTGCGGGTCTAATAATCAGGGCATTTTCAAAAATTTGTTTAGCTTCTTTGTATTTTTTTTGTTTGAGATTAACAAATCCACAATAAATGGAAATGAGGTAGTGTAATTCTTCTTTTCTGTTCTCATTTATTTTTAAAGCGCTTACTTTCTCATTAGCTTTTTCAAAAAGTTCAATTGCTTTTTCGGGATTAAATAATGAATCTTCCAAGGCTAAGAAGACTGCATGCAGTATTGTATCAAAAAAATTATGTTTATTTGTATTTTTTTCAATTGTTTTTATCGCTGATGCGGCGAAATACTTTTTTTCCTCTTTTGAATTGACTAAAGCCCAGCGGGAATAGAAGTTTTTAATATCATGGTGGTAATCTAACCCGCTTCCTTTAGAAAGGTGAGCTTTAAAAAAATCTTCAAGAAAAAGCGAAAGGGGTGAGGTGGTAATCCAAAATAAAGGTGCTTGCGGGTAACCTATAAAATAGTCGTTTATTGATGCAGGAAGCTGATAGCCGAAAAACTTAGCGCTTTCTTTTATCCGTGTAAGGTTGTCCCTCTCAAATCCCAGATCTACTTGAAAGTATTCGTGGGCTATATTATTAAAACGGGAAACATATTGCTCTGTCTCGAGCAGATGAACGTCCGCCGTTTCGAATATAATGTTATCCTGTTTCATCTTAAAAAATTACCGTTATAAAATAATGAGAACTACGCTACATCTAATTATCGGAAAGAATTTTTAAATATTAAGTGTAAAGATGAAAATGCTTTTGGGTTAAGTGTTAAATGCCAAAAGACAGTTAGTTGATAGTATTATTTGTTTTTATTTCCGGGGGAGAGATATTTCGATCCGCAAGAATTTTGGTTATTCTACAATATTTATCTTCAAACCTTCGGTGCAATTTGTACACATATCAATTCCATTTCGGTTTTCTAAAACCGATTTCCTGAAATTGTAGTACTTTTTGTTTTTCCAAATTTCGTCAAATGTTTTTCCGTTTAGCAATCCAAGTTCATATTTAGCATCTTTATCAAAACAGCATGGCACTATTTTACCGTCCCAGGTAACAACGGATGTACGCCAAAGAGCAAAACAATGGTTTTTTATATTCCCCTTCATTTTAAGTTTTCCATTTTTTAAAATATATCTTCTGTATTCTTCGTTCTCGGGCAAAAAATGAACAGCATTTTCATAAGATGATACCTGCATAGTTTTTAACACAACATTATCAACCCCCGCTTCCTTTCCGTAACTAAAGACCTTTTCAATCTGATCCTCGTTTTGTTTCATGACGATAAACTGAAATTCAACAAACGGTTTTTTTCGTTTTTTTTCGTTTCTCTTCTGTATAAACAAACGCAAAGCTGCATCTGCGTTTTTAAATGTTCCTCCTACTCTGTAATTTTGGTAAGATTTTTCATCAAGCCCGTCAATAGAAAAAATTAACTTATCCGGTGCGTTGTTTAAAACAATATCTACTTTCTTCTCATTAAGCAATAGTCCGTTTGTACTTATTGAAACATAAATATTTTTTGACCGGGCGTATTTTATCATTTCGGGCAATTCTTTGTTTATATACGGCTCACCCTGAAAAAATAATTGGATGTAAAAACAATGCCCGTAAATCTGGTCTATTACTTTTTTAAAATTTTCAAACTTTAATAACCCCAGCGGACGCGTTAAAGCGCCCAAACCCGATGGGCATTCGGGGCACTCCAAATTGCAAAAGTTTGTCGGCTCGATAGAAAAAGTGAGCGGCTTACCCCAAACAACTGGTCTCCTCACTATTTTTGATATTTGAAAGGATATGACAATTTTTAATGCGTTCAATAGTCTTCCGAACGTAAAATATTTAAGGTAATTTATTTCCAATTATCTTTCTTTCTCTTTCTGATTTGGTTCTCAAAATAAAAAAAAATTTCACTCCTGGAAATGAGAATCTTTTAATTTAATATTTATTTAAGGACTCCTCTAAAAATCCGTTTCCGTTGGCTAACAAATAACGGGTGAGGGGCTTTCGTCGAGCACAAAACTTTTTAGCTGCCCGTTTGTTGTTCCGGAAGAAAATTCCTAATTAGTCAACCCTTAAAAACCCAAATTTCTTTTTGAGAGTAAAAAAACTGAT
>CAYJPN010000007.1:0-175000 GCA_964372115.1 uncultured Ignavibacteriaceae bacterium
TTTGAAACTTCTTCGGACTCATTTGAAACTTCTTTGGACTCATTTGAAACTTCTTCGGACTCATTCAAACCTTCTTCGGACTCATTCAAATCTTCTTCGGACTCATTCAAATCTTCTTCGAACTCATTTGAAACTTCTTCGGACTCATTTGAATCTTCTTCGAACTCATTCAAACTTCGTCACTAATCATTTATTTTTCTCATAACCCGCCGGAAGTTTTTAAATGTCTCTAAAAACCTAAACGGTTTTATACAATGTTCAAACAAATTGGCGAATGAAAAGAAAAAGTTCACTACAAAAAAGAACTCTAATAAAAATAACTAATGTTTATATACCGCGGCTGCGGCGGTGTTTGGCGGTCAACGAACCGGAAAGGACCCTATAAAAGAAAGACCGGTTCCTAAATAAATAAATTTGTTGTGGGAGCAGTCAAAACTTAAAAAACAATAACACATCTTTAAGCACCTATTAAAATGTTGGAACTAATTTATATTGAAGAATAACTAAAGTCAAGAAAAAGTACCCCGTTTTTTCTTTTCTGTAAAAGCACAAACGTAAAATAATTTATAACCCCGTGTCAATCCGTATGCTATTCTCTTAAAAGCAGCACGCAGATCCGTTAGCTAACGGACAAGATTAAGCAGATTTGCGCAGATCAGTTTATTATTTCCTATCTGTGTTAATCTGTCCAATCTGTGTTTATCTGTGTGCTATTTAAACCCTAACACAGCACGCAGATCCGTTAACTAACGGACGCAGATGAAACAGATGTGCACAGATCAGTTTATTATTTCCTATCTGTGTTAATCTGTCCAATCTGTGTTTATCTGTGTGCTATTTAAACCCAAATACAGCACGCAGATCCGTCAGATAGTCAAACAATCCTCACTTCCATCAAACATTCTTTACAATTAAAATGAAGCGAATATTTTCTTCCGCCGCCTTGTAGAAATAGTGGTAATTTTAGTTTGTCATTACCCTTAAGCGGACATGAATTCAGCTCGTCCTTAATACAATATTTGCAAACCATCACGGTTGTGTTTGCAGATTCCACCGATATTTCAAAACCGTCGTTAACCTTTTCCACACCGTGTTCTATATAAAACTCCTTTGCAAGATGGTTAATAACATTTGCCCGGTAGTCTAATATTTTTGCCGGGTAGTTTTTATTAGCAGAGGTGAGTTTAAATGTTTCAATCGGACGGCTTTTTACTCTTTCTACTTCAAGGAGTTTTAAAATTTCTCTTCGTATTAAATTGCATTCTTTAACAGTCAAAAAAATTATTTCGTTAAAATTCAGTATTACTTCTTCAACCCTAAATATTGTTTCGCCGGATTTTGAAAATTGTTTTTTGAAAACTTCAACTGCTTTCGCCGGGCTGCCGGCTATTTCTTTTTTTATCACAAATTCTTTTGAAACCGAAATATTTGATTCATCACTTGCCGATACTAAAATACCGTTTGCGGTTTCATCAATTCTTATTTTGGTTTTTATATTTCGGACGCATTCTTTTTTATTCAACAAAGTGTAAAATTGATGATCGTGATTTCTAAATATTTTAGCGCCCGGTTTTATTTTTAATAAATCATTTGAAAATATTTTGTTCCCCTCAATTTTGTTTACATACATTCCGGTCAGTTCACCGTTTTCATCAATATAACAAAGACCATCCCCGTTAATTATTTTTTCATTTGTTTTGATTGTAAAGCTATTGCTGTTACAGATGCTCACCTCGCCGAGTAGTTTTCCTTTTGATTTCGGCGTATCGGTCGAAGTCAATTGGTTATCTTTGCCTGCAAAAAAATAAGATGTATAACCACGGTTGAAAGTTATTTCAGGGTCGGGTGCAAAAGGTATATTTGAGATGCCAATGGATGCCCGTTTAAACCGCTGATTTTGTTCTATTAATTCATCAAGTTTTTGGCGGTAATAAGCGGTTATGTTTTTTACATAAGAAATATCTTTTAAACGTCCTTCAATTTTAAATGAAGTAATCCCTGCCTCAATCAAATCATTTAAATAAGCAGATAAATTTAGATCGCGAAGCGAGAGAAGATGTTTATCTTTTATAACTGTGTTGCCTCTGTTGTCAACAAGCGAATACTGCATTCGGCAGGGCTGCGCGCATTCGCCGCGGTTTGCGCTTCGTCTGCTCATCGATTCACTCATATAACACTGTCCGCTCAAAGAAACACATAACGCTCCGTGAACAAAAAACTCAAGCTCGCAGTTAGTTTGTTCTTTTATTTTTTTTAATTGGGGAAGAGACAGCTCGCGTGCAAGAATAATCCTTTTTATGCCGAGTGAGTCTAAAAATTTTATTCTTTCCAATTCGTAATTATGTGTTTGCGTGGAAGCAAATAATGGAATTGGCGGAAGGTTCATTTTTAACAGCGCCATATCCTGGAATATAATAGCATCGGTACTAATCTCGTAAAGCTGATGAATTAATTTTTCAACATCGGCAATTTCATTATCATATATAATAGTGTTAACGGTAACATAAACCTTTGCCCAAAATTTATGCGCATGCTCAATAAGTGCTTTTATATCTTCAATTGTATTGCCGGCTGCTGTGCGCGCTCCGAATTTTGGCGCGCCAATATAAATGGCGTCTGCACCGCAGTTTATTGCCGCTATACCGGTTTGTAAATCTTTTGCAGGGGATAAAAGTTCTAAAGTTGAATGCACAATTTTTCTTTTTTTTATCACAAATATATTTTTATTGCATGAGTAAAAAAGACAAAAAACATTATTGCGTCATCTTTACTTTTATTCTCCCTTTATTTAATTTTTAAGTGTAGTTAAGGAAAAGTTAAAATTATTAAATAATTTTTACAAAAATTAATAGGAGGTATTCTATGAAGTATTTAATTTCTTTTTTTGTACTTTTCTCGACATTTCTTTTAGCCGGGGTAAGTGACTCATCAAAAGTTAAATCTGTTTTAACTAATGATTCTTACCATTACATTTCCGTTAATAATATTAAAATGTGGCTTTCAAATAACGGTGACGGTTCACATGACCCGATAACAGATCGCAGTGGTTTTTATTGGCCGAAAAATGAAACCAAATCTGCCATTTTTGAAGATGGTTTAATCTGGGGCTGCAAAATTAATGGTGAGTTTAGGGTTAACGGAAATACACACCGCCAGGGACTCCAGGCAGGCAAAATTCTTCCGAATGGTCAACCCGATGACCCTTCGTTAAGTAAATACAAAGTTTATGTTATACATAAGGGATGGCAAACCCTCCCTCCCGGACCCGATAGAGATTTTTATGAAGAATGTTATAACAATTGGCCGGTGGAAGACGGGGCGCCATGGAGCGATATAGACCAGGATGGACAATATACAGCGGGAGTTGACGAACCCAGGTTTCTCGGCGATGAAACTGTTTGGTTTGTCTCAAATGATATGGATCCAAGTCGATCAACTTATACTTATGGTACAATGCCTATCGGGCTTGAGGTTCAAACTACTGTATTTGCATCGGTTGATTCTTTAATTTCGGATGTCGTATATAAAAAATATCTTGTAATCAATAAGGGGGTTGATACTGTAAAAGATATGTATCTCGGTTATTGGTCGGATACTGATTTAGGTGACGCCAATGATGATTATACAGGTTACGACTCAACTTTGAATTTGGGTTACACTTACAATGCTGTTAATAATGATGGTGTTTATGGTACCCCACCTCCGGCAGTTGGGTATAAATTTTTACAAACACCTATTACAAGCGGCGGGGCATCAGACAGTGGATATTTTAATGGTGAATGGCGTAAAGGATATAAAAACTTGCCGATGACCGGGTTTACATTTTATCTTAACGGTATTGATCCAAGATATCGCGATCCTCAACAGGGTGTTATTGCCGGTGCAGTAGAGTTTTATAACTACCTTTCCGGCAAAGTTTGGGATGGACAACCCTTTATTGATCCCAATACAGGTGAAACAGTTAAACTTATTCTCAGCGGTGACCCTGTAATGCATGTTGGGTGGTATGAAGGAACGGGGTTTCCAGGCGGCCCGCCTCCCGGAGATAGAAGACATTTGATGTCCACTGGAACGATTGATCTCTTACCCGGGGACTCGACGGAAATATGTCTTGCAATTCTAATTGCAAGAGGAAGTAGTAATTTGAACAGCATAACTGCTTTAAAAAATTTAAGTCAAACAGCTTCAAACTATTACGGCAATTTTGTAACTCCTACCCCGGTTAATAATATAAATTCATTAAATGAATTTGATTTTACGCTATCGCAAAATTATCCCAACCCGTTTAATCCTTCAACGGCAATAGAATATTCTATCCCGGAAGATGGTTTTGTATCGCTAAAAATATTTGATGTGCTCGGCAGGGAAGTTGCCACACTATTTGAAGGCGAAAGAAGAAAAGGAACTTACAAAGCGGATTGGAATGCTTTATCCGTAAATAGACAGATTGCAAGCGGTATTTATTTATGCCGACTCGAAGGTAGAAACTTTTCTAAATCAATAAAGATGCTTTTGATGAAATAGTTTTAAAGATTATCCGGCTTTGGGAAACCTTAGCCGGATTGTTTTTGTTACTGTAAAAAACAATTGCACTAAATCTTCTACGAGCCTCTATATTTCTTTTACTGCATCGGCAAGCCAAATAATATATCAGCAGGAAAAATAGCTGAATGCATTAATAAAGGCATTCTAACGGATTTGGGTAAATAAATTTATAAGAGAGCGTTTGTTTTAATTTTGATGAATCGACTATCTTGTAACTTATTGTATCATCATTAAACTCAGGGGGTTCCAGATTGAGTGATTGTGCCGCCTTTGTGTAAAATTCTTTTTTTGTAGGATGACCATCAGCTACGGCATTAAAAATTTCACCCCAAATATTTTGTTTTACAATTTGAAAAATAATTTGAATACAATCGTCAAGATGAATTAGGTTAACTGGGGCTCCACTGCCACTAATGTTTGTTCTTCCGGCAAAAAATTTTCCGGCATTTCTATCAGCGCCTATAAGTCCGCCGAAGCGTATAATAGTTGTTTTAAACTCCGTGTTGTTAAAAAGTATATTTTCAGCCGCAAGCAAAACTTTACCCGAAACGGATTCCGGATTCACGGCATCAGTTTCAATAACTGTGTTGTTGTTTTCATTATACACTGATGTTGAACTTACAAATAAAACTTTTTTTATTTTACTTTGAATAACTGCCGTTTTAATTGAATCAATTTGCCGGGCATGATATTCAATTTTATTATCACCTCCAGCGGGCGGAATGTTGATGACTAATATATCTGCCTCAAAAAACTTTTCAATTCCATTATTTAACCCGGGCTCAGCAGCGACGATATAAGCATCTATTCCATTATCGGTAAGAAGTTTTAGTTTGCCGGTAGAAGTTGTTGATCCATTTACACAAAAGTTATTTTGAACAAAGTATTTTGCAAGTTTAAAACCAAGCCAGCCGCAGCCAAGGATACTAATAGTTTTCATATTCCGTTACTTTTGTTCACTGAAATGTTCAAGATCGCTAAGATGCAGGTTTAATGCGTTAACCGAAATTTGAATTTCTCTGATAGATAAAGCGAGAGAAATAAGTAATAAAACCAAACTTAAACCGAAAATATATTTGCCGAGTTCTATTTGTCCGGCGAAAAGTACAAACATACACATTACGCATAAAAACAAACTCGCAACCCCGAAGCCCTGCATATTACGGATTAATATTACCCGATGCCTCAGGTTTTTTATTTGCCCGATGATTAGATCATCCGGTTTAGATTTATAAGTTGAATGGAGACTGCGGATTAAAGTCGCCAGTGTTAAAAATCTATTCGTATACGCAAGCAGCAGCAAAGAAATTGCAGGGAATAATAAAGCCGGGGTAGTTAATGTAATGTCCATAATTTATAATGCGGTAAGCCGCAAGTAAAAAGTATAAAGTAAAAAGTAAAAAACATAAAAAAGAATTCGTTAGACTTCGGCGCGAGTCCGTTTCTGTTGGCTAACGGATCAAATGTTAATGGATAAACAGCAATGCTAAAAAATATTTATTGTGACACAAATTTACCGAAAAATTTTGTGTGGTGATGAACGTTTTTAAAATTAATTGACGGCGACTTCTCACAGACTAACGCTATAGTATTGAAAATAATATTTTTGTTTTTTTATGTCAAAAATATTTAAATGATAAATTGTATAAATTCCTTTGCGTTTAATTCATAATTCATAATTCAAAATTACGGCTTGCCGGGCTATGAAATGTACTCGAGATAATCTGCGAGGAAACGTTTTGCAAAATAATTGTCAACAGAAACCCAGAATAAAACATTGTCTCGAACAAAAATAAAATGAGTTTGTCCCATCCCAAAGCACACGTAAACGGTTTCATCATTTATTACAATAAATTCGCCGTCAACAAAAAAGTTTTTATCCTTTGTCATTTTTACAATCATCTTTTTTTCTGCAGAACGTGCCGAGTCATTATTATCATAAATTGTAAGATAAATAGCTGCTTTTCCGGGCTCACCTTCATAAAAACCTATTTTATTTTTAGCCGCAGCCACTGATTTTAAATGAAGTTTATTTACAAAATTTGCCGCCTCTTTATCATCTTTTAAAACAGCTAATTTTAAACCGAAAAACTCTTGTGGAAGGTAATCATTTTGTGTGGAGCAGCCGGCTAATAGTAAACCGGCAAGTGAAATAAGCAGAAAGTATTTTTTCATAATTGGTAAGTTAAGAAGTTTAGAGCCCTCTTCGCAACAATTTTTCAACTGCTGACTTAAAGTCGCCAAGGTTTACCGGTTTATAAAAAATATATTCAATCCCAATCTCTTCATAACCTTTTATGGAATCTCTATCGAGTTCGCCGCTTAATACTATTATCGGAGGTTTTACTTTTAAATCGGATTTTTGAAGTGCAATAATTAAATCGTAGCCGTGCATTTCTTTCATTAGATGGTCGGTAATAATAAGCGCCGGGGGCGATTGTAAAACTTTTGCCAGCGCCTCTTTCCCGTCGGATGCCATTTCTACTGTGTAATCGGGGGTAATATTTTTTAGAATTTTTGAATAAAGGAGCCTGTCGGTTTTGCTGTCGTCTACAAGTAAAATATTTGCGGGCGCAACAGGCAATGTAAAGATGAATTTTGACCCATTCCCATATTCACTTTCCACCCAGATTTTTCCGCCGTGTTTTTCAACTATTTCGTGTACTAACGAAAGCCCAAGCCCTGTTCCTCTTTCACCCTCGGTGCCGTGAGATGTAAACTTCGAATCAATTTTAAATAATTTTGGAATGTCCTCTTCTTTAATTCCCATGCCCGTATCTTCAACAACAAATTTGATAAAACGTAGTGTTGAACCCGGTTCTGATTTTGTAGTAATTTTTCCGCCGTTGGGTGTAAACTTGATAGCATTAGATATAAGATTATTAAATGCCTGAAAAATTAAACTGCTGTCAACATAAACGGAAGTATCTATTGAAACAGAATTAATCAATTCAATATTTTTTTGCATTGCTGCGCCTTTTAGCGATTGCATTGAAGAATCGATTAGAGTTGCGGCGCTTAGTCGCTCAGGCTCAAAATTTATTCTACCCGTTTGAAGCCTCGTCCAGTCGAGAAGCGAGTTAACGAGTGAAAGCATCGATTTTGACGAATCTTGTATAAAACTTACATACTGATGTTTTTCTTCATCTGTTAATTCGTCATCATTTTGCAGAAGATCGGTGAAGCCGAGAATTGAACTGAACGGCGTTCTTAAATCGTGCGAGATAATTGAAATAAACCTGTCCTTGGTTTCATTCAATTTAACAAGGTTTTGTGTAGTGTTTTTTAGTTCTTCTTCTGTTTTTTTTCTTGATGTAATATCGCTTATTAACCCATAAATAGTTTCAACTTCACCATTAGGAGCGCGCAAAACGTTAACTTTATTACGTACCCAAACCGTATTACCGTATTTATGAATTATTCTAAACTCAAATTCTTCGGAAAGTTGAATGCGGTTACGTAATAAAACTCTTATTTTTCTTTTCACAAACGGAAAGTCATCCGGATGGACTATTTTGAAGAATAATTTCGAATCGGTTAAAAATTCGGTTTGAGAAAACCCGGTTATCTTCTCCACAGAAGCAGTATAAAACACCGGTCGGGTTGAACTGCCGATTCTCTCAAGTTTATAAATAAAATCATCTATATTTTCAGTCAGGTTCCTGTAACGTTGTTCGCTGTCTTTTAATGCCTGCTGCGAACGTTTTCTCTCTGTCGTATCGCGCATCGAAAAAACCTTTAAAACTGTGTTACCAGATTGAAATGAAGATGCAGAAACTTCCACAAAGTATTTTAATTTATCTTCCCTTTTAATTGTAAATTCAAAACGAACAGATGACGGAATATTTTCTTCCAATAAGGTTAAATGTCGTGATATAGCAGGTATCTCTTCATCATAAACCAAATCAATAAAATTTTTACCATGAAGTTGTAAGCCTGTTGAATAACCGAAAAGTTCGCCGAGCGCATTATTTGCATAATTTATCACTCCCTCACTTTCAACGGCTATACCGTCCTTGGAAGTTTCAAACAATCGTTTAAAAATTAGTAATTCTTTTTCGGTTTCTTTTGCCGCTGTAATATCTGTTAGAAACCCATTATAATATTTAGTCTGTCCATCGTCATTTATTACCGGTGAAAATTTTGCCAAAAGATATAACCGCTGCCCATTCTTTTTTAAGACAGGCACTTCGATTGTATTAAATCGTTTTTGATTGGTTGAAAAATTTAATAGCGACGGGTCCATTTCACTTTTATCAACCAAATTCTGAAAATCCGAATTAATTAATTCTTCTTCTTTATAACCCAGAACTTCCAGGAATATGGGATTAATATATTGGATAAGGTTGTCGAGAGAGATTGAGCAAATAAACTCAATGGCTTGAGTAACAATATTTCTATATTTTTCCTCTGAATGCCTTAGCTGTTTTTCTACATTATACCGTTCAGTTTCGTTGCTGCAAAGAACAATAATTGTACCTTCATCGTCCTTTAAAAGAGTAAAACTCGCCTTTACAATTTCTTTTTCCCTGTTTTTATTTATTACGTTAAATCGGCTTTTCCACACCGAGTCCCGGTTTAACTCCTTTTTTACACTCTCAAAATATTCATAATCGAAAAAGCTTAACACTTTACCAAAAAATTTTCCGAATACCTGACTTTTGGTAAATCCAAAAAGATTTTCAGATGCTTTGTTCCAAAATACTATTTCACCGGTGGCATTTATTGCAAACACAGCATCAGTTGCAGTCTCGGTAATAACCTGATAACGTTTTAATTCATGGAGTTCCCTGCTCTTATCCGCTTCCTTGTTATGTGCATCGGTAATATCATTAAAAAGTAAAAAAATTAGATTATTATTTTTCCGTTGGCGCGTTATAGTTTGAACTGTGCACTCATAAATGTATTCAGTATCATTTATAAAAAATTTTAACGAAAATGAATTTTCTAAACCGCGGTTAATTGCCCGGCTCAGTTCTTCGGGGTAAGAGGGGAATAACTTGTAAACCAGGTTGTCGGCTGCGGCAAGACTTTTTTTGAATAAACCCTCAAACTGTTTTCCCCCGCTGTACAATACTGTTCCTTCCCGATCGGTAACTAAAAACAAATCATTATAACTGTTAAATATCGCTGCGTATTCAACAGATGTAAGTGTTTTTCCCTTTTCTTCTTTTTCCGATACCCTGATATCTTCGAGGATAATCATTCCGCCGGTAAAAATATTATCTTTAATAAATGGAACACCTTTTAAAAGTACGCTAATTTTTGAACCGTCTAATGCATTTATTCTTTTTATAATTTTTTCAAATGGATGCCCTTCGCCCAACAAACTTAATTCTTCCACTACCGAGTATCGTTTTACAAAACCCGATTTGGGTAAAAATTGTCCTTCCTCCGGTATTTCATCAAAACCGTACAAAATACACATCTGACCAAAAACGCTGTTGCTGTACTCTACCTGATAGCTCTGGTTAAAAACAGCAATGCCCGCGGGCAAATTTTCCAGCAGAAGTTCGAAACCTGCTTTTTCGTATGTATCAGTACCGTATTTTGACATTAATTTTCTTTGTATTAAAGGGGTAATACTGCAATAATAGTGCTAAACAAAAAAGATAAAAATTAAAGGAATAAACACCTTTTATTCAATTTTCAGACTCGAACTGAGATAAGAGCGAAACATGTTTCAGTATGAGGCAAAATATTTGCCAGAAATTTGATAGATGTGCGGTAATGGAGCAAGATACCAATGGAAAAGTTACATTAGGGCATAGTAAGAACCGGGCGACATTTAATCGTCCGGCTTTCAAACTTTTATTCAAATTCAATTAGTAGTTGACCTTTTGTCACCATCTGTCCTTCAGAAATATGCACAGTTTTTACTTTGCCTTCTAAAGGTGACAACAAATCATTTTTCATTTTCATAGCCTCAAGTATTATCATACTCTCACTGTGGTTTATCTGCTGTCCCGGTTTTATTTTTATCTCGGTTATAACTCCCGGTATAAACGCGAAAACTTTTTTCGGATCGGTTTTTACATACTTTTTTCGACGCAAAAACTTAACCGGAAAATTTGTTTCGTAATGAGTATCGTCAATTAATATTTTATTTAGTTGTTTATTTTCCATAATTGTTTAGAACGGTGGTATCCCGTGTTTTTTTGTTGGGCGAATTTCCTTTTTTTGTACTGAAATCTGCAGAGCGTGTATTAGGTATCCTCTCGTGTCAGAGGGATTTATAACAGCATCAACATGCCCGCTGGCTGCCGCAACATACGGGTTTGCAAATTTTTCAGTGTACTCAAGAACTTTTTGTTTTCGAGTTTCATCAGGATTAGGAGAATTTGCAATTTCACTTTTAAATATGATGTTGGCGGCACCTTCCGGACCCATAACAGCAATTTCTGCAATAGGCCATGCGAATACAAAATCGGCTCCGAGATGACGCGAGCACATTGCAATATAACCGCCGCCGTACGCTTTACGAAGTATAATAGTAATTTTAGGAACGGTTGCTTCACTGTAAGCGTAAAGAATTTTTGCGCCGTGGCGTATAACCCCGTTATGCTCTTGATCAACTCCAGGGAGATAACCGGGAAGATCGACGAACGTAATTAGAGGAATATTAAAGGCATCGCAGAAGCGGATAAAACGCGCGGCTTTATCGGATGAATCAACATCTAAAACTCCGGCTAACACAAGGGGTTGGTTGCCTACAATGCCTACTGTTTCACCTTCTATTCGTGCAAACCCGATAACAATATTCGGGGCAAAGAGCTCCTGAATTTCAAAAAAATCAGAATCATCCGACACAGATTTTATAATATCCCGAATATCATAAGGTTTAGATGGTTCATTCGGAATAATGGTATCGATATCATAAATTGGTTTTGGAGGTTTTGCAGGAAAAGGAGCTGCTTTTTTTGAATTATTCCATGGGATGAAGGTCATTAGTTTTTTTATCTGATCAAAACACTCAAGTTCGCTATTGGCAAAAAAGTGAGCGTTACCCGAAATTTCTGTCTGTACTCTTGCCCCCCCGAGGTCTTCCATAGAAATTTCTTCACCGAGAACTGTTTTAATTACTTCTGGTCCGGTAATAAACATTTTTGAAATTTTATCAACAACAAAAACAAAATCGGTTAGCGCAGGCGAATAAACCGCACCACCGGCACAAGGTCCAAGAATAACTGAAATTTGCGGAATAACACCGGATGCGAGCGTGTTGCGGTAAAAAATTTCACCGTAACCTGCAAGTGAGTTTACCCCTTCTTGAATGCGGGCTCCGCCGGAATCATTTATACCGATTAGCGGAATGCCGAGTTTTATTGAGTGATCCATAATTTTTGTAATTTTACGTGCATGCGCTAACCCCAGAGAACCGCCTGCAACAGTAAAATCTTGTGCAAAAATACAAACCGGGTGACCTAAAATAGTTCCTGTGCCGGTAATAACTCCATCACCCGGCAGCTCTTTTTTATCCATCCCGAAATCTTTTGCCTCGTGCAAAACAAACATATCGTACTCGTGAAAAGAATCGACATCAAGTATTGCCATTATTCTATTGCGTGCCGTCATTTTGCCCATCGCTATTTGCTTATCAACGGCTTTCTGTCCGCCGCCGAAAGAAGCTTGCTCTTTTTTTGAAAAGAACTCTAATATTTTATCTTTTAACCACATTTTATCAAATCAATAGTTGTGAATATTTTAAGTTCAAAGATAGGCAGGGAAACCCGTAACTGAAAGCAACAACCAAAGATTTAATAGTTTGTTATTTGTTTACTATTGCGTACTACAAATCTAAAAAAATAAGGAAAAACAAAACCATAATAATTTTTGCAACTAAATTTTTTTTAATAAATTAACTTTGTTAAATAACTTATTACTCAAACTTTTTTAATGAGATTATAAAATAATTTTTGACATTAAAACATTGTTTAACGAAATTTCCAAATAAAATTCTTCTGAAATAAACGGAGACACAACATGACCAGACGGATACTTCCACTTTTCATACTACTTTTAGCGGTATCACTTTTTAATGTTTCGGCACAGAATAAAAGACTAACATTTAAGCAAGTTTATATGGGGGCAGAACCAAGGTTAGTTGGCTCCATACCCCGCGTTCAGGGTTGGTTTGATGAAAACAATTACCTCGAATCGAAAATGGAAGCGGGAATCTCCGCTCTTTATAAAGTTAATGCAGAAACCGGCGAATCAGAAATTTTTATAAATTATACGGAGCTAAAAAAAGATTTACCAAAAGGATTCGCCATTGAGCGGGCTGATGATAAAACTGATGATTATTCAAAATTTTTATTCAACGGTAACAACGACATCTATTTTTATAACCGCCTTTCAAAAGAGTGGAAGCAGTTGACAAACACACCGGACATCGAAGAAAAAAATCCTACACTTTCGCCCGATGGGAATAAAGCAGCCTTTACGCGCGAGAATGATCTTTATGTTGTTGATATTAATTCCGGTAAGGAAACCCGCATAACATTTGACGGAACGGAAACAGTAAAAAACGGATACGCTTCATGGGTTTATATGGAAGAAATTATTGGTCGTGCATCTGCTTATAAAGCGTACTGGTGGGCGCCAAACAGCGATATGATAGTCTATTTACGTTTTGATGATTCGCCGGTTCCGAAATTTCCCCTCTTTAATGCAGACGGCGTACATGGCGAACTTGAATGGGAGTACTATCCAAAACCGGGAGATCCGAATCCTGTTGTTAAACTCGGTGTTGCTGATGTTAATACGGCAAAAACTGTTTGGGTTGATGACGACGCAAGCGATCGCTATGTTGCCTTTCCGTTCTGGTCTAGTGACGGAAAAACACTTTATTATGAAAGATTAAACCGCGGGCAGGATACAATGGTTATTTATTCCGCTAATCCTCAAACAGCAAAACGGGAAATGGTTTATACCGAGGTACAACCATCGTGGGTTGACTTTTTTGAGGATATTTATGTTTTCAATGACAGAAGCGGTTTCCTTCTCCGCTCAAGCATAAGCGGTTATAATCATCTTTATTATTACAACATGAAAGGTAAATTAATAAAGCAGCTAACCAATGGCGATTGGGATGTTGACGAAGTTATTTATGTCGATGAAAAAAACAAAACAGTTTATTTCGATGGCTCGATGGATGAGTCGACAGAGACGAAATTATACAAAGTTAAATTTGACGGCGGTACTCCGGATCAATTGACTTCCATTCCGGGAACACATAGCTGTAAAGTTTCACCCGACGGAAAATATTTTATAGACCGATACAGCAGCATAAACTTTCCAAATAAACTTGAGCTTTTTAATGGTGACGGCGATGCCATCCGATTGATAGCAGAAGCCAAACAACCGGCGATGGATGAGTTTGATCTCGGTAAAACCGAGTTGTTCAGAATACCAAGCAGCGACGGGTTTAATCTTCCTGCAAAATGGATATTGCCTCCAGGCTTTGATGAATCAAAAAAATACCCGGTTGTGTTTAATATTTATTCCGGCCCGGGCAATGCCACCGTTGCTAATTCTTTTCCTTATTGGCTTGCCGATAATTATCTCGCCTCGAAAGGAATAATTGTAATTAGTGTTGATCATCGCGGTTCGGGACACTTCGGCAAAAAGGGAATTGCGCTTATGCACCGGAATCTCGGCAAATGGGAAATGGAAGACCTTATAAACGCCGTAAAATGGCTGCGTGAAAAACCATTCGTCGATTCGACTAAAATAGGAATTACGGGTGGAAGTTACGGAGGTTATGCAACTTGTATGGCTTTAACATACGGCGCCGATTATTTTACGCACGGTATAGCTGAGTATTCTGTTACCGATTGGCGTTTATATGATGATGTTTACACAGAAAGATTCATGGACACGCCTGCGGAAAATCCTGAAGGTTACAAATTCGGTTCGGCTATGGAGCATGCAGATAATTATAAAGGGAAGTTATTAATTACCCATGGAACAATGGACGACAATGTACATATGCAGAACACACTTCAGCTAATTGATAAATTAGAAAACTTAAATAAAGATTTTGAGTTGATCCTTTATCCGAATGCAAGGCACGGCGTAGGATTTCCAAAGTTTTTTCACTCAGCGCGCGAACAATATGAATTTTGGATGAGTAACTTTTTCGACAAAAAATTTGATATGAATAAAGATTAGGATTTTTGTTTAAATAAATTTACAGAAAGGCTGCTCAACTTTTAAGCAGCTTTTCTTTTTAACCAAGTTCAAATGTAGTAACACCGTACAGGCGATTTATTGAAATATCAGGAATATCCCCGGTATACATTCTCGCTGTTTCAAACACGACATTCATATTATGTTTTTTTGCAAGAGTAACCGCAGAAGAATTTGTCTCCGGGGTATCTAAAAATATTGGCTGACCGGCTTTTACGCTTCCGCTTAAGGTATTAAATATATTCTCCGCAATTTCAGGGGTATCGGCAAACAGCGGTCCTATTTTGTAACCTCTTCCGCATATTCTAATCATTCCATAACCCGCTAATTTACCATTCTCTAACACACCGAATGATTTACTCTCCGTTTGGTTTATCCAGCACTTTAAAAAGTTTTTTCTATTTGCCGGAAAAAATTGCCTGTCATAATCTTCAATTTTTTGAAATGGAAAATTTGACAATTCAACCATACCCGGAACTTTTTCTATTGATCCGAGGCTTAATCCTTCAAAGCGAATATTTCGGTAAGCAAGATTAAAACCGGATTTTTTATAATTATCCTGCTGAGCTACAACTCCATCCAATCCGATATTGCAGCCATTTAAATATTCAAGACCTGCATTCCATATTTTTAAGCCGTAACTTTTTCCACGGAATTCTGGTTTGACGATATAAAAACCGAGGAAACCGAAATTGGAATCGTATTTTATAACGGATATTACCGCAACCGGTTCTTCATTTAATAAACCAATCAAAAAACCACCTGGATCGGCGGCATAAAAACAATCGGCATCGTATAAACCAGGGTTCCAGCCTTCGAGTGCTGCCCACTCTACCGCGATGTTTATTTCATCGCGCGTCATTGTACGAATAATATAATCTTTTTCTTTCATAGCATTCTCAACTGTTTCTTAGACTTCGCAAAACTCTAAAATTGATAATCATCCAATTTATTTAAAGCATGGGTGCATGTTTTAATGACTCATGAAAAATAATGTAATAATTTAACCGCATTCATTCATACATTTTATTGAGTTGGTCTTTATTTTTTTTTAAGCTTTCACGCTTGGTTGAAAAATTAAGTCGCCTTACGCAGTACTTGATTTCTGATGAAATGGTTAACAAACTTTTATTAAAACCCTGCATGATTGAATGGTTTAATGACTGCATGAAGATCATTAAAGTGCTTAATAAATTGAATTTAAACCATTCATCCATGCAGGCATTCATTCATGCTTTCGCAATCAAGTCTTAGTTTTACTTCGTTGTCAATATTTTTGCGTAAGGTGACTAATTAATCTAACTAATCTTCTTTGCCGTAACAAGCATAGTAGAACGCCAGAGAATTTTATCAAAAATATTTTCGACCATATATTTTTTTATCGTTGATCTGATTTGTTTTACATGTCTGCCGCTGCGCATATCAATAACCTCAAAACCAAACCTGCCGAGTGTATTTTTTATTGAAGCAGGGGAGTAATACCATAAATGGTGGTCGGTATCGTAATACGCTCCTTTATTATTTTTCCGCAAACCAAGTTTTTCTAAAAACCCTTTAAATACCGCCGATCTCGAATTTATGTTCGGCAGCGCCAGAAAGAATGTACCGTTGTTTTTTAATGTTTTCGAAATGATATTTAGATATTCATGCGGATTTTTAAGATGTTCAATTACATGAAGCATTGTAATCACATCAAAATAATTGTTTTCCAATTTAAGTTTTAAAAAATCGCCGCAGTATATTTCGAGACCGAGTTTGTTTTTTATCCTTTCAACGGTAGCGCAGTCAACATCATAACCCGTTGCCTCCCAGCCCCTTTTTTTTGCAACTTCAATTAAATGCCCGTATCCGCATCCGATATCAAACAACCGTCCTTTTGATTTTGTAAATCCTTCAATCAAATTAAGACAAAATTGATGAGATAAAAATAATTCTTCATTCCATTCCGACGCACTGTGTGTATATTTTGAGTAATAATCGGCAAGGTGTTCATCGGTGTATTGGGGATTCATAAATTTAATTTTACACGAAGAGCATTTATAAATATTTATAGGGGAGGCGGTTGTAAAAAAATGATGAATATCGGTTGAACCGCATAAATCGCATTTTTCTTTTAATGGATCGAACTTTTGCATAAGTGTTTCAAAAATATTTTATTACTGTTTTTTTACTATCTGAATATTAAAAACATTTGAATGATAAATGACCGAAGATAATAACGCAATTATAAATGAAAAAACTATAGCAAGCACCGGTGAATCGATAAATCCCGCGGTAAGAGCAGAAAATATAAGTGCGGTAAAACCGAGCAAAACAGCCCAGCCTATGTTCGTTAAGTTTTTATCATTTCTAATTTTTCGCAAAAACAAGATTGTATAATACCACACGGCAAAAATAATCATCAAAAACGAAAGAAGCCCCAAGAGCCCGCTTTCAAAATAAACCTGTATAAAATCGTTATGCCAGCTTCCAACACCTTTATCTGTAAGCTGATCTCTATAAGGGAAAACTTCGTGAAACGTTCTTGGACCAAAACCGAGCACAGGATGTTCAAAAACAAGTACCTTTGCTGCTGAGTAAAGAATATCTCTATCGGAAAGAGCGGCTGGGTTTTCAACCCGGTTTTTTATTTCGGTTGTGTTGTTTTGAAATGATAAAATTGAAATTAACGCCGTCAACACAAAAACAACAATTGCCGATTTAATTGAAAACTTTTTTAAAAAAAGCGCCGCGGCTACAAGCAGTGCCGCAATAGCAATATTGGTTCTTCCCATAGATGTTATTATGGCAGAAATTATAACCGCGCTGCCGAGAGACCATATTAACCAGTTATACTTTTTATTTTTGTTGTATGGCAGAGTAAGCTGAAAACCAAGCGCGGTAACCAGGTATGATGAGAAAGTAGCGTAGCCTGTTGTAAATGTTGCGGCTCTCGCGGCAATTTTTAAATTAAATAAAACGAGACCGATTAACGACATAAATATTGCGGCAATGGCAAAACAGTATGCTGCTTTGATAACTTTTTCTAACGGCAGCGCTTTTAAATAAAACGACAAAGCAAAAAAACTAAAGTAAAACAACGCATCTTTATAAAGGGATTGAATGCTTGAATCGGGATAAAGCGAAAAGGCGATGGATAAAAGTCGTATGCCGCCAAAAATTAAAACAAGCAGAGTAAAAAAGGTAACTGCTTTTTTCTTCTCCGATATTTTTTCGGCAAGCCAGAAAAGTGATAATACGCCGAAGAAAAGTTGAAGTAAAAACAATGAAAGCAGGTAACTTGAAATACCGGCAAGTAACAGATAAAAAACTAAATTTTCGTTAAAACGGGTTTTAAGCATAATAAAAAAAGAGAATAAAAATGACAGAAGTAATTTACGATGAATGATTTAATTTAACACAATTAAGTTGTAATAAAATATCAGTATTAACTGCCGGAAAGACCACGCTGCATGCTTATACCCGAAACACTTCGCAAATAAAATACGCCAACCTAAATATAAATTACCTGCACAACATTGTTAAAATTGAATCGGTGCTGGAGGTCATCTTTCAAATCTGATAAATATTTCTCCATGTACAGCGGCGCGGTACTTGACTTAAACTAAAAATAAAACTAAGTTAAAACCAAAATTTTTACGAGGGTCGGGATTTTGAAAAAAATAAATAACTTTTGTCATTCGTTAGTTCCGTTTAGTAATGGACGGAGGAACCGCTGGCTATTGGTCATTAATGCTCCCGCGGGTATTAATAATTATTTTTACTCTTACTCTTACTCTTACTCTTACTCTTGCTCTCTTCCTATTTCGCTTTTACTCTTTCTATACCGGTTTTGCATAAAAATGAAAACAACAACTAATTATCTATCACAAACAAAACAGAAGGAGTGACGACAATGGTAAAAACTTTTATAATTAACGCAGTAATTTTATTACTGCTATTCTTAAGCAGCGGCTGCAAAAAGAACAGCCCCACAGAGCCGCAGCCAACAAAGCCGCCGGGTTACCAGGAAGATATTCCGTGGGCATCGCTGGCAGACAGTCCATGGCCGATGGTTTATGGAAATCCTCAATTAAACGGACGGAGCAAAAATAGCGGAATTACATCCGGCGTGATAAACTGGAAAATAGATTCACTTTTAAATATGAGTGCAGGCATTACTCTCGGAAAAGATTCAACTATTTATGTAGCCTCAGAGTTTCTTTTTTGTGCATATCGATTTGACGGCTCACTTAAATGGAAATTGAATCTTGGAGTTTCAACTCAAACAACACCTTTAATAAAGAATAACGGTGACATTATTGTCTACTATGAATCACCAAGTACAATTTATGCCATAAATTCAAACGGTGAAATAAGCTGGACTTTACCTCTTCAATTTAATATATCCTCTCAATTCAATATTGGTTTAGATGGCGTAATTTACTTAACTCATTCAAATACCCTTTATGCTGTTTATAATGGCAATATTTTATGGGAAGTGAACAATAGTAAAATCGGGAGTAATATAAACACAACCATATCGCCTGATGGTAAGTTTATGTACTTAAAAGGTTCACAAAATTCCATTATATGCATAGATTTAATCTCGCATCAAATTGTATGGGAATTCGGGAAAGGTGGAAATAGTGCATCTCCATTAATCGATTCGCATGGTAATATTTATATCTCAAGTTCTGATGAATCATATAATGATGGAAAATTCGCACTCTTTTCATTTAATCCGGATCGTACGGTTAGATGGTTCTTCCCGCATAATGAATTAATCCGTTATGGGTCAGAAACATATTCTTCGTATCAACAGCCAGCGATAAACATATTTGGTGATTTTATATTCGGAAATGATACTATATATTCAGTTTCTTATGATGGACAACTGAACTGGAAGTATATCCCGGATGCCCCAATTGGTTCATCAATTATATCAGATAAAGATGCCTCTGTCTATTTAATAAAAGATGGTGGTGGAAAATTCGGGTTGCTCAAATTTGACAGCAATGGAAACTTAAAATTTGAAACTTCAGCAATACAATATGAAGGAGAATCAACCAAATTTTCGGGAATAATAATTAACAAAGCATTAATCGTCCCGACCCAGGACAAATTTGTATATTCGATAAAGTAGGTTTATAATGAAAAATTACTTACTCATAATACTGTTCCTTTTCTCCATTTCAAATTTATATCCTCAAGATAAAGCGAGATTAGAAATAGAATTATTTATTGTTGTTGAAGGATTAAATGAAGGGCAAGGTATATTTTTTACCTTCAACTCAGTACAAGATTTTGTATACGAAAATGATGCAAACAGATACATATTTAATACTACCTCAAATTATTTAAATTGCTCTTTACCTGTTGGAGCACCAGGTGTATATGGAAATAATTTGATATTTGAAAATTCTACATACCCCAATAATATGAGATGGTTGGGATTTGATTTTGTATCGGGATCAGAACAAAGTGCACCACCTGAAATTGATGATTTTGGGTATGGTCTATATAAACTTATCCCATGGACAATACAAAATGACATAGTTGTAGAATTACCTGGCGCATTTTATTTAGATATGAGAGATTCACATTATCCTAAAATATTTGGATATCCTTATTATGGGAATGCTGATTTTTTCTTCCTATATAATCTTTCTATAGGTCAATTCAAATCCGCCGGTTTTTTTGAACCGTCAAGTTCATCAGGATTTGATGAACCAATTAATGCAAATTCTTTAGTGACTATTTGGGGGCTGAATAATTCAGTAACACCGCATAATTCTTTATTCCCTTCAACTTTTTGGAATAACAATCTCATATTAATTCCTTCTGAGACTGGAAATAAACCTCGTTTAGTCTGGAGTCAACACCCTACTATCACAGTGAATAATTTTATAGTTTATCGCACCCAAAGTTCAGTACCTCTTTCTCATCCTGAAATTTATTCAACCCCTATTGCAACACTTGGGGCAAACGTTTTTGAGTTTGTAGATAATGATGTAAGGTTAAGCGGTTCTACTTATTTTTACTACTTTATAAAAGGTAAATATGGAACTCAATACACTACACGTACAAATATCGTAAGTGCCCAGGGAGGTTTATTCAAGGAAAATGTAACAGAAGAATTGATTCATCCAGTTAAATTCGAAGTGATGAACTTCCCCAACCCCTTCAATCCATCAACAACTATTAACTACGCAATACCGGAAAATGGTTTTACCGAACTTAAGGTTTACAATATTTACGGTGAACTTGTAGAAATGCTTGTAAGCGGAAATAAAGAAGCTGGAAATTATTCCGCAAGGTTTCCTGCGAATGGCAGTGGGCTTTCATCGGGAATTTATTTGTACACGTTAACAAGCGGCAAATACAAAACCACCGGCAAAATGACGCTGGTTAAATAATAGCAGTGTCAAATAAAAAAGGTTGATGTGATATGCAATTTATTCTCTTTCAGTAACAACTTAACCGTAATTTAGGCAGTTTAATAAAAGATATTCAATTAATCTTAAATTTAGACTTGACTTTATACGACTTTTTATTGAATTTTTGCCGCAAGTTTAATAATAACAGAGTTTTTGGGAGCTGAATTAATGCCAAAAAAAGTTTTATTCCTTTTTACGTTTCTACTTTTCTCAATAACGATGGTAGACGCTCAAACCGTTATAGGAAAATATGCCGGTGAGTTTATGGCTATCGGTGTTGGCGGCAGACCGCTGGGTATGGGCGGGGCATTTGTTGCCCTTGCTAACGATGTTACTTCAGGATATTATAATCCCGCCGGGTTAGCTCATTTAGATTATCCGCAAATTGCGCTGATGCATGATGAGCGTTTCGGTAATCTTGTAAATTACAATTATGCCGGCGTCGCAATTCCTTACGGAAAGGATATGACCTTTGCGCTAAACTTAATGCGTCTCGGAATCGACGACATCCCCGATACAAGGGAAGCACTAATTGATAGAACTACAGGCCAGGTTATTTACGATATATATTCTCCATCCGCAAGGCTTGACCCGAATTTGGTAAAAAACTTTAGCAACCAGGATTGGGTTGGATATTTATCTTTTGCAAAACGGTACTCTGAAGATTTTTACTACGGAGCTTCCGTAAAAATTATATATAGAGATATTGCCGAGTACTCGGCTTACGGCGTTGGTTTCGATGTTGGCGCCTGGTACACTCCTTACGAAAACTTGCAGCTTGGAGCCAACCTTCAGGATATAACCACCACGCTTGTTGCGTGGAATACAGGAAGAAATGAACTTGTTGCCCCGACAGTAAAAATTGGTGCGGCTTACGATATTTATTTCTTCGGTGGCAGATTATCTCCTGCGATAGATTTTGATGTTCGTTTTGAAAACAGAAGGTTTGCTTCTACGTTTAATGCCGGTCCCGTTAGTTTTGATTTCCACGGCGGACTCGAATATAACTTCAAAAATATATTTTCAATACGGGGTGGATTTAACGATGTAAAACAATTTACAATTGGCGCCGGTGTAAAACTGCCAAAACTTAATATCGATTATTCATTTGCACGTTTCAGTACTTCCGAACTTGAAAGACTGCCGGATACCCATCGTATCTCTTTAATTCTTACGCTTGAAGAACCGCGGTTTTCAAGATCAGGTAATTAAACTTACACTCCCAAATTTTTATAAAGGCTGATCTAATTATCAGCCTTTTTTTATTTTAAAGATAATTATTTGTCGTTAATTATTTTAAATGTGGTTTTTGATGTCCGGGAAATAGTCCCATTCTCATCATAAGTGTGTTCTTCAAAAAACATAGTGTCATCATTATCAACTAAAATAACAGTTGACGAACGTGTTCCGTAAGATGGCGTTACAATAAAAATCGAACTGACAGCCTTTTCAATTTCCTTCGGCAGACCGGTATCGGGAAGCATACTTTCCTCAAACTCTTCTTTATCTGTTAATATTTCAAATAAATCTGCAACCGAAAAATTTTCGCGCGAAATAACTTCGTTAAAAAGAGAATTAACTTTTTTATTTTTCGGCCAGGGAGAGTTAAGAAGATGATTTGATAAACTGTATATACCCGGCTTTAACTGTTCAACCTTTTTTGTGATGCTGCTGAAATAAAGAAGCGAACAAACCTCGCCGAAAATCAAATTGTAACCGTTATAATTATCAGCCGTATTTATTAGATTTTCAGAAAACAAATGTCCATTCATTTTTTCCTCTAAAAAAACGGAAACAATTTTGCCCCTGGTTGGAGCGTTTTGTTTTTGATTACTGAGATTGCGGAAATTTGTCAGCGCTGCTATTTTTCCTTTTTTATTTACGCCAAGCCACGTGCCGCCGGCTTCCTCATCAATGCCGGCAAAAACGGATGGTTTATTTTTCCAATAATGGGCAGGCTGTGCCGGTCGTTTATAAAACTCATCGCGGTTTGCCGCAAGTATAAGTTTATATTCGGGATGATTAGAATGCGAAAATACAAGCAAGCACATTACACACCTGCTTTTTTAATTATCTCATCGGACTCAATTATTTTTTTGCCAATATAATTTTCATTAGCTGAAAGCACCATAACTTTTGCAACCTCATCTGCTTCTACCGGTTTATACTTTTTTAATCCGCCTACCCAAAAAGGTGAAAAAACTTTTGCAAGTACTTCACCGACTTTTTCACCCACTCTGAACTCTTCTCTTTTTCCGATGAGGAGTGAAGGTTGAAAAATTGTTATTGAGAAATATTCTAATTTTGAAATAGCTTCTTCAACCTCCCCCTTAACCCGTAAATAAAAGTTTCTTGAATCCCTATCGGCGCCAATTGATGATACAAGTAAAAACTGTTTAGCTCCGTTTTTTAAAGCGAGTTGTGCAGCATGGTATGAATACCAAAAATCAACCTTTTTAAAATTTTCTTTACTTCCAGCTTTTTTTATAGTAGTGCCAAGACAGCAAAATACATCAACACAAATAAATGCTTCTCTCAGTTTTTCTAATTGGTCAAACCCGGATATATATTGTATTAGTTTTTTATTAGAGCTATTTAAACTACGCCTTGTAATTATCTTAACCGAAGAATATGATTCATCCGACAATAAATATTTTAAGCACTGGCTTCCGACTAAACCGGTTGCCCCGAGCAACAGAGCAGTTTTATTCATATATTTTTTTATGAAAGATATAACTTTTACGGCAAACAAATAACGGAAGAAGCGATAAAATTTAGCTTTGTATTTTTATACTCGCGGAAAAGCCGATATGATCTTTTATAGCTTTAGCTGAGTCTCTCGGTTCGGGGTAATTCCAGGCTGCATTCCAGCAAACATTTTGTCCCTCTACAATATTATAAAAATCCGCAGTACCGTTTTTTACATCGGATTGTTTGGTGGAACTCTTTCTTAAGAACTGTTTTTTTACTGAATTAATGGGGAAATAATAATGACCGTCAACAATTTTGTAATCATTGCTTTCGGCAAGAACTGTTTTATCCCAGATAGCTTTTACCATAAGTATCTCCGTATATGTAAATATTTTCAATACACAGTTAAATAAATATTTGGGAAATATCAAGTCAAAATTATTTTTGGGATTTTTTTATACTTATCGAGCAACAAAATATTATCAATGAGTCAACGCAATGCAGAGCATATAACACAAATATTAAATCAAAGAATAAACAACCAAACAAATTTTGCAAGTATTGCAAATTCTTTGCTTTGTAATTTGTTTTGAGTTGAAAGAAGCTGATTGACAACAAGATAAAAATTACTTCCTACATTCGGCTGCCAGTTGAAGCGATAGTTAAGTAAAACCTGGTCAAGGGCATTGTTCCACTGCGCAAAAAGAGAACTATTAACCATCGTCGAAAAATCGTACTGGATGCGTGAACCTATTTCATTTGTTTGAAAACTTGCCCCGCCAAGAGATATATTATTGTGCTGGAAATCGGCATATAACGAAAGATGTTGATTCGCAACCCATGTTGCGCTCGATGAGAAGGATTTTATTTTACCGGAATAAAAATTGCCGATTGAGCCATAAATCTCACCCACAATATCCCGGCTTTTTGAGGTTGTAAAATCTAAGGAATAACCTGTAAACCAGTATTTGCCCGCTGGGATACTTTTTCCCTCGAATATTTCGAAATCATCTTTTAGCAAATCAAAAGTCCTTTGAATTTCAATCTTAAGCTGATCTCCAAGCATGGTTGTAAAACCAAACGGTTGATAATAGATATCAGCCGCCAGCAATTGATTGTTTTTGTCGAGCTTAAAATTTGATTGAATAGGTGAAAAACTTAACCTTTTTAATCCTGCAAAATTAACCCTTGGAGAAATTATTAAATCATAAGAATAGCTTTGAATATTACCGCGCGAAATAAACCCGATTGCAGGATTAAATTTATTCTGAATAAACCCGTATGACATATACTGGTCAATCAAATCATTGGGGTAATCGATATAAATTTTTCCTGCCCAAGAATTATTGGAGCAGTTTTTTTCATCACTTTTTGCAATACCTGCGCCAACAATAAGGTTTTTATCACCGAGAAATTCGTTAAATACAAATTCAGCATCACCCGCATAAACGCGGTTAAACCCATCTTTTGAATATTTGTTGGATATAAAAAATCCGATGTAAGATTTTTCGAGCCAATCGAACTTTGCACGGGCAACTCCATAATTTGTCCCCGGCTCAAATCCCTTCCGGTTAGTCTGCATATCGATAATACCGATTTCTGCACCTTTTACTCTACCGACAAGTTTTGCGCCTCCTATTATCGGAATTTCCTCCCCGTTGCTTAAACCAATACGCCTGCTGTAAAAAAGGTTGTTGTTGCCGCCAAGGGAAAATGAAAAAACGCTCGAGCCCTCAAGAAAAAAATCTCGCTTCTCAGGGAAAAACAAAGGGAAACGGGTTAGGTTTATTCTTGCCCTGTCCGATTCAACCTGCGCAAAGTCAGTATTAAATGTTAGATCGAGTGAGAGTGTTTCTGTGATTCCGTATTTTATATCGAGACCAGGTTTATGCACATATTTTTTATCATCCGCGTTCAACTGTGCACCGGCTGTGACAAATGGTTTTACATAAATTGGGGTACCGCGTTTTATTCCTTCAATCCCCCGGAGAGTACCGCCATAAGCGGGGTTAAAAAAGTTCTGGTTTGCAGAATATCCTTCCCACTGGATTTCTTCATTAAACCGCTGAATTTTTCTGTAAAAGTTAATTCCCCAAACTTGCTTTTCAATATCATAAAATTTAAAAGTTGAAAATGGAAAAACCATCTCCGTGCTCCAGCCGCTGTCGCATATGGCAGAACGTACATTCCACACCCCATGCCAGCTTTCATTAAATCCGTGGTTGCCGGATAATAAAATATCGTCCCTCATTCCGAGCGGATTTGTACCGAACCAGTAAGCGCTTCTATCATCATTAAAAGTATCAAAAAAAACTGCTACATTGTCATCACCGCTCCATTTTCCGTCAAGTTTTAATTCCCGGGCAATAATTTGAGATGGTTCATCATCATAGCAAAAAAACGAAACATAAATGTTGTCATCATCATAAAGAAGTCTAACTTCTGTCCTGAAAGAAGGTCTATCACCGGGTACAGGATCGTGCTGAGAAAAATCTGTTATTGGATTCGCATTTTGCCATACAGAATCAGTAACAAAACCATCAATTTCAGGGGAATTAGTAGTTCTTACCGCATTAGCAACTTTGAATTGTGCAAAATTTAGCGAGGTTAAAAAGAGTATGATCAAAACAATTTTGTAACCCGGCTTTTGAATAAAAACAGCCACAATTATTCCGGAATTATTTTCGATAAAACAAAATTTTAAGTTTAAAGATAAACATTATCCATTTTATCTCTTACCCGACCGATTAAAATAATTTTTAGTAAACATTAAATCTTTTATTTGTTGTTTCGATAATAAATAAAAGTACTCAAAGAGGGATTGGTTTTTATTCAAAAAACATATTATATAACGGGTGAAATTTTTTCATGGGCTAAAAATTAGCAATTTTTTGCATTTTTAGTACATTTGCAATAATAATAATAAAAGTTTTATGTCGAAAAAAATTGTTGTTAAACTTGATAATAAAGAACTTCCGAAACTGAAGTCAATTTTAGCTTTAAGAGAAGGTGAACTTGCCGATTTAAATGTTACCGGTCTACGTTACGGCAAACTTGGTGATGAGATTGTAATTAGTTTTAATCTTGATGATAAACATCATCAGGCAGTAGTTGAAAAATTTATTCTTAATGATTTAAAAATTCTTCAGCCTGACGATGATACAATGAAAATAATTGAGCATGCCCAGGTACCTGCATCAATGGGTTCCCGGTATTCAAAAACTACCAGTTGGGGCGAACTTAAAGAAAAAGCATCGGCGGCAGCCGGCAGCGGCGCGGGCGCATTAGAGGAGTCTATTGCCACTGGCAACTATGAAAAGGTTATCCAGATAGCAAAAGATATAAAAAATGACCACCACACAATCGAACGGGCAAAAACAGGTATTACAACCGCGCTTGTTAACGCAATAGAACAGAACTTTCAAAAAGGTTTGCATAATAAGTACGAAACAAACAAATATATTGCCGCATTGATAAAAATTGCTTCGGATGAAAAGTTAAAAAATTTGAGACAATACGAGTCAATAAAATCTGCGGGCTTTAAAGCTATAGAATTATGCGAAACTCATCAGGAATATCTTGGGGAATTAGTAAAGATTTGCAATAACAGTTCACTTGTAAACAGTGTAAATATAACTGCGGCTATAGTTTTTGCAAGGAATACACTCCCTTTTGAAGAAGAACAAAAAGAAAACTTAGACTACGCTTCGAAAAACCTAAATGTCCGGTGGCTGCAAATAGCTTTTGATATAGTTGAATTTGAGTTTGAGTCAATAGAGGTAGAGCAGTTTAACGCTTTAATGGATTACGTTAACGCACACCGGTAGCAAGTTTTGGCTAAATTTATACTTGTAACCCTTCATTAATTTTATGCATCGTTCTATAAATTTGTCCAATAACTTCGAAAAAAAATTACTTCCACTTGCTTATTTCACCCGACAACTTTAAGTTTTGCATTACCGATTTTTATCATTCGGGAATAAAAATAAAGGATGTTTGTTTTGGTAATAAATAATCATATAAACTCCGGTTATTTTATATGAAAATAATCATCCCCTCTGAACGCCTCTTTTGTTCAAACCAAAAAATTCAAAACACTTTTTTACTTCTTCCACAAAACGAAATATTTTTTTATGTATGATTTTATATTCAAACCTTTCGAGGAAATGACCGAAGAAGATTATACTTTTGTCGGTTTCAAATCCGGATTAGAAATCCATCAACAGTTATTAACCGAAAAAAAACTTTTTTGCCGATGCCCGGCAGGCAGGTATTCAAAAAAATACGACGCCGAAATTTTAAGGCATATGCGCCCGACTCTTTCCGAACTCGGAGAATATGACGGCACGGCGTTGATGGAGTTCAAAACAAAAAAAGATATTATTTATAGGATAAAACGGGAATCTGTGTGTACCTACGAAATGGACGACACTCCTCCGTTTTTAATAAATGAGGATGCTCTTGATATTGCACTTCAAACAGGATTATTATTTAACTGCAATATTGTTGATGAACTACACATTGCCCGCAAACAGTACCTTGACGGGAGTATACCGACCGGCTTTCAGCGCACAGCAATTTACGCACTCGATGGCTGGGTTCCTTACAAAAACAAAAAAGTTGAAATCATCCAGATGTCAATTGAGGAAGACTCGTGCCGCGAGGTAAGCGATATAGGGCATACAAGAGTTTATGTAAGCGACCGGCTCGGGATGCCGCTCATCGAAACAGTTACCGGGCCTGATATGCGTACGCCTAATGAAGTTGCAGCTGTAGCGGTTATATGCAGCAAAGTTGTAAGAAGCACGGGCAAGGTAAGAAGAGGCCTTGGCGCTGCAAGGGAAGATGTAAATGTAAGCGTAAAAGGAGGTACACGTATCGAAATAAAAGGTGTGTCGCGTATTCCGTTAATCCCCCTCTTAACATATAATGAAGCAATGCGCCAATGGAATCTATTAAGATTACGCGAGGAATTGAAAAAAAGAGGGATAACACCGGAAACCTTTAACGCAGATTTTACAGATATATCAACACTCATAAAAGATCCTCATTATACACCGCTAAAGGAAGCGGTTGTCGAAGGATTAAAAATTAAGTGTGTGGTGTTAAAGGGCTTTAAAGATCTGCTTCACTGGCAAACACAAACTGACACTTATTTTTCGAGAGAAATTTCGGACAGGCTGCGTGTAATTGCATGCCTTACGAAAATACCGAACATAATTCACTCCGACAGCAAAGGCGACACACTCACAAGTTTTGAGTGGCAAAAAATAAAAAAAGCTTCCGGCTCATCCGAAAAAGATACTATGGTTATTGTTTGGGGTGATGAGCGCGATACCGATACCGCCGTAAAGGAAATTATAATACGTGCAAAGGAAGCAACCTTAGGTGTTCCTTCCGAAACAAGGCAAGCACTTAGCGACGGTACAAACGGGTTTGAGCGAATTTTACCGGGTCCAAATAGAATGTATCCGGACACCGATCTTCCACCACATAGGATTACCGAAGAAAGATTGCGAACTTTAAAATCAGCTCTTGCCCCTCAATTTTGGCTGCGCGAAGAAAAATATAAAAAACTAAAAATTCCCGCAGATGTTGTAAGCGAGTTATCGATTTCAAAATATGCCTTGGTGTTTGAAGAAGCCGTTGAAAATAATATTGACCCTGTGTTTGCCTCGGTTGTGTTAATTCAATTCCCCAAAAGATTAAAGAAAAAAGGTTTTGATATTTCAAAGATTGAAGCAGAAACATTCAAACAAATATTCAATCTCGTATCTGAAGGTAAAATACTAAAAGAAGCTGCTTATAATCTTTTAGTGTGGTCAATTTCAAATAAGATTACTGAAGAAGATTTGCCGCAAATTTGTAATCCCGAAGAAATTAACAGAACTATAAGCGACTGTATACCGATACTAAATTCTTTAAATATTACTAATGAAAAGAAAAAAGAAGCATTGATGGGTATGGTGATGAAAAGATTGAGAGGAAGAGTCGAAGGAAAACTTGTAGCGTGCAAATTGAAAAATATTTTAGAGGGAGAAGAAGTATGAGCGGTAATGGAGAGTTTAAAGGATACAAAGGTGAAGCGCTTGATACATTAAAAAACTTTAGCGCACCGGTTTGGAGTGATGTGGAAATAGAAACAAAAAAAGGAAGTTACAAAGGCATTATACTTCCCCGATCTGAAACGGCGGACCAATTTCATATCGTTTTAAAACTTAGCTCCGGTTACAATATAGGCGTTGCTGCAAATGCTATAACCGATATAAAAACTTCTGGCTCAAAAGAGGCGCATTATAAAATTCCGGAAAAAGAATTTCCTTACGACCCTATAAAACCGCGAGTAAAATTATTCGGTACCGGCGGCACTATTGCAAGCAGGTTGGATTACCGCACCGGCGCTGTTATTCCGGCATTTTCACCTGGTGAACTTTATGGTTCTGTACCCGAACTTGCTGATTATTGCAATCTTGAAACCGAAAAACTTTACGGTGTATTCAGTGAAAACATGGGTCCCGAACAATGGATTGGAACAGCGCAGGCAATAGGCAGGGAAATTGAGAAAGGTGTGCAGGGTATTGTAATCGGTCACGGCACCGATGTAATGCACCACACCGCGGCTATGCTTTCGTTTATGGTTCAGAATACGCCGGTGCCTATTGTAATGGTTGGCTCCCAGCGTTCGAGTGACCGCCCTTCATCCGACGCCGCGCTTAATTTAATACATGCTGTAAAAACAGCAGCCGAAAGTGACATTGCCGAAGTGATGGTTTGTATGTTTGGTCCTACAAGCGATGAATACGGTTTGCTGCACCGTGGTACGCGCGTACGCAAAATGCACTCAAGTTACCGCTCTACTTTTAGAACTATCGGCGATATACCAATTGCTCAGGTAAGCCGGGAAAAAATTGCATCGCTTCGTGAAGATTATAAGAGACGGCGTGAAGATAAAAATGTTGTTATAAACACAGCCTTCGAAGAAAAAGTGAGTATTGTTTATTATTACCCCAACATGAAACCGGATATAATTGATTCCCTTGTCGATAACGGTTATAAAGGGATTGTAATAGCCGGGACAGGGCTCGGACATGTAAACAAACCCGTTTACCCCGCGCTAAAACGAGCGCACGAAAAAGGCGTTGCTGTTTATATGACTGTGCAAACACTGTGGGGTTATGTACAAATGTACGTTTACGATACCGGAAGGGATATGATGGAACTTGGCGTTGTACCCGGCGAAAACATGCTGCCGGAGGTTGCTTATATAAAGTTGTGTTGGGCGCTGGGGCAAACTAATGATTTGGGTAAAGTAAAAGAAATAATGCTTAAACCAATCGCCGGGGAGATAACCGAACGTGAACCGAGCAACGGATATTTAATCTTCCAGGGCGGAATACCGGAGGTAGAGGAATTTATTAGTAAATACAGGAAATGATTTGAGATTTATGATTTGAGATTTATGATTTATGATAGGTCGTTAAAATATAGTTATTAGACAATTGGCGGTATAAATGGGTAATGTTGTTTGGCGTGTTTGCTTTTGTTGTGAAAATAATTTTTTTACAATTCATTCATAAGCAAAATTAAAAATTGATTGTTATCTTAGCCGCACATTATTATATCATTTATTAATGCTGATTGTTCAAGTGTATGATTAAACCGGTATCTGAAAATAACAAATTTTTTATCAAAGCAGTTCTAATAATTGCCTCTATTTCAATTATTTTTTTCTTCAACGGTGTAAATCGTCAAATAAACAAAACCGTTGAACACTTTATTTCAAACATAAGGGGTGAAGTTTTACCGGATTCTAACATTGTTATAATCGGCATAAACGGAAACGATATTGACAAAATAGGACCTTGGCCGATAAAAAGAAGTTATTACGCTTTACTGATAAAAACGCTGACCGAACATAAAGTAGAAAAAATAGGGCTTGAAGTATTTTTGAGTTCCCGTTTCGCTACGCAATCGATTTACGACAACCTTTTGATGAAACAAATTGCCAATTCAGGTAAAGTTGTTTTAAGTTCGGTTGCCGGAAGTATCACAAAAAAAAATAAAAAATATGCCACTGATTCTTTAAGTTACCCGAGTCCGAAGCTTCTAAACGAAATGCTGACTACCGGGCATATCAATTTTATAGATGACGGTGATATTATTATTCCGTTAAAATTAAAAGCATTTAACGAGGAAGAAAAATCATTCTCTCTTTTTCTCGCGGATGACAATCAGGTTAACGATGAAGAAGTTTATATTAATTTTATATCATCCGAGAAAAAATTTAAACAATATTCGCTTCTCGATTTTTTTACTGCTGTCGAAAATAAAAGTTTAAACTTAAACGGGAAGATTGTAATCATCGGCGTAACCGACCAGCAATTTTTAACCGGCATAAGCACCCCTTTTGATGAAAATATTTCCGGTGCGGCACTGCATGCCTTCGCGGTTGATAACCTGTTAAATAATCGTTCAATAAATACTGATTATCTTTTTCTATCGGCAGTCGTGTTTGTGATTTCGCTTGCTGCATTTATTTTACTGCAAAGCTACCGATTAGAAAATCCTAAGATACTTTATCCCGGTTATATAATTTCGTTTTTGGTTTTATGTTTTATCTTTTTCGGGTTACTGAATATTCGTCTTGCGTATTCAATAATTCTTCTGCCGCTCTCTGTATTGTTTTTATGGGATGTTATACTTTGGGTTTATGATAGGCAGCTTTTATTAAAAGGATTGACCAATGAAAAAGAAATTCTTGAAAATCTTTTTCATAAAAAAGAAGATGAACTCAGACAATTTGAAAAAGAATTAAAAGATGCCTCCGGCGGTCAGGCAATTCCCATCGTTGAAAAAATTAAAGCACTGAAAGCAGAACTAAAAAAACTGCGCGGACGTGAAGAAGACAAGCAGCCGTCTGAAGAAATTGCTCTATCTCAATCGAAAGACTTTTTCGGCATGATGTACCGTTCAAAAGTAATGAATGATGTAGCAGAATTAATAAAAAAGGCTGCCCCCGAAGACGCTACAATTTTAATTCTGGGAGAAAGCGGAACCGGAAAAGAGTTAGCAGCAAGGGCTGTCCATCAACTTAGCAAAAGAAGCGGTAAAAATTTTGTTGCAGTTAACTGCGGAGCGCTTTCCGAAACACTTCTTGAAAGCGAATTATTCGGACACATAAAAGGAGCCTTTACCAGTGCACTGGTTGACAAACCGGGACGATTTGAAACTGCCGACAATGGGACAATATTTTTAGATGAAATTGCCGAGACTAACGAAAACTTCCAGGTAAAACTTTTAAGAGTACTTCAAAACGGCGAGTTCGAAAAAGTCGGGTCATCAAAAACAAGCAAGGTTGATGTGAGGGTTGTCGCCGCTACAAATAAAGACATTGAAAAACTTGTGCGCGAAAAACAATTTAGGGAAGACCTGTTTTATAGGTTGAACGTAATAAAAATTGAGTTGCCGCCGCTTCGTGAAAGGAAAGAAGACATTAATCTGCTCGCCGTTTCATTTATCGAAAAAGAATCAGCCGGATTAAAACTTTCAAAAACCACGGCTGATGTATTAAACAACCACGATTGGAAAGGTAACGTACGCGAACTTGAAGCTGTTATAAAAAGAGCGGTTATATTTGCAAAGTCGGCAGGTAGAAATTTAGTACAGGTTATAGATTTGCCCGATGAAATTGCAAAACAATCTACAATAAATTTTGAGGATGTAGTGCTTGAACTGCTCCGTTCAAAACAATTCTCCCACTCATCGATAAATGATACTACCGATGAGATCGGCAATGTGAGCCGCACGGTAATTTCCGAAAACTTCCGGGGGACCGTTTTAAAAGCCTACGTTGAAAATAAATATGATGAGTTAAAAACAATAAAAGAAATATCCGGAACCGAAGACGATGAAGTAAACGGAAGAGTTAAACAAAAACTTCAGTTGTTTGTTCGAAATATTGAAACAGACATAAAAAAATCGGGCATAAAAAATTTTAATGACTTAAAAACACGGTTTAAATCGAAATACAAAAATCTTCCTCAAAAATTTCATCCTTATCTTGATGAAATTATAAAAAATTTGGTCAGCGGTAATAATCATAAATCATAGAATTGAACCGCTCAAACAATTTCATTAAGCGTTCGCTAATAGTTATTTATTTTTGCGCAGGTGAATTTCGTAACCTGTTATGATTTTCCCGGTCTAAAAAAAGTGTCTACTTTTTATATTACCGGTGTACTAATTGAAAACCACAAAAAAAGAAACTGATAAATAAAATGTTTCGCTTTCAAGACTTTTTTGTGGCACATCTATTGGAGTAGATAGCCGGAATAATAATTTGAGAGTCAAATATATAGGAGTTAAATATGAAAAATAAATTACTATTATTTCTTTTCGTCATCTTCTTATCATCTGTACCCGCAGTACAGGCGCAAGAAGAATTAACAGATTCTACAACAACTAACTTTAATGATACTACCCAGGTCAAAGATAAATGGGAAGATTGGAAAGATTGGGATGATGAAGACAACGGCTGGCATGAGCATGCAGTTTGGAATGATTGGGGAGATTGGAATTTCCAGTTCAATATGTTTTCTGAAAAAAAACGCCCCACAATATCTTTACTTTATGGATTATCGCAGGTTACTTTAAGACAATTCAGTTCCAAGTTTGCTCATCCTGCGCTTGCAGAATTGAAACTCGGTTATACAAGACGGGATACACTTGATAACGCTTGCGGAGTCCTGTGGCATAAGTTTAACTATGCTTATGTAAGTAATATAACCACCGATCTAAAAAAAGTTTCGGCGTTAACCCCCGATCTTGAGACAAATCTCTGGCGTTTTGGTTTCGGATGGGAAAAGGGTTATGGATATCTGCTCGGCGCCAGTGAAATTATTCCTTACCACGCAAGCGGACTCGAATGGTCGCGCTTAAAAATGATTGAACAACCGGGTTCAATATCCGATAAAATTACAACCGATTATTACGATAACTCATTCCGTTTCGGCACACATTCTGAAACCGGTATTAGAATTAATCCTATAAAAAATATCTCTCTTGAAATAGGATACGAAAGAGCTGCAATATTTCCACGCCTTTTATTCTGGAAGTGGGCAGGCAGCGCTTTAATTGAAGTAGCTGCACAGAGCATTCTTGATGAATTTATTGATGAAGTTAGAGATGCTTCTCCATACGCGGTGCCGATAGTAAACGCACTCTTAAAAGGGGCATTATCTTACGGCATTTATGAATTAAGAGAAGAAAAAATGAACTGGCCTTTTAATTCAACCTCACCGATAATGTACAACCAGGTTAAGTTCGGTATAACGTTTATGTTTTAGGTTAACGTTAAGATGAGGTTGTCAGATATTCGGCAGCCTCATTTTTTTTTCACATCCAGGCTTCTGGGCACTGTTCTACGATCTCTCTTTGTTTGTTTCAATAATCTTTGTGTTTCATCAATTTAATTTTCTGGCAACTACAACAACAGTTTTTAATGTTTGAACAACACCATTGTTTTCATTCAGCGCTTCCATAAAGACGATGTAAATTCCCATCCTCAGTGCGTTGCCGTTGTCATCCCGCCCATCAAAAATAATGCTTCCCTTTGAGCCGGTTGAAAAGTTATTAACTAATTTTCTTACAAGTCTTCCTTTACTGTCGAATATTTTTACTCGTGCCTGCGATACAACCTGGTTGAGAGCATAATTTATAATTGTGTGGTCTTCAAATCCATCATTATCGGGGGAAAACGGATTTGGGGAAACCGATATTCCCGAAGCTGCATTTACTGCCCCGGCATAAATGCTGTTTTCTTTTCCAGGCGTTCCTCCCGCATCATTAACACAGGTGCTCCAGTTTGAAGGATCATTAGAATTGTTCTCAAATGAAATTCTTTCGAGCGAGCGGTTTTTGGTTACTACAAAATTTTTATTGTGCCAGTTCGGTAAATAAAAAACAGAATCGATTACGTTTGAAAAGAGATCTTTTATAATTAACGTTTCTCCGCTGGCAGACAGACCGAAATCGGATATGTTTGCTATTGAAATTCGTGAGACGTCAACCGGATACTTTGAATTTATAATTGAATCAGCGGCGAAAGTAAAGTATTGTTTCGGCGGCAGTAATAGGGAGGTTGGTGATATTTTATAAATGTCTTTCCCCGCAAATATTTTCCATCCGCCGAGATTCACAGTGTCAGCCGTGCTGTTATATAATTCAATATATTCGCAGTTATCAATACCGGGTTCGTACATTATTTCGTTTAGTAAAACATCATCGTCTTTATAGGCAGCCGCAGTATTTGGCGAGTTTTGTTTTCCTGGCGTTGAACCGTTTATATTCAGCGAGGTTATCCAGTTGGTGCTGTCGTTTGTTGCCTTTACAAATGAAATACGCTCAAGCGAGATTCCTTTTTCGTCGCCCCATTTTGATGAGTATTTTATACTGTCAATTTTAGCGTCTCTAAAATCATAAATGCAAATACCGTCGTTTGTATTACCGAGTGAACCAAAATTAGCAGCAAAAATTTTACAGCTAACAGCAGGATATAAATACTTAAAAGAAGAATCGGTGGTGACGATAAAATACTCACCGGGTATTATAGACAACTGCTGTGTAGTAATAAAATCTTTTTTCGGTGTTGTCAAAACATCACTTATAATCCAATTTAGTAAATTAATTGTGTCGGCTCCTGCATTAAAAAACTCAACCCATTCGGGATAATCTTTCAACGGGTTGTACATAAACTCCGAAATCAAAACAGCGTTTTGTTTGTACCCGGCAGCAATTTTCTTTTCGGCATAGTTATTTAGTGTATCTTCATCCCCTACAAATTGAACAACAATCGCGCAGGTTAACTTATCAATGATTTTTATTTTGCCGTTAGTTGAAATAACTATCGAATCATTTTTTATCAGGTTTAAATTTTCATGCCGTTCAAAATTATTTTCAAATGTGCCGTCGTTATCTTCATCTAATAAAAATGTTACTTTAAAGTTATCCGCATTTGTTGTTCCAAAGTTTTTAATCTGGACTTTTAGCTGCACATCATCCCCCGGAGTGGGAAATTGTGGCGTACAAGAAATTGATGTGCAGGCAAGGTCTTTGTTTTTAATTGTTATGCTATTTATTCTACCGGGGGTGCTGTTTTCAAGATCGAGAGAAGAACCCCAATTTGTAAATATGGTCGATGAAACATCCTTCGATTTTCTTTCTAATGAAGAGTTACTTCTATCACTCCAATTGTCAAAGTAATAAACAGAATCTATTGTTGCCTCCCTGTCATCTTTTAACACAACGGCGTCATCGTCATTGTTTAATGCAGGGATGTTTAAGAATAAGACTTGGGAAGGAATTATTCTATGCGCCGAAAAAATAGAAGAATCGCGGGCAATGATTTTAAATTCCCCCGGTAAAATGTTTTCATCATTTTTTACCATTACCCCGGGTGATGATGAGGCGTCTTTTATTTTCCAGTTTTTCAAATTGATATTTTTTGTCGAGTTATTAAATAATTCTATCCATTCCGGTTCACCCGCGGGTTTGTACATTATTTCGTTTATAACAATTGAATTATAACCGCTGCCGGGAGAAGCGATGGCGGCAGTAATATTATTTGTTGTATCTTCATCCTCGTTGTATAATGCCGATACGACAAATCCTGTCGATGTTTGAATTGAATCAACTTTGTAAACAAATTGATAAACTGCCGAATCACCCGGCAACAGAAAATTGTCGGGTAGAGATTCTAAAAAATTATCCGGCAGCGAATCCAGATTTGTATCGGAAAATAATTGCAAGTTAAAATTAGCAGGTTCGCTCCCGTTATTTTTTATTTGTACAGAGATTTGCACATCATCACCAAAGACGGGGAGCGGAGGTGAAAAAATTATTTTGGCGGTTTCAATATCATATTTCTTTGGCGAAACCGTATTGACAAAGCCCGGGGTGCCGCCTGATTTTCTTTTTGTCGATTTCCAGTTTGTTGAATCGATTGAAGAACCGTCCGCTAAAATTCTCTCAAGTGATTTCCCGTTTGTACCGCCCCATGATGAATTATATTTTGTTGAATCAATTACCCTGTTTAGGGAATCGAGAAGAATAAGGTTGTCGCCGGTGTTATTAAGCGAGGGAAAATTTTTATAGATATGTTTAACATTTAAATTATAGAAACTATTTATTGTGCTGTCATCAGCAATTACAAAATATTCTCCCGGGAGTAATTCTATATCCGGTGTAATTACTTTTATTGTATCGCTGTTATCGGAGACAGAATAGTTTTTTAAATTTATACTTTTGTCACTCCGATTAAGCAATTCTATCCACTCCGGTTCACCGCCGACAGGGGAGTACATTATTTCATTAATTACAATATCACCACGCAGTTCATTGATGTTTACAGAAGTTATTTTTGCAAACAAAATATTATTGGTTGTATCTTCATCCCCAATAAAACTAATGCTGCCAATAAAATTATAACTCCCGGCTGTTAAGGGATTGGAGAAAACGGAAAAAGAAGCACTATCAGTTGGAGCGAGTGACCCGATAATTTTAGAACTCACAAACTCCGCCGGTTGTGGAATTGAATCGAGATTAATATCATCAAATAATTCAAAACTAAAATTGTTTGCTGCAAGTTTTCCGATGTTTTTTATTGTAGTTTCAAACTGAACCTGACTGCCTGCCGGAATATATTTATTAACGGGATTAAACCTTGAAAGCAAAAGATCATTATCCTTTTGAGTTATAGAATTTATACTGCCCGGCGTTGCTTTGTATGATGATACACTGCTTCCCCAGTTGCTGCTTAAAGTAGAAGATTCATCAACCGAAATTCGTTCGAGCGAAACACCACTACCGCCCCAAGAAGGGGAATAAAAAAGACTGTCGATTACGCTTCCCGATCCATCTTTTAACACCACTGCATCGCCGGTGTTGTTTAACGACGGTAAATTAAAGGTTATTAGTCTGCAAGGTAAATTATAGTAGTTTGTGATCGATGAATCGCGACTGAGTATAACATAATCTCCCGGCAGCATTGTTACATCTATTTGCGTAAATGTTACGGTTGAATTATTATCCGCAAATTTGAAGTTCTTTAAATTGATCGGATTCAAACTTCGGTTGTAAAGTTCAACCCACTCGGGCTGCCCCGAAGGCGGCGAATACATAATTTCATTGATTACAATTTCATTTGCGGCAACCGGCGGGGGATAGACAATGATTGAATTAATTATTTTATTGTTCAATGTGTCTTCATCTTGCGGATAATTTACTTCGGCTATAAAATTGTAACTACCCTGTGGCGCATTTGTTAAAACCGTTTGAGCGATAACCGAATCACCCGGGCTGAGACTATAAAAATTTGTGCTCTGTATTATCTCCGATTGCGAAGCAATGGAATCAAAATTCACATCATTAAAAAAGGTTACTGAATATGTCGCGGCAGTTTCGCTTCCCTTATTTTTTATTTGAGAAAATAAAACTAAATCATCTCCCTGATGCGGATTAATCGGATCAAAAGATAAACTCTCTATGGAGAGATTAAATTGCAAGGGAGAAACTGAATTTCTAAACCCCGGTGTGCCGTTTAGTGTTGATGAGTTACTCCAGTTGGCGGTACTGTTGTTATTATTCAAAATTATTTTTTCATCCGAGTAACCGGAATTATTGTTCGCTGTGTAAGTGTAATTTGAAATTGTATCACCAGCGGAACTGATAAGCCTTAATTGCCTGCCGGTAGTGTTTGCCATGCCGGATGAGCCAAACGCATTGTCATTAATTTTTACAATCAAAGCTTCCGGGGGAATTAATCCGCTGTAGTGTCCCGCCGCTATGTCATAATCATTCTCGAAAATTATTACAAAAGTTTTTGGCGGAAGGATTAAGCCGTTGCCGGCGTCTGTTATGTTATCGGGGGTTGAATTGTAATAGCGGATTTTATAACCAGCCAGATCAACCGGAAGGATTGGATTTGAATTGTACAGCTCGATAAACTCGTTATCCCCGGAAATAGGGTTAAACATTATTTCGGAAAATATTATGCTCGTATCAACTTGAGCGGAGGCTGTTGCTGCGACTAAAAAGATCGCGGCCAGGAAAATTCTTTTCATGGCAAAGCCCTCGAAATTTATTTTTTAATTATTTGTTCTATTTTTTTCGTTTCCTTTTAATTTTTCCCCGCTATTCCTCATTCCAACTGAAAGCCTGTCGTAAATAAAATTAGGTGCAAGTTTTATTAAAACCGTCCCTGCCGTAGTAAAGAAAGGGAATCTAATAACCCGTTTTTCATTTTGTATTTTTTTCAAAATAATTTTTGAAGCTTTTTCGACGCTCATTAAAAACGGCATATAAAAATTATTGGCGTCAGTCATTGGAGTACGGACAAAACCCGGCTTAACGGTTATAACTTTAATATTGTATTTTATCAAATCGACGCGCATACTTTCTAACAGAATGCTTGCCGCCGCTTTGCTTGAGCTATAAAAACCGCTGTTAGAAAAACCACGTGCGTCAGCCAGACTCGTAATCCCAACTATCATTCCGCTGTTTCGATTTTTCATTTCGTGTATGAGTAGTTCTGTCCAATATATAATTCCGAAAAGATTTGCTCCATAAGTTATTTCGGCGTCCTCAGAAGAATACATTTCCGGGTTAATTTTCGAATTGGTTCCGGCGTTCAGTATGGCAATATCAATTTGGGAAATATGCTCATTAACTTCCGAATAAACTTTTCTAACATCTTCTTTGTTAGCAACATCGTTTTGATAAACCAATATTTTTACAGGTTTATTCTTTAAATTATTTTTAATATTCTTAAGCGTTTCCCCGCGTCTTGCCGTTAAAATTAATGTGCAATTTTCGTTGGACAAATCTTTTGCAATCTGCAGCCCGATACCGCTGGAGGCTCCTGTAATCAAAATATTTTTTTTTGAAAAAACCATTTTCGCCTTATCTAATCATACTTAATTGCACAGGTGCAGATGGGTTGGCTACATTATAAATTATGATCCCGTCCTGCGCTGTTACATATAATATATCGGAACGCAGGATGCAATCATGTGGCATTGTTCCGCCGAGAACTTTTAAAAACTGTACATGTGTTAAATCGGTTGTGTTTAAGATTTTTACGCCGCCTATTCCATCGCACACATAAACTATTTCATTTTTTACACCTAAACCGTAAGGTTCATCCATCAAAACTGTTTTAAGTAAAGTAGGGTTCGATAGATTTGTTATATCAAGTACATGAAGCGCGTTTTCGGTTGGGCCGCAAGAGGTTCCGCTCCTTAAAGTTACATAAGCGCGGTTATTTTCTACTACCACAGGGTCGCATGAACGAGCGTGTGTAAAACTAGAAACTTGTGCCGGGTCTCTCGGATCAGCAATACTATAAACGTACATTCCGTTAGTGCCGCCTATAAAAAGATTTTCATTGTAAGCATAAATCGTTTCGATATCCCACCCGACACTTATTTTTGTAATGTATAAAGGGTGTGCCGGGGTTGCAAGATTAAATACAGAAAGAGATTGTCCGTCAACACAATAAAGATGATTTTTAGCTATTGCAAATCTGGCGAGCGAGCCGCCCACTCCGCTGCCCGCACCATTGACAGCATAAACAGGTGTAGTCACTTCTTGAGTGCAGCCGCAGCCGGAACTTCCGCCATAACCATCATAAAAACCGGGATCGCCGTAATACATTTTTTGAAATACGTTTTTTATGGAATCTACAATATTGGGTGAAGCCGGATTGGTAACGTTGTAAACAATTAAGTCGGTATAACGGTCGGCATACATGTAATTATTGTTAACCGCAATATCCTGGTTCCCAATAAGTGAAATTGCAGAAACAAAATTTGGTAAGGCGGGGTTTGTTATATTAAAAATTTTTATAGATGTCTGGTTTTCACACTTTATAAGTAGTGAGTCTGTAAGATATATTTTTGAAATATTATTATTTACACCCGTTTTGTATCCCACCGAAAAGAAGATGAGCACAAGAAGCACAAATATATTAAATGATTTTTTCATTATTTACCCGCTATATTATTTTTACGGTTAAAATCTACAAAGCTTTTAGGAGAAAATAAACATGTAAAGCATAATAAAATTATTTTTAAGTATTTGGAAAAATGTCACTTCAATAAGCTCCGTGACCGGGAAAGAAAAAGTTCCCTTTACAGACTCATCGAGCGAGCAGGAAATGCAGTTGGTCGTTGAGCCTGTCGAAACACAACTGCTGGAACATTTTGATGCTTTAGCTTCTGATAGTTTTTCCCTATTTTCGACAAAGAAATTTTATACATTAGGAGTAAATATGAAAAGACGTTTCCTTCAAATTGCTCTTGCACTAATAATCCCTTTAACAGGTATATTCGCTCAATCTAATTTTTCATCTTACTACAATCAAAATCGTTTCGGTTTAACTTCCCCCGGAGCTATGGGGCACGGGTTATATGGCAGAGTTAACCCTGCACTGCTAACTTATGTAGAACATCCCGATATTTATTTCGCTTGGTCTGATAGAACCGGTGATTGGTACGATTTTGATAATTGGGGAATATTTGCCGCCGTACCGAATTTTGGGTTGAGTGCTGTTACGGAAAAGTATAAAGGTCTGGTTGTTACAGATTATAAATTATCTGCGGCTGTGGGCAATAGAACATTTAGCGTGGGTTTAGGTTATGGTTTTTCATCCGGCGATGATAACGCGTTTAACCGCTCAAGTTTGTTTACCGCCGGGTTTTTATTACGCCCGTTTCAATATCTATCTTTGGGTCTTGTGGGAAACTTTCCCACAAAAATAGAGAGCGAGGCTGTTGTTGATGTTGCTGTCCGCCCCTTTGGTAATGAATGGCTTTCTGTTTTTGGAGATTATGTTTATAATGAAAAACAGAATCCGAACGATATTAAATGGAGCGCCGGTGTATCCGTTGAAGCGCTGCCCGGTTTTAGAATTACAGGAAGATATTATGATAAAAACTTCTTTAACATAGGCGCCGAACTAAACTTCGGACGAATTGGAATAAATACAAACACACATTTTGATGCTGATAAAAACCACACTTATAATACTTACGGAATTAGGATCGGCGCATATGATCGCAATATATTTAAGCCTTTGTTTGAAAATGATAATTATATAAAATATGATCTCTCCGGTCAGGTAAAATATCAGCGGTATAAATTATTTGATAACAGCACAACACTTCTCGGACTTCTAAGTTCGGTTGATGCTGCAGCCGATGACCCATCGATAAACGGTATTGCAATAAATCTATCCGGAATTAACATCAACAAAGAGACCGCTTGGGAACTGCGCGATAGATTAAAACATTTTCAACAGCATGGTAAAAAAGTTGTTATTTATATCGATCGTCCGGGTATGGATGAGTATCACCTTGCATCGGTTGCAGATAAAATTGTGCTCGATCCACAGGGTTTGATTATGCTTTCGGGATATTTAATGGGAAGATCATTTTACAAAGGTACGCTCGAAAAACTTGGTGTAGGTTTTACCGAGCTGAGATATTTTAAATACAAATCGGCAGTAGAATTATTTTCACGCGACTCGATGAGCGCAGCCGATAAAGAGCAGAGGCAGGCGCTGGTTGATGATTATTACAAATTAGCGAAAACAGATATTTGCGCTTCAAGAAATATTAATTACAACCAATTTGATAAACTAATAAATGAAAAAGTTGTATTCCTTCCGCAGGATGCAGTAACGAATAATCTGGCTGATACTATTGGAAGATGGGAAGCGGTTGATGCGATGGTAAAAACTCTTGAAGGTGAAAGCAGAGGTTATGTCTCGTCAGGTTCGCTTGAAAAGTTTAACCTCCCCGAAGATAATTATTGGGGTGAGATTCCGGAAGTCGCGGTTATATACGCAATCGGTTCATGCGCAATGGATGAAGGAATTACTGCGCGCAAACTTGTGAAGGATGTAAATTACGCGGTATCGAATGATAATATAAAAGCAATTATTCTCCGTGTTGATTCACCCGGCGGTGATGGGCTTGCTTCCGATATTATTGCCGAGGCGTTACAAAAAGCAAAAGGGAAAAAACCTGTAATTGTATCTCAAGGTTATGTGGCTGCATCCGGTGGCTACTGGCTCTCAATGTATGCAGATACTATTGTTGCCGCACCGAATACAATCACCGGATCAATAGGAGTGATAAGCGGATGGTATTATAATAAATCATTAAAAGAAACTCTTGGTATTTCTACCGATTTTGTAAAAGCTGGTAATCATGCCGATCTCGGTTTCGGGTTTACGCTTCCTTATATACCGGTAACCCTGCCCAACAACGATTTGAATGAAGTGGAAAAACAAGTTTTTCAAAAATTAATATTAACGATGTACCGGGAGTTTGTGAGTAAAGTTGCTGCCGGACGAAATATGGAGTTTGATGAGATCGGCAAAATTGCGCAAGGGCGCGTGTGGAGCGGTTATGCCGGGTTAAGTAACGGTTTAGTTGATAAATTAGGCGGGCTCGCAGACGCCATAGAGATTGCTGTAGCAAAAGCGGGATTAACAAAATGTAAGTATAATATTGTAGAATTACCCGAACCGCCGATGTTTGACTTTAACATTTTTATGCCGAAGATATTCGGTTTTAAAATCTTAAACAATGAAGAACCGTTTATTTCAAACATAAAACTGCGTCTTCAAAACAACGGGCAGCCAATGCCGATATTGCCGCTCGAAGATATGGATATTAATATGAAATAACTCTGGCTGCGTAATAATGGTATCGTGGAAATTTTAGTCATTGCTTGATTGAAGTACGGTATTTAAAATTGTTAAATTGCTGGATGGTTGAATAGTCGCTTTTTTTGATGTCAAAACAAAGGACTAATAAATATTCTTTTATACTAAAGTTTTTTTTACAAAACACATACTCATGAGGTTATATGAAAAGTTTAATTTTTTTTCTTAGCATTTTATTACTTGGCGGATGCATGCAAACACAAGATAAAAATCTAAAAGAAAAGTATACGGAGGAAATAAAACAAACCGATCTTAACTTTTCCGCCCTTTCCGAAAAGGAGGGGATAACAAAAGCATTTATACAATACGCAGATGAAGATGTTGTAATGCTTCGTGATACAAAATTTCCGCTTCTCGGGAAAAAAGAATTGGAAGATTATTACAACGCCCGCCCGGATGACGGCTCAAAGCTTACATGGTATCCGGTAAAAGCCGAAGCTGCCGAAAGCGGCGAAATCGGTTATTCATTCGGCAACTGGGAGTACAAAACAAAAGATACCACCTTTTATGGAAACTATGTTTCTGTTTGGAAAAGAAAAGCAAACGGTGAGTGGAAATATGTGCTCGATGGCGGAGTATCAACGCCAAAACCGGAAGACAAAAAATAAAATAATACGTTTATTTCTAATATAGGTTGAGTGCATGAATGAATATTTAACATTAGTTTATCTCCTAATTCATACACCCATTCACTCATCCCCTTTTTACAAACTAATTTTTAAGAGCAATCTAACTTATAATTCGTTCGGCTTGGAATAAAAAAGAAAAGCCCCGGTCAGAAAACTGAGGGGGGCTTTGAGTTAGAAGGACAAAATAAGTTATACAAGTCCCTGGTCGAGCATTGCGTCAGCAACTTTTAAGAAGCCTGCAATGTTAGCGCCAACAACATAATTACCTTTAAAACCGAACTGCTCTGCAGTGGTTGTACAAGCATCATGTATTTTGCGCATAATTTGTTGTAAGCGTTCGTCAACTTCTTCACGAATCCAGGGTAAACGCATACTGTTTTGAGTCATTTCAAGACCTGAAACTCCAACGCCGCCAGCGTTAGCAGCTTTACCCGGCGCGTAAAGAATTCCGGCATCTTCAAAAACTTTGTAACCTTCGTATGTTGTTGGCATATTTGCGCCTTCGCATACGCAGAAACATCCGTTTTTAACGAGTTCTTTTGCGTCGTTTTCATCAATTTCATTTTGTGTTGCGCAGGGCATTGCAACATCAACTTTAACGCCCCATGGTTTTTTCCCCTCATAAAAAGGAACTTTAAATTCATCCGCATAATCTTTTACACGGTCGTTGGCGCTTGCTCTTAGTTTAAGCATGTATTCAATTTTTTCGCCTTTAATACCGTCGGCGTCATAAACAAATCCGTCAGGACCGGAAATAGTTACAACTTTACCGCCGAGTTGATTAATCTTTTGAACCGCGCCCCATGCAACGTTTCCGAAGCCTGATACTGCGAAAGTTTTTCCGTCAATTTCAGCGCCGCGTGTTCGTAACATTTCCTGTGCAAAATAAGTTGCGCCGTAGCCGGTAGCTTCAGGGCGAACAAGTGAGCCGCCCCAATTGATGCCTTTGCCGGTAAGTACACCGGTAAATTCATTTTTTAATCTTTTGTACTGACCGAATAAAAATCCTATTTCTCTTCCTCCCACGCCGATGTCGCCAGCAGGAACATCTGTGTTAGGACCGATATGCCTGTAAAGTTCTGTCATAAAACTCTGGCAGAAACGCATTACTTCGTAGTCACTTTTTCCTTTAGGGTCAAAGTCGGAACCGCCTTTACCACCGCCCATAGGCAATGTTGTTAAACTGTTTTTAAATACTTGTTCAAAGGCAAGAAATTTTAAGATGCCAAGGTTAACGGAAGGGTGGAATCTTAAACCTCCTTTGTATGGCCCAATTGCACTGTTCATTTCAATACGGAAACCACGGTTTACATGAAAATCACCCTGATCATCCATCCATGGAACGCGGAACATGATAACTCTTTCCGGTTCAACTAATCTTTCGAGTATGCTTGCTGCGCGGTATTCGGGATGACGATTGAGAACTACGTCTAAAGATTCCAATACCTCGTGTACTGCTTGATGAAATTCGGGCTCGTTTGGATTTTGAGCTTTTACTTTTGCGAGTATGTTATTTGTGTACTCGGACATAACGACCTCTATTTTTAAAATTTGTTATTAGAATAATTACTTAATAAAAGAACTAATTTTTTATGAGTTGAAAAATGAATAAGAACCAGGATTAAAAGCTATTTTTCTCTCAACCGAATGGAAATTATAAAAGAACCCGGGAAAAGATAATTTAAAGAAGCGGCAATTTTTCAAACCGGATAGGAGCAGCAACTGCGGGGAAGGTATTTCTTTACAGTTACACATAATATTTGGAAGCTTTTTTTTCTGAAAGCGTGTACCCTTTAATTATCAGACTCTGCACATCGTGCATCGAAGACTCTTTAATATTATTCATAATCTCACGGAAAAACTAAATTTTTTCCTTATCAAACTTAGTAATATTTAACCAAAAAACCGCAAAGTTTTTGAACGGAGCAAAGAAAAAAGGAGGGTTAAAGATACACGTTAATAGATGCACTGGAAGATGTCCCCCAACTTGTAAAGTCTAACAGAGCATCAAGGCACGTGGAGTATTTGGTAAAAATCTATATTCCATCGTAAGCATTTGATCTTTTCCATGATAAGGATTTGTTTTTCTATTTTCCGCATTATTATTTGGATAATAATATGCCACCGGTCGTTGATTATTGTTTCCATTTGTATTTAATATAGAAAGAAGTGCATCCACCGATATATTAGCGCCCCATTCATGCCATGCTGGATCTTGTGACCATAATTTTAGCGGGATCCCCTTACATAGTACTATATATCTAATCTGATTAAAAAGGAATTCGCCGGTATTTGGATCAACCATATTGTTTAAATGATTTCTAATTGGACCGGCAATATATTCTTCAAAATAATACCAGGCTAAAGTATCACATACTCCATTAGAACCATAATCGCTGCATGAACCCATTCGTCTAATTACTTCGCCTTCCTGTTCTAATTGAACAGCGCCATTATAGGCTGAAGTTGGAATATTCAATCCTTTTATATTTGAAGTTGGAATGCTGCGGGCGGTTTGGTAGTAAGCTTTCACATCAATAGAAGTTTGATTAAGAGAATTGTAAACCACAAGAACATTTTCCGGCCCCGGAATGTTAGCATAGGTTTGTGCTTCTGTTACATTGTAACAGAGAAGAAAAAAGAAAAACGAAACAAGTAGATGTTTCATAGTAACCTCAGTTTATTTTATGATTGTTAGTTTTTTAACTGCCGTATAACCACTTAATGTTGTCATACGGTATAAATAAACACCCGAGCTTAAGTCATCTGCATTAAGTACTACAGAATGAAAGCCAGCTTCATATTTTTGATTTGTTATAGTTTTTATTTCTTGACCCGTTACGTCATATAATATTATCCTTACTTCTATTTGAAAAGGAATTTCAAAAGTGATTTTGGTGTTTGGATTAAAGGGGTTGGGAAAGTTCTGATACAAAATAAAATCAGAAGGCTGAACTAAGCGCACTTCAATTGTGGGACTAAAATCGAATTCTCCGTTGTAATCTACCTGCTTAAGTTGGTAATAATAATTCCCTGTAATTTTTACTTCATCGGTATATTGATAAGCATGAAGAAATGTTGTTGTTCCATTCCCAGTAATAAATCCAACTATATCCCAGTTTTCGTTATCTGTTGATCGTAAGATTTCAAATCCCCTGTTATTAGTTTCTGTAGCGGTAGTCCATTTTAGTTCTATTAATCCTTTGTTTGACTCCACTGAAAAGGAAATTAATTCAACAGGGACATAAGTAGTGTCTTCATAGTTAAGGATTAATCCTGTACTGCCAATCGCGAAACCAAGGTTATTGTTTGGAGCATTGAAACTATTCAATCTCATCGGAACTTCACTTGTAAATTCTATCCAACTGAAACCGCTGTCAATTGTTATGTAATACCTTGAAAAGCCGAGGATGATCCAATGAATTGGATTTGGGAAGAAATAAAATTTCCGGGCTCCTGTTACTTCATTGATATTTAACCAATTTTCACCTCCATCAGTTGTCTTAAAAAGTGATGTGTTAATACTAGAGTAATGTGAAATCCACCCCGTGTCTTTATTTGCAAAATACACATCGTCGTGAGTGTCACTTGGCAGATAGTTTTGTTGACTCCAATTCACACCTCCATCTGTAGTTTGCCAAATATATCTTGAGGTTGCCCAGCCATTAAGTGAATCAATAAAATATAAGCTTGAGAAATTATCAGACGGTAAAGTTATTTGCGTTATCCAGTTTTCCCCGCCATCGGTTGTATTTATTATGTTTCTTCCGCTTGCTGCCCAGCCGGTTACTGAATTTATGAAAAATATTTTCCCTACTCCCCCCGGTACACCGTTAACATTATACCAATTTACGCCGCCATCTGTAGTTTTAAATAATGTTTGGCTGCCGCCAATAAACCCGGTTAAACTATCTAAAAAAAGTAAAGTGTTTCCGCCCGGTGCATTTTCAATCTTTAACCAGCTTAATCCCCCGGTTGTTGTTTTGTACAAGGAGCCACTTAAGACAAATCCGGTAGTTTCACTATAGAAATAAACATCAGTGAAGTTATCGTTGAGAATTGATTTAAACCAGTCATATCCCGTATCAGTAGTTTTATTTATTTTTAATCCGCGACCGGCTTGATATGCAATGCTGTCATTTAAAAATTTAATACAAAATTCACCAACTTCACTAAAATTTATAAATTCCCAGTTTCTTCCTTTATTTATTGTTCTATATAATACGTGTTCGGAACCTACGGCATACCCTAAGGTATCATTGGCAAAACTGATGGACTCTACAAGATATCCAGCATTGCTGTATCCAAACGAATTTCCTCCGTCGCTTGTATATGCAACTCTTCCAAGGGTACCGTTTTTTTGTCCGGCTGCAAGAAAATTAAGTGAATCAAAAACAGTTATGGTATATAACTGTATGTTTTCTCCAACATTTATTAACTGCCAGCTTTCACCCCCATCTGTTGTTTTTAAAATGTTTCCATTACCGCAGGCAATATATCCAATAGTTTCATTCAAAAAGTTTAATGTCCAGTAATCAAACCCAATAAAGCCAGTGTTTATTATCTGCCAGTTTAAACCACCATCTATGGTTTTTAATAATGTATTATTCAATCCGCAAATCCAGCCGAGAGTATCATTAATCATTTTTAATCCCCATAAATCTATCCCATTGCCTACACCACTTGTAACTTGTACAAAACTTTCACCGCCGTCTGTAGAACGAACTATTGTGCCATCATAACCGGCAGCTATTACTACATCACCGTTGAAAGAATTTACGTTAAGCAAAATCTTGGTGGTGTTGCTTTGTTTTGTTTCCCAGTTTTGCCCGGCATTTGTAGTTTTTATTATTGCGCCGTTAGCGCCTACAGCCCAGCCGGCATCGATGCCGATAAAATCAATAGATAAATAATCTACTCTTGGAACATTTGGATTTAATTCCGTCCATACGCCGGTTGAGCGGTTGTTATAATTTAAGGGCATTAACGAGGGATTATATTCCGGTATGTTAATGCGGCTGCGGTAATCTACATTATTTATGGAAAGTGAATCGGTTTGAGGATGCGATAAACTGCTAAGAAAAAAAATAGAGATTAAGATTTTAGGCATAGTTCTTTTCATGGAGAAATAGAAGAACGAGGAACTAAAAAGAATAATATGTTTCATACATCCTCCTTTATTATTTTATGGTTAGTTTTTTAACGGCTTGTATTTCTGCAATTGTACAATCTATTCCGCCGTTTGTAGTTTTAATTATTGCGCCGCTTCCTCCGCATACCCAGCCGGTATCTTTATTAACAAAGTGAAGTCCTACGTAACTAACTCTCGGTATTTTGGGATTAAGTTCTGTCCATACTCCGGTGCTTCTAAAATAATTTAACGGGAAAACTTCTTCTTTTGGTTTTTTGTAATTTGATTCATCGGGGAGATTATCGGGGTCAGTTCGTCTAAAGTTAACAAATTGTTTTGAAGGGATTGAATCGTTAATGCTTACAAGATTACCGGGCGGTTTATCCATCCGGTAACTTTGAGGAAGAGTTAACACCGAAAAGATTATACCTAAGACAAATGCATTTAAAATTCGTATAAAAATATTTTCCATTACATGCCCTTCAAAAAATGAAGTGAAATATAGTCCATCAAAAAATCCTTGAAGATGAACGGATTTAAAATAGTTTTAGTTTGGCAATTTGGCAAGAGAGGGGACTGAAAGATTTGGAAAGTTCGTAAGGTTGAATTTGGCGAATTGCGGATTTAGTGAATTTACAGATTGCGTGGATTTGATTTTTGTTAACACTCGATAGACAGTTGCTAAATTTTGGTTAACTATTATATATAACAGCACCACATTTGATGGTGCTGTTATAAAGTTGAATAAAACAGTTTTATTTTATGAGAAGCATCTTCTTCGAATCAGAAAATAGTTTCCCATCGTTCACGTTTATTCTGTATATATATGTTCCCGATGTAAATCCGGAAGCATTAAATTTAATTTGATGATACCCGGCTTCCATTGTGCCGGAGTGGAGGTTTGTAACAAGTTCTCCGAGTGTATTGTAAATAGAAATACTCACATTGGCTTTAACAGGCATTGAAAATTCTATTGTAGTTGAAGGATTAAATGGATTAGGGTAATTTTGTAAAAGTGCAAAATTATCCGGTGCCGTTATTTCAACTTCAACTTCAGGGGAATACTCAAACTTACCGTTTAGGTCAACTTGTTTTAACCTGTAAATATATTTGCCAATTTTAAGATTTTTATCTGTAAAAGTATATGAAACTCTTTCTGTTGTGGTTCCGGTTCCTTTTACAAAACCTGCTGTTTCAAATATTTTGTTGTTTTTATCATTAGAAACAGTAACCCTTTCAACTTCAAAACCGCGGTTATTTGTTTCTGTAGCGGTAGCCCAGCTTAAGCGTGCTTCATTTTTTCTTGGTTCGGCTGTAAGCGAAGTTAGTTCGACAGGGACAGCATATGCAACCGTCATTTTAATCGGAACAATTATTTCCGGGTAAGAAGGGTCGTTGCTGTTTATTATCAGATCCATCGAATATTCACCCTGAGGATAATCTTCCGAATTAAATGTTAATTCAACATTGGCAGAGTTACCGTTATAAAGCATTCCGCTGTTGATATTACTTGATAACCAATCAGGGTCAGCCGCAAACTTAACAGCAAGGCTGTTGTGTATATATGCTGCGTTGTATGCAACCTGCAATCCATCATCGCCTGCGCCATTTTCAATCCCAACGGTAGCAGACGTTAAAGTAGCGCTCATATTGTTGTAGTACAACATTATTCTTCCGTTGGCATAAAGTACAACCTGGAATGTTAATGAACCGGTTGCGGAATATTTTTGCCAGTTAGTATACTGGATGACAAATTTATCATTCTCAGCCTTATAGTGAACAGTTCCTTGTGTTCTGCCATCAAGATCATCCCAGAAAGGCGCAATAAAATCATTCGGAGCGCTGCTGGTAGGTATTTGAGCGTTCGAAAACATATTTGCTGCCGGCGCCGTAAAAAGAACCGCACCGTTCGAGCTAACAAAAACCTGACTTTTTACATTACCATAATATTTAAAATTAAATCCTAATTGGAATGGTCCGGCGTATCCTTCATCTTTCGGATCATAAGTTCCGGTAGGCAGCCAGTTGGCGGCAAGTGTTCCTGTTGAAGATATGTCGTTCCAAATATAAGTCGGGCCATTTGGATCATCACTATCGATCCAATTATAACCGAATAAATCCGGTCCGCCGTTTCCTTCAATACTCAACCCGCGTGGTTCTTTCAGAGGATTTTCATCTTTTGCTAGATTAACCGAATTATTCTTTTCGTTCATCACAGGCACAAGTTTTAATGATACAGAATTTGTTGGGTAAATATTGTTATCTAAACTTACCAAATAATTTAGTGTTGAAGGATCAGTCGACACATTCGAAACGACTACTGTTCCGGTCATCGTCGTTGCTGAATCAAGTAATAAGTGAAGACTGTCCGGCGTTACTCCAATTTGAGGAGCCGCTAAAGTAGTGCCCACTGGATTATTTGAAATTAGAGACCAGTTATTCCAAAAATCTCTTGAACGAATTGCAAAGTAATAAGTTGCATTAAAACTTAACTGATTAACTGTAAAGTTTTCAGCGGCTCCGGCAGTGTCGGGTGCAACGCCGGTAATCTGCAAAGCGCCATAAAAGGAAACTGAATCTGTAATAGGGGATGTTGAGTAACGGATGTCATAAGCTTTAACCCCGCCGTATGAAGAATCAAACGGAGCAGTCCAATTTAATGTTAGAGTATTCGAAGTCGGATCAACAACTGTTAAATCTGTAATAGTAGTTGGAGCCGTCTGATCGGGCGTTCCGATGGTTGGGTCCCATCCGTCAAGAGTTAATACGCCTGTGTTATCCGGATCGAGCCAATCTTTTAGTCGAGTAGCTGGTGTTGAGCCGCGGTTCCAGGACATTGCAAACTTGCCGTAATAATCGGCTGTTAAACTTGTACACGATGCCCATCCGCCGTGAAGCTGTCCGATCAATCTTTTGTTTTGGTCAAACAACGGCGAGCCGGAAGAACCCGGTTCGGTTGTGCCGTCATCCCACATTGTAATTTTCCAATGTGAGTTTGGGAGGTATGGCGAAGGCTCGTAATCAGCAGATGAAGAAGGGTCGTTATCCCAGGAAATCTTTTTAATATCTCCGGAAGGATGATGAATTCCAACAGAACTTGTAGAAGCAACATCCTCTGCCGACCAGCCGTTGAAGTGAACCAGATACGAATCCGGCGGAGCAGTATTTAGCAGCAACAAAGCGAAATCGGAATCTGCATATTTTGCAATTGTTGTAGTTCCCTGAACGGTATAGTTTAGAGGTCCGTCAATATTATTACAATTGGGGCTTTGATAATTAAACATAATAATCCAAGTAGCTGGCGTTCCACTCCAACAATGATTAGCGGTTAAAAAGTAAGGGGTAAGATCCTGCCGCACATTGTTAACCATTGAGCCCGAACATAGGCGGGAGTTTCCTGCTGTTAGAATCATGGCAGCGGATCTTATTTGATTTGCCCATGGTTCACCTTCGGGGCAGTTAACGTTGTTGTTGCAACTACCGGAAGAACCAAATCCATCCATCTCTTCAATTTTTTTAAAGACATCTTTATAACCGTGAATAACAGATGAAATATTAATTATACCGGGAACTTCAACATTTGCCGGTTCATAATATTCAAGAACTACTGACTCACCGCGAACGAGCCCAGTGGCAAACTGTCCATTCTCGTTATTATTTCGGGATGTAAATGCCCCGATTATTTCGCTGTGGTTCTCATTATAAATATAAAATTTTGAATCCTGAGGCAGCCAAAAATCATTATAAATCAAATTAATAGTCGTTGCACCCGCGGAATAAATATTCAAACGCCAAAGTTTAGCCCCGCCGGGTAAGTCAGTCCATGTACCGGAAGTTTCGAGGTTGTAGTTAACATCCATAGGGAATCCGAAACGGAACGGTAAGCCTTTAGATTGTTCTAATTCATCCTCGGCTAATAAAGCCGCAACGTTCACTGCCGGCATCGAAATTCGTTCAACATGCTGGGGAACATTGTTTGTAAATGAATACGGTGTTCCACCTTCGCTTATTTGCGAAAATATAGGGAGCGTAGAAAACCCGATGAGGAAAAATATTAAAAGAGTATTCAAAGGTTTTTTTATTTGGGGTATAAACGAGTAACACAATCGATTCATATTCGCTCCATTATTGGTTTTGGGAAATAATCTTTAGGATTGGGGGGAAGTTAAGAAAATACATGCAAAAAAAAAAAATTAAATACCCTTTGTGTCCCCCTTTATCATCTGCCACACAGTTAACAAAATTATTTGTATGTCCAACCAGAATGTCCAGTTTTCAATGTACCATAAATCATATTCAATACGTTTAATTGTCCTTTTAACATTTTTATTTTCATCTTCAACATCGCCGCGCAGACCGTTTATCTGCGCCCAGCCTGTAATGCCCGGTTTTACGCTGTGCCGTAGCTTTATTTCCTCAACAATTTTTCCATATTTTTCATCGTAAGGAACGGCATGTGGGCGTGGGCCGACGACAGACATCTTGCCTGTCAACACGTTAAAAAATTGCGGTATTTCATCAAGGTTAGATTTGCGTAAAAATCTGCCGAACTTTGTAACCCTCGGATCGTTTTCCGACGCGGGCACAAATTCCTTTTGTGCTGATTTGTCCTCAATCATCGTTCTTAATTTATAGCATTTAAACTGTTCATTTTTTACCCCAATTCTGTCCTGAATAAAAAATACTCTGCCACGGGAGCTTAATTTTGATATCAAAGCTAACAACGGGATAAGCCACGACATAAGACCGGCTAATATTACCACCGAAAAAACAATATCGAAAGTTCTTTTTACAAACCGCCATTGTACTTCATCAAGGGGCTCATTACGCACACTGATGATGGGAAAGTTGCCCATCATACTTATTTGAAATTTTTTTGAAACGAACTTAAAATAATCGGGGATGATATGAGTTTTTATAGCGTTTCGGTTACAAATTCGAATGATGTCATCAATCGTATCGGTAGCGTATTGCGGCAGTGCGATAACGGCTTCTTCAATATCTTTTTGTTTAAAAATATTTTCTAATTGTTCGGTTCCGCCTATTATATCTTCACCCGAATTTTCGTCGTCAACAAACCCGAGGAAGTTATAACCAAAGTCGGGATTTTCATTTATCATTTTTCTAAAATTTTTGCCAATTTCACCAGCGCCGATAACAATTAGATTTCTTACATTTTTCCCTTTGTTGCGGAGCGATTTAAGAGTGAGTTTGAAAAAAACTGTTCTAAAACTTATAACTATTAGCAGCAGCAGTGTGTAGTAAACAATAAAGTTTCTTGTAAACAAATCTTCTTTTGCAATGAAGATAAAAAGAACGGCTGTAATGGTTTGAACAAAAACATTTCGAAAAATATTTACAAATTGAAAAGCGAAATAGCGGGCATTAAAGTCATCATAAAATTTCCATACGGCGGAAAAAAAATACCAGACAATATTCAGAGCCATCAACAATAAAAACATATACTGCCGCGAAAGCAGAATATCAAAGGATTGCGCCCATACCGAAGATATTACAAAAACTGCATTCAGTAAAAACAGGTCGATAACGAGACGTAATAAGTATAACGATTTTTTATTTACAATCATTACAAAAATTTTTCAAATTATTTGTTATAAAACTCATCCATTTTTTTATTTATAAACGAGGAAATATTTTCCTCAAAAACTTTTCTGCTGAAACCGGAAGCATATTCACTTATAATTTTAGGATTAAAAGAGGTTTCGGATTTTTCAAAACGCTGCACCGCATCGATAATTGATTCGGCATTTTGATCATTAAACAGAATTCCGGTTTTATTATCAATAATACTTTCCCCGGCGCCTCCGCGTTTCCATGCAATAACTGGCGTGCCCGCAGCCATAGCTTCTACTACAATTATTCCAAAATCTTCTTCCGCCGCAAAAACAAATGCTTTTGCTTTCCGCATATATTCTACAAGTTTATTATCCGGCTGGTAACCGAGGAGTTCAATATTTTTACCAGCTTTTTGTTTTATTTTTTCCATTTCGGGTCCATGACCGATAACCACAAGTTTTTTATCGGGCATTCCGGAAAAAGCTTCAACTATCAAATCGATACGTTTGTACGGGACCATCCTGGAAGCAGTTAAATAATAATTTTCTTTTTTTTCGAAGAGAGGAAATTTATCAACATCCACAGGCGGATAAATAACTTCAGCCTCGCGGTTATATGTTTTTTTTATGCGCTTTGCAATATGCTTTGAGTTAGCTATAAAATAATCGGGACGATTCGCCGTGGAAATATCCCACATTCTTATATAATGCAGCGTGGATTTTGCAATCAATCCTTTTATTCCTTTTGTCAAACCGGCTTCTGTTATGTAGCGGTTATATAAATCCCACGCATAGCGGATAGGCGTATGGCAATAACAGATATGCAATTGGTTGGAATTTGTTAATACCCCTTTTGCAACTGCATGTGAACTGGTTACAACTAAATCATATGATGATAAATCAAATTGTTCAATTGCAAGAGGGAATAGCGGGAGATAATTGCGGTGTTTCTTTTTTGCAAAAGGTAATTTTTGTATAAATGATGTGTTGGCGTGTTTTCCTTTTAATATTATATTGCGTTCCTCATCGTTCAAAAAATCGACTAGAGAAAAAATATCCGACTCGGGATAAATATTATTAAATGACTCCACACATTTTTCGGAACCGGCGTAATTAACAAGCCACTCCTGTACTATTGCAGTTTTCAGAAATTTTCTTTCTAATTAATTATTAAGTCAAACAAACTTTTGTACGCGCTCGAAAAAGTATTCATACTAAACTTTTCTTTAACGGTTTTTCGGGCATTATTTCTAATTGCTGTCATCTCATCCGAATAAAAATTTATTATACAATTTTTTAACTTTGAAAAAAGTTCTGCATCGTTGGATGGAGTTATTAAAAATCCATCATAACCATCCGTTATTATTTCTTTCGGTCCGCCTACATCGGCAGCGAGCACAATTTTTCCAAAAGCCATGGCTTCCAAAACAGTAAATGAAAACGCCTCCGCTATTTTAGAATAATTAACCACAATATCAACATTAGAATAAATTTTTTGCTTGGATTTTTCAAATCCGCAAAAACAAATATTATCACAAATTTCCAATTTATCTATTTGTTTTTTCAGTTCATTTTTATAAACAAGTGAATCAGGCTCGGTAATCCTTACGCTGCCGTAAATACGAAGTTGCACATTATTATTTTCACCTATGATTTTATGGAGAGCTGTTATAACCGTTTCAATTGCTTTAACTCTAATTATGCTGCCGACAATTCCAATCTTAATAATATTACCCGATTTTTTTTCACTCTCATCTAATTCAGGCAAATTTATACCATGCCGAATAGTAACCAGATTGTTTTTAATTCTACCTTTTAAAATGCTTTTAACATTATCTTCAACAGAAAAAGAAACACAAACAAACTTATAAACAAATCTGTTTAACAACCGTAAAATTTTTGATTCGACTGACTGCTCTTCATAAATAAGATGCTGAATTGCTAAAAGTTTTTTAGACGTCAATAAAGAAGACGGAAGCGAATAGAGAGCCGCAAAATTACCGTTTGCTAAAATAAATGAAGGTTTTTGATTAATAATTACCCGAATTAAAGCTATTGTAGAATAAATTATACTCAGCAGACCATTTAATTTGGACGCCAACGTCCACTTACCGTTATCTCTAAATAACTTCTTTAAACTGTTGATCTGAAATACTTCAACATTGTTATGTTTAAAATTATTATACGATTCGCCCGGCGGAGAAACGGTGACAAATTGATACCCGGTTAAATTTTCAAAAAGTCGAAGCAAAAACTCCTCGCCGCCGCCCCAACCCCCAGCAACGGAGACGACTAATATTTTTGGTTTTGAGTTTATTAAAATATCAGTTAAATATTTATTCGAATCAAAAAGCGATAAAAAGCTAACCCACAACAAATTTAAGAAATGCACAAGATTTCTTGCAAGGCGGATAACAATATTTTTATTACGGTAAAATTTATATGGCGGCAGATTCAAATTTCTTTTTTTTGCAAGATACTCAAGCCTGCTTTTTTTTGTTTCCCAATCGGATGAAAACTGCGACTTGTGTATTCTGTAGTAGGTAAAGATTCTATTTATAAAACCGTAGTTGCCAAACTCGCCTAACCTAATCCAAAGGTCGTAATCTTCAATTTTAAGTTCGGGGTCTTCGTCAAACCCACCGATCTTTTTTAGAACATCGCTTCTAACGAGCACAGTAGAAAGCGGAATTGAATTACCTTTTATTAAAAGTTCGGTTAAGTTTTTTGCAGCTTTCCAGGGAAGAGGCAATAGTTCATAACTCGGCGAAAAAATATTTACCGCACCGAATGTAATATTCATCGCATAACAAAGAACATCCCCGGGATGTTTTAATAAATAATCAACCTGATTTTTTATTTTGTTATTTGTCCATTTGTCGTCTGCATCAAGAAAAGCAATAAACTCACCTTTCGATTTGGCGATTCCATAATTACGCACGACTGATGGTAACCCGGCGTGTTCTATCATGTAAAACTGTATAGATGGAAAATGTTTTTGTAACTTGAACGCAACTAATTTTGTGTCATCAGTTGACCCATCATCAACAATAATTATTTCTAAGTTTTTGTAACTCTGCTCAACAACCGAAAATACAGCCTCTTCTAAATAATCCCCGGAGTTATAAGATGTAACTATTACGGAGACTAACGGATTTAAAATATCTCTGTTCATTTATCTTTTTGTTAACTCGAAAATACCACAGCCATAATTACAATTAAAATTATTCGCTGCATCTTTGATGGTAATATCTACGTCTGTTTTTAGATTATTATTATCATCAATACAAGCAAAGCTGTTTATTACAAAATCTGTTTCCAATAAATTTTGAATGTACTTGACGGCAAAAACTCTGTGGGCATTAAATTCAATCCGTTGTGGACCAATTGGTACGGAGAAATAAAATTTACCCCCCTGTTTTATTATTTTAGTTATGTTTGCCAATCCTTTAAGATAACCATCTGCATCAACCGGATCACCGTAACGCCCAAGCCCAAAATGTTCGATGGCATGAAGACAGGAAAGTGAATCGGTGTAATTGTAAAATTTCGGTTCATCTGTCATCAAATTTGCTTGAACAAATTTTACACCGCTAATATCGTTTTTAAGTTCGCGAATATCAAAAACCTCTACCTCGCGAAACACGGCAAGATGAGTTATTAAACCATCAATTCTGGAACCGACATCGACATGTTTTTCCGGACTTGCTTCAAAAATCTTTTTTGCAACATAAAGATCCTGGTGAGTATAATGTAGTTGTACTGTGCCGGCATCATCATAACGATCGGAGAGATTAGGAGAGTAGCTGTGTATAGAAAAATTAGTTCCCGATTTTATTTCTGTTTTAAGAGAAGATAAATCCTTAAAAAAAGGAATAGTTCCTTTGATGGCAAAGAATGTCTTCTTCGGATAAATCCCGAATTCATTTATAATATTATGCAGCCGGGATATAAAACTTTTTTTCATACAGCGGTAACAGTATCAATTAGTTTTTTCATATAATTTTGCGAAGTATGTTCGCTAATAGAACGTTTGTAACCTTGCTCAGAAATTTTATCGCGTAAGGGTTCATTCATCAAAAAGAATTTTATTAGCCCTGGGAGTGACGAAACACTATCAAACACGGCAATTTCTTTTTCAATTTCGTAAACCATATTTAATCCGGGCACAAAATAACTCAATTGAAAACCGCCGCAGCCGTTTATTTCGTAGTGACGCCCTTTAACCTGTTCACGTGTTTTTTTATTTAGGATCAGTTGTTTTATTGCTTTTGGAGATTTAACTGCCGAAGCAAGGTAACGTACTTCAGTGGAAACAGCATTTGATAAGTTTAAATTTATTTTGCTCCGGTTAAATACATTTACCATTTTTTCCTGTGTAATCCATTTAGAATCTTTATCCCAGAATCGACCGAAAACCTTTACGTCGATTCCATCCTTTTTTAATTGGTCGATTACCCATTTACGGTAAGGATTGTAGGCGCCAATAAAACTAACCTCAATATCTTTGTCGACATCAATTTTTTTATAAATATTTTTATTAAAACCAAACGGAAGGTAAATAGCTTTATCTATTTTTTCGAATAGATAAGTTTGGTGCATATAATAATCAGGGGTAGTAAAAAAATCAAAATAATTTATCCAGTGACGTACAAATTTCTGACGCCACGGGTCATCAAAAAAATATGAAACTATTTTTGTGTGTTTTCTTATTTCGTTCAGAATGGTTTCGTCAAATTCATTTTCAAAAAGACAAAATACTGCAAATTCAGGTTTTTCAGTTTTGATAAACTCAAACAGCTTTTTATTCATCGCCTGTTTACCGTTTCTTTTGTACTCGTCATAGAAATCGAAGAGTACAATATTACTTTCTCCTATCTCATCTTTTAAAGGAAGAAAAACATTATAATACTCGTACGAGTATCCTCTGGATTTATCACCATAATCATACTGCATCATAACGGCAGCGCACTTCATAAAATTGTATTCCTAAACTTTTTGAGTATCATACAAAGCTAAAACTTTTTAATATCTTTTTATTTACTACCCAAATATAAAAAACATATGCAGTGCCCGAAATTAAAACCGAATACGAAACTCCCTCTATACCGAAAGTTTTTATGAGAATCAGGTTCAGAATAACCGACATAATTCCTATAACAATCTTTGGCGCCAGATATTTTTCAGGCTTGTTGAGCGCCATCCCGAGATTCGTCAGCGCCTGGCCTGTAAAAAACAATCCTGTCCCGAGAGTTAATGAAGGCAGCAAGTACGAAAAGGTAGTAAAACTGTTACTGCTTATTAATTTTATTAGAAAAGAACCGGCGAAAAAAGAAACAACCGTAGCGCCTGCAGTTAGAAAAAGAATGAGGACAAAAATTAATTTTATATACATATAACCGGTTAAAACATTTTCCTTGTCTTTTAGGTCGGCGTAATATTTAAAAATAATCGGCATAGCAAACTCAACAATAATGTTGTTCGGAATAACAACAAGTGAGTTAACCACTGCCATCATTACACCGTAAATGCCAACATCGGATGTTGAAAGGTATTCGTTAATAATCCATTTTTCGCCATTTAATTGAAGCCAGCCGCTTATTCCCCATAGAACAAAAGGCATCATGTATGGAAACAAACTGCTCTTTATTTCGGTTTTTAATACCCCAAAATCAGCGGGCTGCTGTTCCGGAAGTAATTTTTTAAAACATAAAAACTTTCCGCTTCCAAAGAGTAGTGCAACCGCTGCAAGAATTAGGATTGCTGTTTCTATAGTTAAAAAGTTCATTTTAAGAATAAGAAGTAAAAGCAAAATCGAAATTGTTTTTTCGATGCCCTGTAAAATAGAATTTAATTTGCGCTTACGGAGAAGATTAAGAACCGAATTTAAAAACTCGTTAAACTTTAAAGCCGCAATAAAAATGCCTGTGGCAATAAAAAAATATTTTAATTGGTAAAATGGAAAAGCAAGGTTAATAAATGAGAGCAACAAAGCAGAAGCTAAGACTAAAAGGCTTAATAAAAAAAGGAGCCGGAAAAAGTATTTAGAAAATAAAGTTTGTAAACTTTTTGCGGCATAGGTATAATAAAAGCGTAAAAATCCCTGAAGCAGCGGACCATAAAACAACAAACCCGCAAATGCCGCGGCGGTTAAAACAAGAACATAGACTCCATATTGTTCGGTGCCAAGACCCGAAAGAATTTTAATTATAATAAAACCGAGTACAACAGAGAGCAGTTGCCCGGTCATTACCCATGCAATTTCAGCAACGGGGCTTGTGCCGACTTTTAAATAAGCCTGTTTGAATAAATCAAAAAATTTGTTCATCAATAAAAGATGTTATAATTTGGTGATGATGCGGCGGGATTTTTTTTCGCCGAGGATAATTTATTTGTTTCTTTGTACATTAATTATATTTTATTCAACCAATTCCAATGCCGGTAAATATAGCTAAATTTGATAATAAATTTATTATAAATTACACCTCGATTAGTAAGAAAGATTTTGTATGATAAAATTATCATCAATAATTATTGCAAAAAATGAAGAAGCTAATATAAGCAGATGTATAAAAAGTCAGCTTGGGTGCATTGATGAAATAGTAGTTGTTATTGATGACAAATCTACCGACCGCACCCTCGAAATAGTAAAATCCTTTGCCGATGTAAAATATAATGTTTCTCCATGGCAGGGTTACTCAGGCACAAAAAATATTGCGCTTGGTTTAACAACAAATGAGTGGATTTTGTGGATTGATGCCGACGAGGCGCTAACACCGGCTTTGAAAAAAGAACTGATAGAATTTAAATCATCAACCCCGTTATTCGATATTTTTTCTGTTCCGCGCATTGCCAATTTCCTCGGCAGGTGGATTAAACACAGCGGTTGGTATCCCGGAAGAATTGAGCGGCTTTTTAATAAAAACAAAGTTAAGTTTAGCGAAAGTAATGTTCACGAGCATCTTGTTTATTCAGGTTCTGCGGGCACTTTAAACAGTGATATTGAACATTACACCGATCCATCGATTTTTCATTACTTTGAAAAGTATAATAGTTACACATCGTTAGCTGCTGAGGAAATATTTAAAAAGAATAGACGTTTTAAAATATCCGACCTGCTAATTCGACCTTGTTTTCAGTTTGTAAAAATGTATTTTTTAAAGCGTGGTTTCTTGGACGGAATACAGGGATTTATTCTCGCAGTATTTTCATCGGCATATGTTTTTACAAAATATGCAAAGTTGTGGGAAGTTGAAAAAGAAAAAAATTGAAAAAAGAGACAGAAAAGAATATTTTATTTATTCAATTAATAAAACAGTACGTTGCTGTGGCTGAAATATCGTTCGGCAGGCAGCCAAACTCGATAACGGAAAAGTTTGAAAAAAACATTAACAACGCCGAAATTGCCGTGAATATGCTTAAAATGATAGCTGAAAAAACAAACGGGAATTTGTTATCCTATGAAAACAAATTTTTGAACGACATTATAACCGAATTAAATAGCTTTTTATTAGATGAAATAGACAAAGAAAAACTTTCTAACAGGGCATAAATACTAAAAACGGAAAAATTATGATAATTGGAATAATTGCAAACACCACAAAAGTTAATGTTTTGGAAGTAGTTTCGAAACTTGTCGGGTTACTCAAACAAAACGGGTTCGAATATTTTATAAGCAATTCGCTTCTCCCCCAGCGGGAACAACTGCCATTTAAAATAAATAAATCGCTTTTTATAAGTGACGATAAAGTCTGCCAAAAAAGTGACATGATTATTTCAATCGGTGGTGACGGAACAATGCTTGCTACAGCATTTAAGGCGCAATTTTATGACAAACCTGTACTCGGGTTAAACTTCGGTAAACTCGGTTTTCTGGCTGAAGCAAATGTAAACCAGATGGAAGAATTTATTGAAGAAATAAAAAAAGGGAAATACGAAATTGAAGAAAGAATGCTTATAACAGCCGATTGTTCAAACTATAAGGTTGAAACTCTTTATGCAATAAACGATATAGTTATTGATAAGGGAGGCTGGCCTAAAATGATTGAACTTACAATTCTTGTCGGCGGCGAATACGTAACTACCTTTGCAGCCGACGGTTTAATTATTGCTACACCTACCGGTTCAACAGGTTATTCAATTTCTACAGGAGGACCGATAGTTAGCCCGAAGTGCGATGTTTTAACTATTAGTCCGATATCGCCCCATAGTCTAACGGTTAGACCAATCGTGCTTCCCTCAAATCAGGAAATTATTATTCGTGCTGATTCTATGTATAAAGAACTGCAGGTAAACTGCGATGGGCAGAGGGTATTTTCATTCCCGCCTCCGTTAGAATTAAAAATAAATAAAAGTAAACGATCATTAAGATTAGTGCACACTTCGCTTACAAATTATTTCGAAATTCTAAGAAAAAAACTATTATGGGGGATAGATTTAAGAAGAAACTCTCTGAATAACGAGGAAAACAATTTATGAAAAAGATAGCAGCTATTATTATTTTTATTTCGACACTATCATTTGCACAAGATAGCAGCAGTGTTTTTACCCATGAAAAAACAGATGAAAATATGTTAATAGGACTTTGTACCCGCGAAGCATTCAACGATTCTGCGTTTTCGTGGTGGTGGAACTCTGAGTATGAAATGTACGAAGTTGATGAGGAAACTTTGTCATCATTAAAAGATAAAATGGATGAGGTATACGTTACCATTATATTGGGAACATGGTGCAGCGACAGCCGCAGGGAAGTTCCAAGATTTTTTAAAATAGTTGATTGGCTCTCCTACCCAAAAGAAAAGATAACAATAATAGCTGTTGATAGGGATAAAAAAGCGGGCGCAATAAATACCTATGAATATGGTGTTTCATTGGTTCCTACTTTTATCTTCATGAGGGACGGAACGGAGATTGGCAGAATTACTGAAACCCCTCAAGAGAGCCTTGAAAAAGATTTGACGAAAATTGCAGCAAAATAATTCCGGTTATTTTCAAAAAACAGTAATTATTTTGCAAATTATTTTTAGACGAAAATTTTGAAGCTAAAAAAACTAATTAAACTTTTTTAAAAAGTTTTCGATTATAAACCGAAGTAGTGTATCTAAAAGTTAATGAATATTTGTGCAAAGAGTTTATAAAATATTAATAGCCCTTCTAATTTCGGCAGCAAATCTGTTTTCGCAGGTTCACGAGTTAAAATTCCAGAGAATATCGGTGGATCAGGGATTGTCACAAAGTGTTGTTGTTAATGTCCTTCAGGATCAAATGGGCTTTTTGTGGTTCGCCACTCAGGATGGATTAAACCGGTATGATGGGTATGATTTTACCGTATTTAAGCATTCTAACTCCGATTCAAACTCGATATCCGACAATTACGCTACATTTTTAATGCAGGATAAAGCCGGTGTAATTTGGGTTGGAACAAACGGCGGAGGGTTGAATAAATTTGATGCTCGCTCTGAAAAATTTACTGCTTTGCTGAACAATCCCAATGTAGCTAACTCTTTGACCAACAATAGTATAAGATATATTTTTGAAGATTCTAAAGAACGACTATGGGTTGCTACTTATGGTGGAGGACTAAATAAATTAAACAGGCAAAATTTAACTTTTACATCATTTCAAAATGATGCCGACAACCCTGCAAGTTTAATTGATAACCGTGTTTATTGTATTGCTGAAGATAATAATAAAAATCTTTGGATTGGCACTGAAAACGGGCTGGATTATTTTAACCCTGAATCGGGCAAGTTTATACACATCAGGAATATAACCGGAAACAAAAACAGCCTCTCCGGAAATTTTATCCGAAGTCTTTTTATAGATAAAAACAACAAACTTTTTGTTGGAACTAACAATAGCGGGTTAAATACTTTAAACCTGAAAGATTTTTATTACTATCTAAATGAAAACCCAAATACAGTTGTTGATAAATTAAAATTTACTATTTACAAACACTCCCCGAACGATGACAATTCTATTAGCGGAAATAGTGTAAACTCAATAATTAAAGACAAACACGGTTACATTTGGCTTGGTGTGTGGGACGGCGGATTAAATTTATTTGATGAATCAAACCAAACTTTTTCTAATTACACATACAGTGCCTCTAATCCTAATAGTTTAAGCCAGAATGATATAATAACTTTATACCAGGATCGTACAGGGATTATATGGATAGGAACATACAGTGGAGGTATAAATAAATTAAATCGTAATTGGGATAGTTTTAAAATGTTTCGGCACAATCCGGATATTTCCGGCAGCCTAAGCCATAATAGAGTGTTTTCAATATTAAAAGATAATTTTGGAACTTTATGGGTTGGAACATGGGGCGGCGGTTTAAATAGGTACAATAAACAAAAAAAAATATTTGATAAATATTCATCCTCCGATAATATATACTCTCTCAGCGATAATCGTGTCACCCAATTATATATAGATAAACAAGGTGATCTTTGGGTTGGGACAATGGACGGCGGCTTAAATAAATTTAATTACACTACTCAAACTTTTTTTAATAGTCGCAATGGAAAGATGCCGCTTTCTATTGCAAAGGAACGTATAACTGCAATTGAAGAAGACAACCACGGCAATTTTTGGGTTGGTACATTAAACAATGGGCTGGTGTTGTATGATAGAAAAAATGGAACTGCAAAAAAATTTACTAACAAACCCGATGATCTTTCATCCATAAGTAATTCGCGTATCACTTCTATTTTTGAAGACAGCCAGCGAACTTTATGGATCGGAACCTATTTTGGGTTAAACATTTTAAATACACAAACCGAAAAATTTAAAAGGTTTGTAAAAGATCAAAATGATCCACAAAGTCTTCAGTACGATAGAATATCAAAAGTTGTTGAAGATAAAACCGGAACAATTTGGATTGGAACTCTCGGGGGCGGACTATATCAACTCGATAAAAAAGAGAGAGAAAAAGGAAAATACGTTTTCAAAGAATACAACAAAGAAAACGGATTATCCGATGACTTTATTTATAATATTTTGGTAGATGATCATAATCGGCTCTGGCTTACAACAAATAACGGTTTAAATGTTTTTGATCCGACAATCGGATTATTTATCAATTATAATGCGTCTGACGGTTTGCAGAGTAACGAATTTAAAGAAGGCGCTTATTATGATGAAAAAACCGGGGAAATGTTTGTCGGAGGGATAAATGGTTTTAATTCATTTTACCCTGACAGCCTGAAACTAAATTTGTACCCGCCACAAGTAGCTTTTACAGGGTTCAAAATTTTCAATGAGCCCGTAACACCCGGACTAAACAGCCCGCTTAAATCTTCAATTACATATACAAAAGAAATTACACTGCCCCATAGCGATTATGTGTTTAGTATAGATTTTTCCGCTCTCCATTATTCATCTCCCGATGAAAATAAGTATGCTTATTATCTGGATGGTTTCGACCAGAAATGGATATACACCGATGCGAAACATCGCTATGCAACCTATACAAATTTAAGTGGGGGAACGTACACCTTCTATCTTAAGGCTTCAAACCCTGATGGAATTTGGACGCATGAACCTATTACATTAAAAATCACAGTAATCCCCCCATTTTATCAAACAACCGTATTTAAAGTAATTCTTTTATTTTTGGTCCTCTTTGTAATATTTCTTGTATCGAAAATTAATAATATCAGAATTACAGAAAGAAACAAACTTTTAGAAATAGAAGTTGAGAAAAGAACACATGAGTTGAGAGAACTGAATACGACCAAAGATAAATTCTTTTCAATTATTGCACATGATTTAAAGGGACCATTTAACTTTTTTCTCGGAAGTACAAGTTTACTGAAAGAAGAAATTGATAACCTTACAAAAGAAGAAATTGCGCAGATTGGCAGCACACTTAATTCTTCAGCGCAAAAGTTTTATAAACTGCTTGAAAATCTTCTTGACTGGACGCGTGTACAGATGGGGGTTTTAAAACCGGAACCTGTCGCTTTTTCTTTAAACGAAATTGCAAATGATGTTATAAAATTATTAAATGATTCAGCCTTAAAAAAAGAAATTGAAATAAATTGTATTGGATTTAATGATGTTGCAAATATTGATGTTTACGCCGATCCGAATATGATTAGCACTGTGATTAGAAATTTAATTTCCAACGCAATAAAATTCACCCCCCGCTCCGGTAAAATAATTATTGAAATTCTGAAGTTACAGGACAAATTAAAAATATCTGTTCAAGACACCGGAATGGGTATGTCGGAGTCTGAAATTGAAAGTATTTTTGATCTCGGCAAACATCGTTCGAAGAAGGGAACCGATAACGAGGAGGGATCTGGGCTGGGGTTGATTCTTTGCAAAGAGTTTATTGAAAAAAATGAAGGCACGTTTAGAGTCAAAAGTGAATTAGATAAAGGGACAACCGCCTGGTTCTCGATTCCGATAGCAAAAAAAGTTTAGCTGTGCTTATTTAATTGTACCTTAACACTTAAATTCTTGTAATATATGGTAGAATATTTGCAAACTAAATGATAAAAAGCATTAATGAATGTTTTTCATTCAACCATTATTCAATCACTAATCTCAAATAATTTGGTTCTGCTTGTCCCGCCCCGCGGGGGCTTGCCCAGTTTAGGCTTTAATAATTAAAGACACACTCTCTTTGTCTGTCGCAAAAAGGAGACAAAGTAAATATGTTACTTGTCTGTATGTTTTGCGTCACGTTAATAATTGCTATCAGAAAAAAGATATTATCATTTTTATTTTTGGCATAATATTTTATTATACTTGTCTATATACCTTTAACCTATTTATTAATTATCAATCACAAAGGACCAGATATGAAGAGTCTAAAAACATTTCTTTCTCTTTTTCTATTTTCAGCGCTATTAATTATAGCCGGATGTAATAAAGAAGATAATCCGCTTAATACCAATAATAACAATAATAATAACAGTAATAACTCAAACCCATTGCCTACTGATTTTGGGGGAGTAACCCCGACGCATATATTGGGTCTTATTCGCACCTCAGTCACTCAATCGGGATTTACCATTAGCACCGGTGTTGGTGTAGCAAATTTAAATAACCAGGATAAAGGTGAAGTTTCTGTAGCTGTTAGCGGAACCAATTATGTTTTTGCAAAAAATACCAGTGGTACAAGCACAAACTATTATTTTCCCGATCCCGCAAATCCGTTATCTTTAATGACACTTTCCAGCAGCGCCGTTACCGCTACCTTTGATGTAACCGGTTATACTCTTCAACAAAAAAGTGTTCAAGTTCCAGGCGAAATGACTTTAACTGCACCCGCGGCAAATAGTAGTATTCCCCGCACAAGCGATTTAACCATAAGCTGGACGACTTCAAGCGCCGGTGCATTTAATGCAATTTTTATTTCGGATAAAAACGGCGCTTACAAATTTAAACAAAATATTACCGGTGCAACTTCCGCAACATTTTCAGCTTCAGAACTCGGTGCGCTGGCTGCAGGTGACGCTTATGTTTATGCGATGACATACAATTTTGTTTTATCAAATAATAATGAAGCGGTTCTTATTGGCGAAGCTTTGACAGTAAACCAGGTTACTTTACAATAATTTCCCCCGGAGGATGAAGCTGCCGTGGTCTAATGCTGCGGTAGCTTCGTTTATTATACAAATAAAGTTATCATCCCAAACATCATTTAAATCCATCTTCTTTGAAGCTTAGTCAGGCAATCGTCTTTTTTTTAGCGCCTATTTCCGGCGGGCAAATATTTTTTTATATTTATTTCCGAATTCACCCATTTCCGTAATAATGGCAAATTTTTTTTAACCCAATCATTGGAGGTTTTGTGAAAAACACAATTTCAATCGGTATGCTGTTTTGTTTTGTAATTCTTTTCTTTACCCCTCTGTTTGCTCAGGATGTTGATGTTGTTAAAGCTGAAATAAAAAAGTTAAACGATAAAATGGCGGAAGGAATGTTAAAAAACGATTATTCATTCATGCAAGACATCTACATGGATGATGCGGTTTCACTTCCAAGTTATAACCCTATTATTAAGGGTAAAAAAGCAATTATGGAAGCAACCGAAGAAAGTCAAAAAGCATCAAAAGTAACCGCCTTTAATGTAACTACAGTAGATGTTTTTGGCGAGGGAAAAACGTACGTTGAAATAGGAAATTTTGAGATGTCGATAGAAGTTTTCGGACTTAACGAGCCGGTTAAAGACAATGGAAAATACATAACCATCTGGCAAAAAACTGACGATGGATTAAAAATAAAAGCCGAAATGTGGAATACCGATAACAACCCCTGGGCGGGAAAACCGGAATAATAATGGTTTTCTAAACCGATATTAAAAAATAATAGTGCAGGGTACTAAAAAATTGTTAAATTGTTTTATAGTGCAAAATTGCGATTATTTGCTCTGGAAAAATTTGTGAATTAACAAATCATGAGTCTACTATAAATGGTTGGAAACGGTTATCACCGTTAAACGATTCGCTCTATATTTCCATTAAAGGGTTGTCTCAAAAGTCATTGCCCCCGACCATTGATCTTGTCGAAATGCGGTTTTCAAAACAGCAATAAAGCAATTTAACAATTAAACAATACTCCTCCCCATGTACAGCGGCGCGGTACTTGACTTAAACTAAAAATAAAACTAAGTTAAAACCAAAATTTTTACGAGGGTCGGGATTTTGAAAAAAATAAATAACTTTTGTCATTCGTTAGTTCCGTTTAGTAATGGACGGAGGAACCTCTGGTTATCGGTCACTAATGCTCCCGCGGGGATTAATAATTTTTCTTACTCTTACTCTTTCTCTTACTCTCTCCATTACTCACTTTCGCTTTCTTTCTCTACCGGTTTTGCATAAAAATGAAAACAACAACTAATTATCTTTTACAAACAAAACAGAAGGAGTAACAACAATGGTAAAAACTTTTATAATTAACGCGGTAATTTTATTACTGCTATTCTTAAGCAGCGGCTGCAAAAAGAACAGCCCCACAGAGCCGCAGCCAACAAAGCCGCCGGGCTACCAGGAAGATATTCCGTGGCCAAGTTTGGCAGACAGCCCCTGGCCGATGTATAGAGCTGACCCGCAGAATACTGGGAGAAGTAAATCAATAGGACCAATGGGTATATTAAATTGGAATATTGATACTGTCCAAACCGCATGTGGGGTAGCTATCTCAAATGATTCTTCGATTTATACGGTCATAACTAATTATCCTTCATCAATCAGCGGATTAGTTAAATATGGTTTAGATGGTAAGCTGCAATGGTGTCGTCAGTTTAGTGTTTACAGAGGAACTTCTTTATCCTCTCCACTTATAGATAATGAAGGCACTGTTTATGTCAGCTCTCCCGATGAAAAAAAATTATACGCAATAAAAAGTGACGGCTCATTGAAATGGGAACTGAATATAGGCACACAAATTTTTCAAACAGGTATAAATATAGGTAAGGATGGAAACATATACGCTATAGGTTTAAAAGATTGGCGTAGCTGGATATTATATGCAATAGATAGAAACGGGTATGTAAAATGGGAAGCCGATGATCTTGAAATTGCCGGCGATGAGTATAATAGTATGAGTTTTTCACCGGACGGTAATGTGCTTTATATTCCTTGTCCGTTAAATTCACATTCAATTATTGCATTTGGTGTTAATAGTAAAACGGTATTATGGAAATTCGGAAAAGACAGACCGATTTTACACAGCACCCCATTAATTGACAGCAAGGGTAATATTTATCTTTTTTCTAAAGATTCAATGGATAATCCAACATTTTACTCACTAAAAAGTGATGGGACAGTGAGGTGGAAATATAAAATTGATTTTGTTTCTGATATGGACAGCTATAATATGTTTACGATGGATAAAGAAGGCAACCTTTATCTTGATGTAGGAAAAATCATATCGCTTGATTATGATGGTAAATTTAGATGGAGCTACGAATATGTCAATGTTGTAAATCCACTCGTATGTGATGCTGAAGGAAGTATTTATTTCATTTCTATTGGGAATGATAAAAATTTAATAAAACTATCTAAAAATGGTGAAATGATTTACACAATCGAATATCCATCTAGTAACATCCGCGATGTTTTTTCCCTATCTATTGGGTATGGACAATTATTTGTTCCTGGGTATAAGAATAATATTCTTACAAGTTATAAGTGAGGTTAATATGAAAACTACAATATTATTTCTTTTTTTAACAATTACCGTTTACTCACAAAAATATGCGCCTGAGTTTTATATTTGTGTTGAAAATGGGATAGGTAATTTTTCATTTGAACTTAAAAAAATTATTAATTCATATTGTTATGATAACAACAATAATTTTTATCTCTGTTCTGCATGCACAACGCAGAATTGTGATGATTGTTCAACTGATGTTGAAACTGTTAACTCAACTACATTGGGTATACATTGTGATCAAAAAGGCTGGGGGTTTTGTGCAAAGGGATCTGGCACAAAGGATCCACATTACGGTTATGGTGTATATAAACTCAAAAAAAATGATTCAAATCATTATATATATATTGATACCAGGGATTCAAGATATGGGCGTCCATCAACTGAACATTATCCGGATAGTTATGGAGTAGATTTTCACGTAATTTATAATGTCCCAAATCAAAATTTTTGGTGGGATGCTGATGCAGATGGAACAAATGACGGATTTATTCAAGACGGCAACGTTTTACAGTTATGGAAAGGAACATGGTTAGTGGATGAAAATGGAGAGTTGGTTCCTAAAACATTCACTTCCCCAGATGTCACCTCATTTCCTTCAAATTATTTCCAAAATAGTTTGGCTATAGGAAATGATTATTTTTCAACAAGTGTAGGGGAAAATAGTACTCTCCTCTGGGGCAAAGAGCAAAATCCAAATGCAACAAAATATAAATTATATAGAGCAATTGCACATGGGAATACTCCAAGTCAATCTGATTATATTTGGATCAATGATTTTGATACTAACTTATTATTCTATATTGATAAAGCGGTATATAATACATCACCTGCTAACAATCAAGCATATTATTTTATAAAATCTTATAATGGTTCTACAGAGCTTAATACTACAAATATCGTATCGAATATAGATATATCCGTAGATTGGAATAACGTATTGAACCTAACTGCTACCGCAAACAACAACCCCCGCCTTGTTTGGGCTCCGCATCCCAGTATTAATGCTGAAAATTATGTTATATACCGCGCAGTTAGCTCAACGCCTTTAGGCAATCCGGAGTCTACTGCAAATTTAATTGCTACGGTTAGTTCATCTACTTTTGAGTACACGGATAACAGTATTCTTCTTAGCCCTTCAGATTATGTTTATTACTTTGTAAAAGGAAGGTACCTTCAAGGTCACCGTCTTACCCCCCGAACAAATATAGTGGCTACCCGCGGCGGGTTGTATAAAGAGAATACAAATGAAGAAATAAACATCCCGGATAAACTTGAAATTACGAACTATCCGAATCCATTCAATCCATCAACTACTATTAACTACGCAATACCGGGAAATGGTTTTACCGAACTTAAGGTTTACAATATTTACGGACAGTTAATAGAAACTCTTGTAAGCGGAAACAAAGAAGCGGGGAGTTATACCGCAAGGTTTCCTTCAAATGGTAGAGAACTTGCATCGGGAGTTTATCTTTACACTTTAACAAGCGGCAGATACAAAACCACCGGTAAGATGACATTGATTAAGTAATTTTTATATTTCAGCGGGCAGTCGGGTTATACTTACCCCGCGTCATTTATGGCGGGGAAGAAATAAAACAGAATGTATAGGCTTTGCCACATTATAACATAACAATGCGGCAAAGCCGGGCAACAATCATATAACTGCTCCACGCCCTGAAGGACGTGGCAATTAAAAAATACCCTTTTCTATGTATAGCGGCGTGCGGTACTTGACTTAAAATAAAAATAAACCTAAGTTAAAAACAAAAATTTTACGAGGGACGGGTTTTTGAAAAAAATAAATAACTTTTGTCATTCGTTAGCACCGTTTAGTAATGGACGGAGGAACCGCTGGCTATCGGTCATTAATGCTCCCGCGGGTACTAATAGTTTTTCTTACTATTTTTCTTACTCTTACTCTTACTCTTACTCTTACTCTCTCCATTACTCACTTTCGCTTTTTCTCTACCGGTTTTGCAAAGCAAAAAACAAATACTAATTATCTTTTACAAACAAAACAAAAGGAATAACGACAATGGTAAAAACTTTTATAATTAACGCAGTAATTTTATTACTGCTATTCTTAAGCAGCGGCTGCAAAAAAGACAGCCCCACCGAACCGCAGCCAACAAAGCCGCCGGGTTACCAGGAAGATATTCCGTGGCCGAGCCTTGCAGACAGCCCCTGGCCGATGTTCCAACACGATCCGCAATTTACAGGCAGGTCTAAATACATCGGTCCTTCATGCGGAATAATTACCTCAACTATTGAAACAAGTGGTTACCAAAATGGTTATTTAACAATCGATGAACTGAATAATATTTATTTTGTAAGTAGTTTTAGCCGGGATTCTGTTAATCTCAACACTGTGGTATTAAACAAATATTCTATTGGCGGCAAGCTGTTATGGCATAAGAATATTGCGAGTTCTTTAAATCCGGAAATTTTCTCATCTCCATTAATTAGTAGAACTAATCAAGTGTTCTCGGCATCTTTCGGCGGTAACTTTTTTATAATTGATTCTTCCGGTAATGCAATCAATAGTTTACCTTTAAATGATCAAGTTCTAACTGGCGGGGCGGGCATTATAATAGATAAAAATAGTAATCTTTATTTTAGTGGTATGAAAGGTCTTTACTCTCTCGACAGGGATCTTAATATAAAATGGATGCTGCCAGAATACCCACGTAGTTGTGTCCTATTCAGCCCGGATGGTAATACTTTGTATACATCAAGCCAAAACTATGTATCTGCTTTAGATTTAAATGGAAATATAAAGTGGAGTTTAAATAATTTTGGAAATTGGGTGAACAGATATCCTTTAATAGATAACTCTGAAAATATATACATTCTTAACGATTCTGTTTTTGCTTGTATTAATAACGGAAATATAGTTTGGAAATTCAATTTGAAAATAGATGAATCAGGTGCTGATGTTGCTTCTACCATAGATAAAAACGGTGATATTACCTTCGCAACAAACAGTCGAGTCTATCAGGTTAATTATAAAGGAAATTTAAACTGGGAGAAAAATATTACTGGTGTAAGCACGCATCTTATAAACGATGGTGAATGTAATATTTATTTTGCAACATATGAGGGTGACATTTATTGCTTAGATAAATACGGAGAAATTAAATGGGAAATTTCTTCCCCGGTTAAAACAATGGAAACAATGGTTTTACTCGAGCATAAATTAGTTGTTTGGGGTTGGAATTCTGCGGATACAAAAATTTTAATTATTCAATGAGGTAAATATGAAAAATTATTAAAACTTGATTATAGCCCTACTTATTATTTTAGCTCTGAATTATTTCCACAAGAAGGAGTCCAAAATGCTTGGTTTGAATTATTTGTTGGCACAAAAAATAAGGATGGACAGACAAATATTTTTAATTTAATTCCGCTTTCCACTACTTGGGATGAAAACTTTCAATTAATTCCTCCTCCAGAAATTATAAAGGTAATCAATTACACTTTGACGCCGTACTTTATTGTAACCATCTCGCATTTTTTCGAAGAAGGTTTTCTGCCAATTGTAAATTACATTTAGATGTATACCGTATTTTTCAGATACTTTTCCTATTGGAATTTTATCCGACAAAAGTTCACGAAGTATTATCAGCTTTTCTTTTGATGTTTTTCTTTCCCGCAAGTTAGATGTTTCGTTTATTTGATTAATTTTTTTTGACTCCAATTAAATTTATTTATCCATACTCAAATTTAACAAAAGTCCCGTTTCAACTTAAGTATTACAAATGGATGTAAATAATTATCCTTTTTTCTGTAAGTTTGTATATACAAAAAATATTTTTTTTGATGCTGAAGGTAATTTTAATAAAAGTATAAAGGAATAAAAAAATGACGACTATTCTTGATGTTTTAGGTAGAGAAATTCTTGATTCGAGAGGCAACCCTACTCTTGAGGTTGAAGTATTACTCGAAAGCGGTGTTGTTGGAAGAGCAGCCGTTCCAAGCGGCGCATCCACAGGCGAGCACGAAGCAGTGGAATTAAGAGACGGCGATAAAAGCCGTTATCTTGGCAAGGGCGTGCAAAATGCTGTTGATAACGTAAACGACAAAATTGCTGATGAAATTATCGATTTTGACGCTACCGACCAGGTTGCAATTGACAATTTATTAATTGCATTAGACGGTACGGAAAACAAAGCAAACCTCGGCGCGAACGCTATTCTTGGTGTTTCGCTTGCGGTTGCAAAAGCTGCCGCCGAAACTTTCGGTTTGCCCCTTTACCGTTATATCGGCGGTGTAAACGCAAAAGTTTTGCCTGTTCCTATGATGAACATTCTTAACGGCGGTTCGCATGCCGATAATAATGTTGACTTCCAGGAATTTATGATTATGCCGGTTGGTGCTCCAACTTTTAAAGAAGCTTTAAGAATGGGCGCGGAAACTTTTCATGCTTTAAAGTCAGTTCTACATAAAAAAGGTTACAATACTTCCGTTGGCGATGAAGGCGGTTTTGCCCCTAACTTAAAATCGAACGAGGAAGCAATTGGAGTAATTCTCGAAGCAATTGAAAAAGCCGGTTACAAAGCCGGTTCTGAAATTGCTCTTGCTCTCGATGTTGCATCAAGCGAAATGTTTAATAAAGAAAGCCACATGTATCAATTTTTCAAATCAGACAAATCGGAAAAAACATCGGCGCAGATGGTTGATTATTACGCAAACTGGTGCAAACAGTATCCAATTTATTCAATTGAAGACGGTTTAGATGAAAACGATTGGGACGGCTGGAAATTATTAACCGAAAAACTCGGCAGCAAAGTTCAACTTGTTGGCGATGATTTATTCGTAACCAATACCGAACGCCTTGCCGAAGGTATTGAAAAAGGGATAGCAAATTCAATTCTTATAAAGGTTAACCAGATAGGTACTTTAACCGAAACTTTAGACGCAATTGAAATGGCTAAAACTGCTGGTTATACAAATGTAATCAGTCACCGTTCGGGCGAAACCGAAGATACGACAATTGCCGATATAGCTGTTGCTACAAACGCCGGACAAATAAAAACCGGGTCGCTTTCGAGAACAGACAGAATTGCAAAATATAATCAATTGCTTCGTATTGAAGAAGAACTTGACACAACAGCAATTTACCTTGGTCTTGACGCATTAAACTACAAAGCTTAATTGCAAAAACAATTCAAATGGGCTGTCAGAAGGCAGCCCTTTTTTGTCTATTAAAAATATTTTTTAAATCTACATCCAGAAACAAAAAATTCGGGTAACAAATGCCATCGAATAACACACAAATAGAAAAATGCAATAAAATAATAAAAGAAAATAAAGTCGAATTTATCGATCTGAAGGCAATCGATTTAACCGGGCGGCTGCATCATATTACTCTTCCTTATTATCCCAACGTTCTCGAAAAAATGTTGAAGGAGGGGGTTGGTTTTGATGGATCGAGCTACGGTTTTAAAAAAGTTGAAAACAGCGATATGGTTTTAATCCCTGATCTCGATACCGCTGTTATTGATCCGTTTAGAACCGCACCAACTTTAAGTTTTTACTCTCATATTCATCTTACCGATGAAAAGCGGACTCCTTTTTCGCAGGACGGAAGATACCTTGCGAAAAAAGCTGAAAAACTTCTAAAACAGGTTACCGGTTCAGATACATCATTATGGGGACCGGAGTTTGAATTTTATATTTTTTCAAATGTTGAATATGATACACGCACCGCATCATCTTATTACAAGGTAGAACACGCCGAGGAGTTTTACAAAAAAGCGTACCACGCTGCAAACCCTTTTGATGTTTATGATGATTTTAGAGATGAAGCCTGCAAAATTCTCCAGAAGTTTGGTATAAAAGTCAAATATCATCATCACGAAGTGGGGGAGCGGGGACAGCAGGAAATAGAAAATTACTTTGCCAACCTGCTTTCTACTGCTGATAATATTGTATCGACAAAATATGTTCTGTTTAATTTTGCCCGTCAAAAAGATCTGTTCATCACATTCATGCCGAAGCCTATGTATCAGCAGGCGGGTAACGGAATGCACCTTCATATGTATTTAACAAAAAACGGAAAAAACTCATTTTACAAAAAAGGTGAGTATGGAAATATTAACGAGATGGGTCGCTATTTTATCGGCGGGATGTTAAAACACGCTCCGGCGCTTTCGGCGTTTACAAATCCGAGTACAAATAGTTACAAACGCCTTGTTCCCGGCTATGAAGCTCCCGTAGCCTTAACGTACGGACAGGGTAACCGCGCGAGCGCAATTCGAATTCCAAAATACGTTTGTAACCCGGATGAAACACGTTTTGAGTACCGTCCGCCTGATGCTACAGCAAATCCTTACCTTTGTATGGTGGCAATGCTGCTTGCCGGAATCGATGGTGTGGTGAATAAAATTGATCCACGGGAGGAAGGTTTTGGTCCTTACGATAAAAACTTTTTAGAAGATGAGTCGGTTGAGAAAATACAATTTCTTCCGCGCAACCTAACTGAAGCATTAGATGCTCTTGCAGAAGATAATGAATTTTTATTCAGAGGCGATATTTTTACACACGAATTACTTGATCAGTGGGTTAAAATAAAACGTGACGAAATAAATTCTATTGGGTCTATGCCTCACCCTTTTGAGTACAAAATGTACTTTAATTTATAAACTTTATCCGGATGTCGGTTTTAAATTCGGCATCCGGTTATCGCCATTTGAGGTTAATAAAGGCTTAAGCAAATTTTACTGTGTATCGTACATCACTGCAAAATTTTCGCCCTTATTTTATTTCGATATTTATTTGAATAATAGAAATATTTTTATACATTAGTAACACTTGCTAATGTTACTTAAAATATATTTCTTTTTTTATTAATTTATCCTTAGGAGGGCTCCCGATGGATTTAACTTCTGTGCTGACAATGGCAATTAGCATTACTTTTGGTTCTTTAGCTTGTGTTGTAGGCGGCTGTTATCTTGCGTACAAAATTAAGCGGAACAGATAATATCTGCTTTTTTTTGCAAAAAATAAAAAAAAGTTTTACATAAATTCCGTATGGATTTGGAATATATTTATATCCAGGGACTTGCCCTTTAAAATAGTTTTATGTAAACGATTCATACCTCGATACATTTCGATTTACCGTTATTACCGCATGGCATCTAAAATTAGCTGAAGTGAAGAATCTATTACTGATATTGTTATCAAATTTCAGTAATCGATTCAGCAGTAATAATATTTTAGCCGACCAACTTTTTACTCAAACAACAGCAGTCTAAAGTAATAAACCAAAAAAAAATTAACGATTCTTAATTTTGACAATTCTTCTATGGTTATTTTTTTATATTTTAACAAAACACTAAAACAATTATTCATATTTCGAAATTGAAATGGCAAAAAAAAATCAAAAACTGAAAGAAAGACAAATAGGCAAAACAAAACTGCCCGAAAAAAAACCGTTGATTGATCCAAAATATAAAAATACTTTTTGGACTACAGTTGTTGTAACGGTGTTGATAATATTTTCTATTATCAACAACACCAGGTATGTCCCCGATAGTGGGCCTTACCCGCCAAGATATAAAACAGGTGAAGAACCGGCTCCGGATTCTACGATTCCGGTTCCATTACAAATGGACACAAAGATTAAATAAAATTTATTTAAGGATTTTTATGAAATTAATATCAGCGCTGCTTCTTATTTTTTTAACTTTTATGGGATGTCAGAAAGAAACAGCTAAAATCAGTGACCAAAATGTTGCGCAGGATTTAGAAAGTTATGAAACTGCCGGCAGGGAAAACGCATCGGAATTTTCACTCCCCGCTACCGACGGAAAACAATTAAAGCTTTCCGACTATAAAGGAAAAATTGTTATACTCGATTTTTGGGCAACATGGTGCGGACCATGCCGTAGGGGTATTCCGGATTTAATTGAACTACAAAAGCAGTATAAAAACGATCTTGTGGTTATTGGAATTTCCATTGATTCGCAAACAAAAAACGATGTTGTCCCTTTTGTGAAGGAGTATAAAATAAATTATCCTGTTGTTTACGGTAACGAGGCGGTTGTTAAATCATATGGTAATATAAATTCAATTCCTACTACATTTATTATTGATAGGGAAGGGAAAATAGTAAATCAGTTTGTAGGATTACAGCCCAAAACGGTTTTTGAAGAAGGAATAAAAGAACTCCTTTAAAAGGTATTCCATCGGTTTTAAACCATTTATTCTTTAATATACACGGAATGGAAAATTGTGATTATTTATAATTTTTATCGGGTTAAAATTTAAATTTTGATTTCTGTCTAAAAAAATACGGGATTTTAAAATAGAAATCCCGAAATTATTTCGATAATTCGAAATTTTTAATTGATTACATTTTTTCAAATAAATTAAATAATAAATGGAATTTTGAACGAAAATAACTATTTTCATTCTAAAACAATCAGTTTTTTTTTTCGATAATATTGGCAGCGCCAATTTTTAAAAAACTAACAAATAGTATCGAGTATTCCGGAGGGAAATATGAACAAAGAAGAAAACCAAACAAAACCTAAAATATTGGTTACAGAAGATGATTTTGAAAATCAAAAATTCCTTGAAATGTTTCTAAGACGTAAGTTTGATGTTTCTATTTGCGATTCCGAACAGTCATTTTATGACAATTTAAAAAAGAATAAGTTTGATGTCATACTGATGGATATTTCTCTTCGCGGAAATAAAAATGGTTTAGAACTTACAAAGGAGTTGAGAAAAATGGAAGGATACCAAAATGTGCCGGTTGTATGTCTTTCCGCTCATGCCTTCAAAAAAGACAGGGAAAACGCGCTCGAAGCTGGTGTTGATGTGTTTTTAACAAAACCGGTAGAAAACCATGTTTTGATGAATACACTTGTTGAGGCTTTAAATGATAAATCGAGAAACTGACAAAAATTGTTCGATAGCATTTTACAGTAAATTAAGAAAATTAAATTCTGCATAACTTTGTTAATTTTTTGCGTCTGTTAAGAATCTTCAGATTTAAAATTTTAATTTTTATTCCATCCTTTTAAAGCCTGTCACAATTGTTTTATATCTACCTCATGGCTAATATTATACAAAGCAAATCTATTTACACCCCCCTTTTATCACTAATCTCAATTTTATTAATGGCATTACAGTTGTTTAGCCTAAACCAATAACAAAATATTCCGATAATCAATTTAGAATCATACTGGACATCAAGTGACCGTTGCTAAAAATCTAATGAGTGGTAATAATATGTACGAAGAAAAAATTAAAGAACTAAAATCGCCTGATGCGGCAATTAGAGCTGCTGCAGCCGAATCACTGATGGGTGAACAAATCACTCTCGAATTGGTTGATGCATTAATAACATTGGTTGATGATGAAGATAAAGGAGTCCGAAATGCGGTCTCGCTTACACTTTCGTTCAATGGTGATGCTAAAATTCCTTTTAGTCTTGTCCGATATGTATCGTCAAAAGATATTTCGGTAAGAAATTTGGCGGGTGAAATTTTACTTCGAATCGGAGTGTCTGCGGTACCGTCTTTAACCGCTTATATTGAGAAGGGTGATGATGACGACAAAAAATTTGTTATTGATATACTTGGTTTGATTGGCGATCCGGCGCCTGCACCTGAAATTATAAAGGTGATGAAAGAAATAGAAAACGAAAACGTTATTTTAGCCTGTGTGGAAGCCCTTGGTAATCTTTCATTTGCTGGTGCCGTGGATGATCTTATAGTAGTATATAACCGCAATGAGCTTTACAAACCGATGGTAATTGAAGCTCTTGGTAAAATAGGCTGCGAGGAAGCTCGCGAGTTTATTACATCCCGTTACCGTGATGAGGACGTGATTACACAATTTGCTATGATTGAAAGCCTCGGTTTGATAGGAAACAATGAAACATTTTTCTTTCTGTTAAATGAACTAAACATAACCGAAGGGGCATTAGTCTGGCCGCTTCTTGCTTCCATTTATTCGTTAAAAGAAAAATTTAATTTTGATATTCCGTACGACGAAAGGATGAAAAATCTTATTCTTCTTACAATTGCCGAAGCCGATATCAAATATAAAAAAGCAGCGGCACAGCTTGTGTCGGAATTTAACGATAGAGATGTTGTTATTGCCTGCTTAAGCATATACGGTGAAGACGCCGAACTCGATGAAACATTAAAACCAAAATTTTTTGAAAACAGTAAATTATTACTTCTAAAGATGAACGAAATAATTTATTCGGCTCCCAGAAATCTTCGGCATATTTTATATCTTGCAAAAGAAATTTTTGATGAAGACCTCCAGATGGTTAATTCTTCCCTCTCTCCAATTGAAAAACGTGGACTTCTTGATTCATTTGTAAAATGTTTAAATGATACAGATGAAGAAATTAGACGCACCGCATCTGAACTTCTATTCCTTTTTGATCCGTCGGTTGCACTTTTGTTTATCGATAAAATGATAGAAGATGATAACCTCTGGAATAAATTAAAACTTTTAGAATTATTAGAATTAAATCCATGCGAAGAATCGTTTGCAGCATTAAAAAAACTTTCGGATGATCCGGAAGAAATGATAGCTGAAAGGGCGCAGTCGATTTTTTCACAATATTCTGTCGAAATTGAAAACAAAAATAATAATTAAAGCATGAATAATTTTTCAAATCTTGCGGTAGCGCAGAATAGTTTTTTAAATCAAAAACAAAATCTCGCTTTTTCGACACAGTCATTCGAGCTTTGGCGGCAATATATTTATGATAATTGCGGTATCTATTTTCAAGACAATAAAAAGTATTTGTTGGAAAGCAGACTTCAAAAACGAATAAATTTTCTCGGTCTCGAATCTTACGACCAATATTTGGATTTTATTAAATATGGCACGGGTTCACACACTGAAAAAAAGTATCTTTTCGAAGCAATAACTATTAATGAAACTTTTTTCTTTCGTAATCAACCCCAGCTAGACGCTCTTGTAAGCACTGTAATGCCGGAACTTGTTGCCGAAAAAAGAAAGACGGGCAAAAATAAAATTCGTATTTGGAGCGCGGCCAGTTCGTCCGGCGAAGAAGCTTACTCGGTTGCTATGATAATTCTTGATCTTATTAAACCGCGTTACCCGAATTTTGAGTTTGAAATTGTAGGCACGGATATTAGCTCCGCCGTTGTAGAGACAGCTAAAAATGCGGTATATAAAGAATACTCTATTAGAAATACACCCGCCTATTATTTGAAGAAATTTTTTAAACCGAGTGGTACAGGTTTTGAACTTGCTCCTCAGGTAAAAGACCTAGTTTCTTTCAGGCTGCTAAACTTATACGATACAATTGCAATGAAAATGATGATGAACTACGATATCATATTCTGCGCGAATGTGCTGATATATTTTGATGTAAATTCTAAAATAAAAGTGGTTAACTCGCTTTATAATTCATTAACAAAAAGCGGTTATTTATTTATAGGTTATTCCGAAACATTACATGGAATATCCAAAGCATTTAAACTTGTAAGTTTTCCCAAAACCATTGGTTATAAGAAGGAGTAATTAAATAAGATGAAAAAGGTAGTACTGGTCGCTGATGATTCGCCTTCAATAAGGAAGTTTGTTGCGTTCGCGTTATCGGCAAAAGGTTTTGAAATAATACCTGCAAGTGATGGAATGGAAGCGCTGGAGAAAATACCTGCAGGCAAAATAGATTTGATTATTACTGATTTAAATATGCCAAATCTTGATGGATTTGAATTAATTAAGTCAATAAGAAGCAACGATGAATTTAAAGAAACTCCCATTATAATTCTATCTTCCCTCGCCGGAAGCGATGAAATATCAAAAGGATTAGAATGCGGTGCAAATTCATATCTCGTAAAACCGTTCGACCCGAAACGGATATTATACGAAGTAGCTAAATACTTAAACTGAGGGAATGTGAAATGGAAATAAAATTTTTAATTGTTGATGATTCAGTAACTATGCGAAGGATTGTTTTTAACAGTCTTCGAAATCTTGGTTATAACAATTACGTTGAAGCCGCCGATGGTAAAGAAGCGCTTGCAAAACTTGCAGCAGATGATTCGATAAATTTTGTAATTACCGATTGGAATATGCCTGTACTCTCCGGGTTAGAATTAACAAAAGCTATACGCTCGGATGAAAAAACTGCGGCATTGCCAATCCTTATGGTTACAACCAGAGGAGTAAAAGAAGACATAATAGAAGCCTTGCAGGCGAGGGTTAACAATTATGTTGTTAAACCTTTTACGCCCCAGGTGCTGAGAGAAAAAATCGATCAAATATTACAAACCTAAAAGGGAATAAAATGACAAAAGCAAATAATCTGCTGGAACTTTTTGATAAACTAAATGACCTTAAATCGGTTTTTAAGTATGGGCAAAAACTTATTCCTATCATTCAAAGCCTAATCGATTTTATGCATGAAACTGTTCCGCTTCTCGAAAATATAAATAGCTCTATTGCCGACAGCACCTCCAAAATACCAAAAGCTGCGCACCAAATTGATGATGTTACAGCCGCGACAGAGTTGGCGACAACAGAGATTCTCGATATAGTTGACATTATAAGTGCCGATATAGATGCTATTGAAAGTGATTTGAAATCAATCACAGAAAAAGAGAGACAAAAGCTTGATTTGATTACAAAATTGCAGGCAGCCGTAAAAAACAATCCGGAGGCAGTTTCGCTTCTTGAACAATATGAAGAACTAAATAACGAGTATAAGGATCTTACAATTGTGCTAGATGCGCTTCAAAAAATAAAAAACGATTCATATAACATAACTCTTTCTCTTCAGGTTCAAGATATAACTTCGCAACAGCTTTCAGCAGTAAACCACCTGATAAGCGGTGTTCAGGATAAACTTGCTGCATTGCTTGTAGATTTTCAGGACACTAATACTGAAGAGTTGCAAAATATGAAGATATCAGCCCCTCAAGATGCAAGCTTTAACCCCGATGCACAATACGGCAAAGGGGACTCTAACCAGGAACTGGCAAACGAACTCGTTAAAAATAATAATAACAGTGGTTCCAGAACCACTCAAGATGAAATTGATAAAATGTTTTCTTAATTATGGCAACTGATACAGTATATTCAATGCTCAGCGATCCCGAAATGAAGGAGATTGTTGAAAGTTTTATTGTCGAGACCAGAGAAATACTCGATAGGTTAGACCTCGACCTTGTTGATATTGAAAAACGTCCGGACGATATGGAACTTCTTAACCAGATTTTTCGAGGTTTTCATACAATCAAGGGAACTTCCGGTTTTTTAGGTCTCGATAAAATGACCCGTGTTACTCATAAGTGCGAAGATATCCTTAATAAACTTCGAAAAGGCGAAGCCGTTTTAACCAGCGAGTTGATGGACGGAATACTCTCGGCGTATGATTTATTAAAGGCGCTGCTTGACTCTGTTGAAACAAGCGCAAATGAAGACATCGATGTAGAGGGTGTTGTAGAAATTCTTGCAGGGCTTATTGAAAGACTCGAAAACCCTGGCGCTGCACCCGAAGTAAAAAAGGAACCAACCCCTGAGCCTAAGAAAAAGACAGCCGTTAAAAAAGTTGCGGCTAAAAAACCAGGGCGAAAGAAAAAAGTTAAAGAAGAAAAAGTCGAAGAAAAACCTCTCCAAGAAACAAAAATTGAACCTATAGAAATTAGCGCAGTTGATGATAACGCCGGCTCAAGCGATGATATTGCAGAAAAAGACGATGAGCATGAAATAGTAAATATTACGCCTAAAGAAGAAATAAAACCTGTGCAGGGGAATGCCCCGGCTCCACCTGCCGCACAGCGTAAAGGTGATGCAAATATACGCGTTGATGTTGAACGGCTTGATGAACTTTTAAATATTGTTTCAGAACTTGTACTGGGCAGAAACAGACTGCAACAGGTAAATTCGGAAGTAGCGCTTGAATATGAAGGATCAAAATTTGTTCACGATCTCGGTGAAGCGGCAAAACAAATTGATCTTATGACAAACGAGTTGCAACTTGTTGTAATGAAGACAAGAATGATTAAAATTGGTAAAGTCTTTAACCGCTTTCCGAGAGTTGTTCGCGATCTTGCAAAAGAAGCCCAAAAAGAGATAAAAATAGAAATAAGCGGAGAAGAAACTGAACTTGATAAAACTTTAATTGAAGAAATAAATGATCCGCTTGTCCATCTAATAAGAAACTCTGCTGACCATGGAATAGAACTTCCGGCAGTTAGGGAAGCTGCGGGTAAAGACCGTGCCGGAACAATAAAATTAAGTGCCGAACATGAAGGCAATAATATTATCATCACTATAGAAGATGACGGTAAAGGTATTGACCCTGAAATAATAAAAAATAAAGCAGTAAGCAAAGGATTAATTTCAAAAGAAAAAGCAGCCGAAATGTCGCGGCAGGAAGCATTAAATTTAATTTTTCTTCCCGGTTTTTCAACCGCGGAAGTTGTTACAAATGTTTCAGGGCGCGGTGTGGGAATGGATGTTGTAAAAACCAACGTAACAAAACTACGCGGTATCATTTCAGTTGAATCGAATGTTGGGCAAGGTTCCCGCATTGTTATAAAACTACCGTTAACTCTGGCAATAATACCCGGTATGATAGTGCGTGTTGACACCGAAAAAGTGGTAGTGCCTTTAAATTCAATTATAGAAGTGCTTCGTGTGCACGCCGATAACATAAAGTCAATAAACAATCATGATGTAATTCGTAACCGAGATTCGGTGCTCCCGCTTCTATCTATCGAAAAATTACTTTATAATAGAGAAAGTAAAAAAGATAATATTTGGCAGTATGTAGTGGTGGTTGGTATAGCAGAAAAACGTTTCGGAATTAAAGTTGATGAGTTGATTGGACAAAAAGAGGTTGTTATTAAATCTCTTGGTAATTATCTCGGAAATATTTCCGGTATTGCCGGCTCTACAATTATGGGCGATGGCACAGTGGTTATGATACTCGACATCAGCGAACTGCTTCACAAAATACAAGAATAGTCATAATGCAGAAAATTCGCGCGCTAATAGTAGATGATTCCGCTTTTATGCGGAAGTCAATCGAAATAATGTTAAAAAGCGATGATCAAATTGAAGTAATTGCAACGGCAAGAGACGGCAAAGAAGGTTACGAACTTGCAAAAAAATTACGTCCGGATATTGTTACAATGGACATTGAAATGCCGCGGATGGACGGACTTACCTCGTTAAAAAAAATAATGCACGACTGCCCTACCGCAGTTATAATGATCAGTTCGCTAACTTCAGAAGGCGCAGAATCAACTCTGCAAGCAATGGAATTAGGCGCTGTCGATTTTATTCCTAAAGAACTTTCATATATAAATGTAAACATAATTAACATTCGCGATGATTTGATTAGAAAAATAAAAGCGATAGTTAAACAGAGGTCGCTTCGCGATCGCCTTGCACGCCTTCAACAGCTATCGAAGCGAAATACCACAACCATTGCAGCGAATGTAAAAACGTACAAACAGCTTCCGCACATCGGTTATAAAGCCGTTGCGCTTGGTATTTCTACGGGCGGACCGATGAGTTTACAAAAAGTTGTTCCCCGCTTTTTAAAGAAAAATTTGATCCCTTATTTTATAGTTCAACATATGCCGCCAAAATTTACAAAATCGCTGGCTCAGAGATTGGATGGATTGAGTGAAGTTGAAGTGAAAGAAGCCGAGCATAATGAACCAGTACGTAACGGGGTTGTTTATGTTGCTCCGGGCGGGTTTCATATGACCGTAAAGAAAAATGGTTCGAGCGGGGCTGTTATAGATATATCCGAACAACCTACGTCTACTCTTCACCGGCCCTGTGTTGATGTTATGATTGACTCAGTTGTTAAAGTATACGGTAAACATACTATGGGCATAATAATGACCGGTATGGGAAAAGACGGACTCGAAGGAATAAGATCTTTAAAGGAATTGGGCGGTCATTGTTTGGCACAGGATGAAGAGTCGTGTGTTGTTTACGGAATGCCCAAATCAATTGTAGACGCAGGTTTTGCGGATGTAATAGCAACGCTTGAAGATGTAGCAAAAGTAATTAATGAGGCATTATAATGGCAGATGATTTTGAAGAAGCAATTTTTAATGAATTTTATTTTGACCACGCAATAAATAAAGGCATGGTTGTAAAATCGGGGAATGCTGAAATTAGCGGAAAAGCAAAAATAAGCATAGAAGAAGACAGCCACGACGGAATAAAAATTATCTTAAAAAAAGATGAAAATGATGCTATAAAAGAGATAAAGTTCGTCTGTTCATGTGGTCAATCAAAGGCTGTAGTGCTCGATTACACTGACCAATAAGTAGCAGTTGCACAAAATTAGCCATCCAGGCAAACATGTTCTTTCCAAAAATTAAAAAATAATCCCCTCTTTACCTGGCATCCATTTTGCCTATTTCATTCAAAAACTTAGGAAGTTAGATGTCAGGTTCAAATATAAAACTGCTCGAAAATTTTATTAACTACTGTTCTGTTAAGAACAAAGTAATAAGTAAAAACATTGCAAATGTAGGCACCGAAAACTACAGACGCGAAGATGTGTCATTTTCCGATGTACTTAACCAAAGCATGAATACTTCAATTAAAACTACCAACCGCAGACATATTCCCATTGTTGAACCGGATTTAAATGAGTTCCCTCATTCCTTGAGTAACGATGAATACCAAGCATCGGGTGTTAATAATGTTGAGATAGAAAAAGAAATGGGAGAGTTAGCTCAAAACAGTTTGAATTTTAAATTTGCAGCTAAAAAAATAACTTCACATTTCAAAATTCTTCAGTCAGTAATTAAAGGAGGCAGCCAATGAAAGTAGGCGGCGAGTATAGCGGATTTAATATAAGCGCAAAAGGTATGAGTGTTCAAAGAAAAAAAATGAACATCATAGCCGAGAATATTGCCAACGCCGATAACATCCGCACAGAAGACGGCAAACCTTACCAGCGAAAATATATGGTTATTTCGGCAAAAAATAATTTGTTTACCCAAAATTTAGATATTCAAAAATCAAGTATTCCTCTCGCTGTTACCAATGCAGATCATATCGCATTTCCGAACGCTGCACCGATGGCGCCCGGGACGGCGGATACTGATTTAAATTTTGAAGAAAAACTTGATACCAAAATGGGCGATGTTATCTATATGCCCGACAATCCGGATGCCGATGAAGACGGATACATCCAAATGTCGAATGTAAATATTATAACCGAAATGGTTGAAATGATAGCCGCCACCAGAAGCTATGAATCAAACCTGACAGCTCTCAATTCATCTAAGCAAATGGCAAAAGATTCATTGGAGATTTAAGTAAATGAAAATTGCTACAAATATGATTGGAAATTATACCCCGCATAGAGTCGGAAGCGCTGTTCAAACACAACAAAGTACTTCTGTAAAAATGACGGCTCCCGAAAAAGTTACAGGCGATGAGAAACAATTTTTTACACAGCTTTACCCGGATGATAAAGAAGAAATAATGGATCATCACTTTTATAACCGCCGCGGAAAAATGGCGGGTGTTGCTGTCGGTTCATTGTTCGATAAGAGAGGTTAATTATGCAAATAAATCAAATTGGGAGTTTTAGTCAAACTTTAAACCCGATAAAAGAAGCGCCTAAACCGGATGGGGAGGCATTTAAAAATGTTATAACAGATTTTATCGGTCAGGTAAATAACCAGCAGCACGAAACTGCAAACCTCACCGATGCATTTATTCACGGCGGAGATGTGCAGCTTCACGAAGTTATGATTGCCGGTGAAAAAGCAAAAACCAGCTTAGATTTGCTTATGGAAATTAGAAACAAAGCAATAGATATGTATAAAGAGTTAACCAGAATTCAGATCTAGCACCATGAATAAAAATCCATTAGAAGCAGTATTTAGTATCTTCAATAAACTTACGATGCAGCAAAAGTTATTAATAGGCGGGGTTGCCGTATTAACAGTTGCAATACTCGGCGTACTTATGTTATTTCTTAACGAGCCGAATTATGCCGTCCTTTACTCAAGCCTCGCCGAGGAAGATGCATCAAAAGTTGTTGACCAGCTTAATAATGAAAAAGTACCTTTCAAACTTGATGATAGTGGAAGAACAATAAAAGTTCCAAAAGAAAAAGTTTATGAGGTTCGTCTTTCACTCGCCGGAAAGGGAATACCAAGTTCCGGAGTTTTAGGTTACGAGTTATTTGATAAATCTTCGATGGGGATGTCAGAGTTCATGCAAAAACTAAATTATAAACGTGCGCTCGAGGGGGAATTGTCGCGTACTATTATGCAGCAGAATGGCGTAGAGGGTGTTCGTGTTCACCTTGTATTTCCTGAAAAATCTGTTTTTAAAGATGAACAAAAACCACCAACCGCTTCAGTAGTTTTAAAATTGAAGAACGGGGTTAATATGTCGAAGAGTAACATTTCGGCAATTGTCAATCTTATTTCAAGCAGTGTGGAAGGACTTACGCCGGAAAAAGTTTCGCTGTTAGATACAAGAGGAAGATTGCTCTCAAAAGAAAATAATGAAGACCCGCTGGCAGTTTCGAGTTCTAAACAATACGAAATAAAACAATCGGTTGAAGAATACCTTGTACTTAAAGCACAGCGTATAATGGATAATGTTGTTGGTTACGGTAATTCGATAATACAGGTAAATGCAGATTTGAACTTCGACCAGGTTGAAAAAACAATGGAAACTTACGACCCCGATTCACAAGTTGCGGTTAGCGAACAGTCAACCAAGTCTGAAAACGCCGGCAGAACAAGTTCTGACTCCACCGCTCAAACCACCGAGGTATCCACTACAAACTATGAAATTAGCAAAACAGTGCAGCGGGTTGTTGAAGGAACCGGAACTATAAAAAAATTAAGTGTAGCAGCGGTTATAAACGATATTGGTAAAGAAGTAAAAAAAGGTAATGTTACAGAAACAGTTTTTGAACCGCGCCCTGCCGACCAGATGAAGAAACTTGAAGAAATAATTAGAAATGCGGTTGGAATAAACAGCGAAAGAAATGACCAATTTTCGCTTGTAAATATTTCGTTTGAAACCAAACCGCTTGAGGAGTTAACAATTGAAGAACCTTCATTCATGGACCACATGGATCAATATATAAATCTTCTCCTTATAATAATCGCAATCGGTGCTTCAATCTTTTTATTAAAAGGATTGATGCAGAAATTAAAGAATGAAAGAATAATAATCGGTACGTTTAATCCTCAAGATGAATATGCTTTTGAACCGGCTGCTCCTTCAGGTCATCTTAGTGACAAACCAAAACCGTTGATTGCCCCGCTGAAAAAACGAGCGGTGCTGCCTTTAGGCGACATTGAAGACGAAATATCGGATGAAGCGGTTTTAAAACTTAATCAACAAGAAAAAATTACAAACTACGTTTCCAAAAATCCTATGGAAGCGGCAAAATTAATAAACGCATGGCTGCACGAAGATGAGATCTAATCAAAGTAACGGAAGAAATTTGCCTTCGAATGATTTTCGAATGGCAGAAATATCAGGGTCGCAAAAGGCTGCCCTATTGATGATTGCCCTTAATGTGGAAACCGCTTCCTCTGTTTTCCGGTATCTTGACCCGATGGAGGTTGAGATGATATCGACAGAAATAAGCAAGGTTAAAAATATACCTTCCACTACCGTCGATTCTATTATGGAAGAGTTTTATAATATGGTTACCGCCCGCGAATATGTTCTTGAGGGCGGAATCGATTTTGCTCAGGCAGTTCTTGAAAAATCATTCGGATTACAGAAGGCTGTTGAAATTATTGAAAAAGTAAAAAACCTTACGACTCTTAAAGGATTTGATGTTCTAAAAAAAGCTGATTCTACACAATTGGTAAACTTTTTAAACAAAGAACATCCCCAAACAATTGCGTTAATACTCTCCCACTTAAACCCCGATCAAACTGCGGCGGCAATACGAGAGTTACCCGACTCCTTACGAATTGAAGTTGTTTATAGAATTGCAACACTCGGAAAAATTTCGCCCCAAACTTTACAGCAAATTGAACGCGTAGTTGATGATATGGCTGGCATAAGCCTCGGGCAATCGTTAAGTAAAATCGGAGGAACAAAAAGTCTTGCAAGTATCCTCAATAAAACAAGTGTATCATTAAGTAAAGAAATAATGGATTTACTTTCTCAACGCGATCCTGAAGTTGCAATAGAAGTAAAAAGATTGATGTTCCTGTTCGATGATATCATTCATATTCAGGACAAAGATATTCAAAAAATTATGCGCGAGATTGATAGAAAAGATCTTGCTTTATCGCTAAAAATTGTTGATGAAAAATTAAAAGAAAAAATATTTTCTAATATGTCCGAACGCGCAGCTGACCTTCTGAAAGAAGAGTTACAGTATATGGGTATGGTAAAACTAAAAGAAGTTGAAGAAGCGCAGAATAAAATAATAGATGTTGTAAAAAGACTTGAAGAGCAGGGTGAAATTGCCCTGAACTTAAGAGGCGGTGCGGAAGAAATTTATGTCTGATGTAATTAGACTCGGAGTTAGATCCGGGAGGATGAACGTAAAGTTTAAGGATGATTTTGAGGAAGATACTCAAGAAGTAGTGCGTGAGGAAGACCGGCTGAATGAAATGTTTGAAGAAAAGTATGAATTGGGATTTTTAAGAGGACGTGAGGAAGCACTAAATCAACTGACGGAAGAGTACTCAAATAAGCTTCAAGTAAAATATGGAGAAGTAGAAAAGATTGTCGCAGAATTAGACGATGCCATTTTCAAATATGATAAAATATTTGAAAATCTTGTTGTTAAACTTTCAATAGCAATTGGCGAAAAAATTGTCCGCCGCGAAGTTAATACGGAATCTCATATCAATGAAATACTTATTGATTCTGTTCGAAAAGTTCTCGGCTCCAACAATATAATTGTTCGTTTAAATTCGGAAGATTACAAGTTGTTAAACAGCGAAAGCTCGAGTTTATTTACAACAGGCACTTTTTCGAAAATTAAATTTGAACCTGATGACAACCTTGAAATGGGGGGGTGTTTTATTGAAACTGAAATTGGAAATGTTGACGCAAGACTTTCTACACAGATAAATGAAATAAATAAACAGCTTCAGTTAGCATTGGATTAAAATTAGCGTGGAACAAGAAGAAAAAATATTGCAGCGTTTTTTGCGCGTTATTAATAAGGCGGAAACCGTAAAGGTTAACGGAAAAGTTAATGATGTTATCGGATTGGTAATAGTCTCAACCGGGCCTAATGTTTCTCTTGGCGAAATATGTACCATTATTGATAACGATGGGCGCGAAGTATGTAAAACTGAAGTTGTAGGTTTTAAAGATGGAAAAGTTTTATCCATTGCGCTCGGCGAAGTACAAAAAATTTCTCCTTCGTGCGAAATAATTGCTTCCGGTCGCACTTTTTCAATTGGGGTTGGTAAAGAACTGTTAGGTAGAGTTATAGATGGACTCGGGAATCCCATCGACGGTAAAGGTGAAATTATAACTTCCTCGATTCGCTCCATTCACGCCGAGCCGCCAAATCCTTTAACAAGGGACAGAATTTTTAAACCTCTCCAAACCGGCGTTCGATCAATTGATGGTCTTCTTACAATTGGTCGCGGGCAACGAGCAGGTATTTTTGCAGGCAGCGGCGTGGGAAAAAGTGTTATGCTTGGCATGATTGCTCGAAATACGGATGCAGAAGTAAATGTAATTACACTTATTGGTGAACGTGGTAGAGAAGTTAGAGAATTTATTGAGAAGGACCTTGGAGAAGAGGGATTAAAAAAATCTGTGGTGGTTGTAGCTACCAGCGATAAACCTCCATTAATAAGAATGAAGGGGGCTTTTCTCGGGACGACAATTGCAGAATATTTTCGTGATCTTGGGATGGATGTGGTTTTAATGATGGATTCGGTTACACGTTTTGCTATGGCTCAGCGCGAAATCGGTTTAACAATCGGCGAACCGCCGACGACAAAAGGATATACTCCATCAGTATTTTCGATTTTACCAAAACTTTTAGAAAGAGCCGGCACTACTAGTACCGGTTCTATAACCGGTTTTTATACTGTGCTTGTAGATGGTGACGACATGAATGAGCCGATAGCCGATGCGGTCCGCTCGATATTGGATGGACATATTGTTCTTTCCCGTCGGCTTGCAAATAAAGGTCAGTACCCGGCGGTAGATCCTTTACAGAGCGTTAGCCGGGTTATGCCTGATATTGTATCAAAAGACCATAGAACCCGGGCGATGGCGTTTAGCGAAATACTCGCAACTTATAAGGAAGCCGAAGATTTGATAAACATCGGCGCTTACGTAAAAGGCAGCAATCTGCAAATAGACCACGCATTATCGAAAATAAGTCAACTTAGAGCATTTTTAAAACAAGATTTACTTGAAGAAGCACTGTTCGAAGAAACTATTAGAAGACTTTTTGAAATAATTGAACAACCATTGGTGTAATAAATGTCAAAATTCAGTTACAAATTCGAATCGATAAAAAAAGTAAAAGAATCGCTCGAGAAAAAGGCTCAAAAGGAAGTCGCCGAAATCGATTTGCTGATTGAAAAACAAAGACAGGAATACAATAATATTGTTGAAGAAGGAAAAAATTCTCAAAGCGATTTTTCGTATAAAAAAATGCATGCATCGGAGTTGCAGTTTATCAAGGCATACGAAGCAGATATTAAGGAACAACTGCTTTTAATAAAACAAAAGATTGAGCAACTCGAGAAAAATAAAGATGAAAAAATGAATGAGTTGATACAAAAAACAAAAGAACATAAAATGTTTGAGATATTAAAAGAAAGTCATCACGAGCGGTTTATAGTGGAAGAGAATAAAGTTGATATGGACTCGTTAAACGAAATGGCAACGCAAAAGTATATAAGGGGAAGCAAGTGAAAGGGAAATTAATATATATTGCTCTGTTTCTCGCCGCGTTTGTTATTACAACTATGGCAATAATGTATTTCAACGGTTTATATAACAATATATTTGCATTTGATTTTTCAGCTCCAAAACCGCAGGTACACCAGCCTAAAACACTCAAGGATACCGAAGCGCCAATAAGTTTAACTACAAGAGATAATACAGAAAAAATTGCACAGCCAACAGCCGATACTGCATCTGTAAAAGTAAATATTGAACAGCCTGTTAGTGAAAAAAGTCAACTATCTACACTCACAGACAGCATAAAAAGTATTACCGCAGCGCCGGAAATAAAGATAGCCGAGAATAAAATTGAGGAGAAAAAACCTGAAGAACGACCGGTAGTTAAAGAAAAAGTTACCCAAACCAAAGAGTATTTGCAGTGGACAAAAAAAACTGCCGGGCTCTATGAAGCTATGGATGCAAAACGAGCCGCTAAAATAATTCAGAATTATTCCGATAATGTAGCAAGAGATATTATTTATGCGATGAAAAAGAAAAAAGCCGCGGAAATATTATCAATTTTAAGTCCTGAAATTGCTCAACGAATAACAAGAGTGCAACACTAATGGTTTTTAATCCTCTTTTCCTGAATGCTTATACAACAACCGACTCGGCTGAGTCATCGAAAACGAGTAAGTTTGCAAACCAAAATTATTTGTTTTCGGATATTATCAAAGTTCATTTTGATAAGCCCGCGGATATTAATCAGTTATTAATGAAAGGTGTTACTCTACCTGATAATAAGTTAAGCCCCGAACTGTTACCGAGCGCCTCAATTGAATTAAGTGCTGCTGAAATAAAAGATGTTAAACAAATATTACAAAATATATTTGAAACTTTAACGGGCAATAAAAAATTACCGGATGATAAAACTTTCGCTGATAAAAATTCGACAGCGGCTTCAAATGAAACTGAAATAGTTTCGGGAGAAGTGGTTCTTACGCTTTTAAATCAACTTGAGCAACTAACAAAATCATCAGGCGGAACATCCCAAATAAGCGAAATAAATAGTGTAGAATTCAGCAAAGAATTAGAAAAACTTAAAGCAATTATTGCATCATCGGAAAATGAAAACGGATGCAGGGTAGTTGTTCAATTAGAAAACAAAGAGTATACTTTAAATATTCAACCCATAATAAACTCAAAAAAATTGGTGAACCAAGAATTGGCAAAAATTGAGGAGTTGAATAAGTCTCCCGAAAGTATTTCATTGACTCTATCAAATCCAAATTTACTTAGCGACAGTAAAATAAATCTTCCCGAAAATCTATGCGAAGCACCAACCACCGAATTGAATTCAACGGTTGTAAAAAATGATGAAACATTACTAAACGTTGTTCCTGTTTCGGATGAAGAAAATGAAACGGGTAAAATAGCCTTAGCTAATAAAAGCGATGAACAAAAACCGTCAACAAACGCTAAACAACAAAACATCACAGAGTCTAATTTTGCAAATAGTACAGGTACATCAAGTAACACGGCTAAAGTTGCGGAAGATGAAAACAAAGTTAGCTCTTCACCAAAAGTTCAATCGGTAGATCGTGTTGAAATTAAAAATGATACCGAAGGCAATAGAAAGTCATTTGTTGATGACAAAATAAATATGTCTGAAAATAATGCAGAAGGTGTTACGGAAGCATTTAAAAATTTATCATCCGCTACAAATAATTTATTTGCTGCCAGCCAGCCGCGTGCTGCCGGTAATCAAGGAAATATTAAAAACTTTGAAATTGAAACGACTGATGTAAAATCAGTTGATGCTGTTGATCAAAAAGAAATAAAGGGAGCGGCAAAGGTTGAAGTCGAAAAAATATTTTCTTCAGTTAAACCGGAAGATGTTAATGTAAAATCATCTAAGCAAGTTGACTCAAAAGAAATAAACCAAGCTCCAAAGATTGAAGACATAAAAAATATTACTTCTGTTAAACCGGAAGATGTTAAAGTAGAATTATCTATGCATGTTGACTCAAAAGAAATAAACCAAGCTGCAAAGATTGAAGACATAAAAAATATTACTTCTGCTAAACTGGAAGCTGTTAAAGTAGAATCATCTCAGTTAGTTGACGCAAAAGAAATAAAACAAACTGCACACGTTGAAGAAAAAACTTCAGGCAGAATTATAACCGCGGAAGAATATCAAAAAGTTGAAATAAAAACTAATCATGGCTCCTCCATTACAGAAGCTCAAACTACTAAAGATTTTGCCACGGAAAAAATATCTGCCGGTACAGTTGAACCCGGCATAAAAACTTCTGTTGAAAATAGTTCTACCGATAAATATAACGAAAAAGAAGTAAAGCGCGTAATAAATAACCAGCAGGCAGCGGAAGTTAAAAAAGCAGCGCCGCAATTATTCAAAATTATTGTTGATGCAAAACAAATTGAGCATAAAGGTAAAGATACCGCTGAAATAAAAATTGATATTTTTACGCAGCAGGATGAAAATATAAAAGATGTTAAAAACTTTTTAGCGGATGCTAAAAGTCTAAATAATTATGAAGCGTTAAAATTAACAAAGCCCCAATTAGTAAGCCGGACACACGTTTCGAACATATTGTCCGGACAAAAATCTTTTGAGAGCGGTTATCTCAAAGCCATCTATACCAGCAGCACATATAAAAATAGTGCAGAGTTTGAACCATTAAATTTAAATACTACCGCGGAGAAAATTTCTTTTACGCAGCATGTAGTTACTGATAGCAATAAGGTACTTCAACCGGAAGTGGATACGAAATTTAATATGCCGGTGGAGACGATAAACCCTGATGAAGTTTTTATTAAAGCCTCCGCTAATAATAACGAAATTAAGAATCAATCTTCTGACAATAAATCTGCAAAGACTGATGCGGCGAAATTAGATTTCATAGAAGAAATTGACGTAAGAACTAAAAGTGAAGTTAAAGACTCCGAAACACCCGGTGAAAAGTTTGTCTCAAAATCTACAGTCGTTGATCGAGAAGAAAAACAGAATATTTATCAAAGTGAAAAACGGAATATTGTTGAAGCCAGAACAGTAAATAAAACTAATGGAAGCGACGAAAAAAATCTGTATCGAGCAAATAAAAATTCTGAAACAACTCCAACAGCTGAAGAAAAAGCAGCTGGTAAAGATGCTATCCTGAGCAAATTGGATGAATTAAAAACTGCCGCAAAAGTTTTGGGCAAGCATGAAACAGCAAATAATATTGAAGTAAAAAATGTTCTTCAGAATAAAAATATCGGCGAAGCTGAAGATATAAAAACTTCGGCAGCTAAAGATGCTCAAAAACCTGCACAAACTAGCGCCGGTATAAAACAAACAGAATTAGAACAAAAAGCTGTTGATATTTTTACCGCTGAAAAGCTGCCGCTGAATGTAAAAGCAAACGGAAAAGGTATTAACGCTAAACAAATGTTAAATGATAGTGATGAAATAAATTTTAATGCCGACAAAGAGCAAGCGTCTTTAAAAAACGAGAATGAAGCAAAAGTTAAAGTGAATGACCAAAAGGCTGATGCTCCAATAATAAATAAAGAAGAGTCTGTTACATCAAAAAAGGAAACAGTAATTCAGCCCGAAAAAGAAATTAAAGAAATAAAGTTAAACAGTAATAATATTGTTAAAGAAGTTACCGCAGTTCCAAGAGAAAATACAGCTCAAGGAAATGCAAACAGTGATAAAGCAGCAAATACTGTCGCTAATGAAAAAGGAGAAGAAAAAGTTTCTCCTGAAACAGACACCAAATCTTCCGGCAATGACTTAAGCAGTAACGATAGCAAACTTAATAGTTATCATAATACTGAAACAAATAAAACAACGGTTACCGCTGAAAAAACTACTTTTGCATCTCACTTAAACGAGACTGTAAAAACTATAAAGGCGGCTGAAGTAGTAAAAGAAATAACGAGTTTTATAAAACAGGGTGATAAAACAAGCATGACATTTAAAATTACACCAGAGCATCTCGGCAAAGTAAAAGTTATGCTTGAAGTAACCGAAAATGTAGTTAAAGCGAATATTGAAGTCGAATCGGAATCGGTTCGTCAGGTTGTTCAAAATAATATAGATGTGCTGAAACAAAGTTTTATACAAAGTGGAATCGCGGTCGCTTCAGTTAATATCAATTTGGCAGGTCAAGATCAAAAATCTAATCGTACTTACGACCCGAAGAAAAAAATTGATACAGGTGACGGCGACAGTAAAGCAGTGAAGAAAAAAGGAATTGATAAAAAAATAAGAAATTTGGGTTATAACACATACGAGTTTCTTGCATAGGAGTTTTTATGATAGATGGAATATCAAATATCGGTTTAGGCAATCCCACAGGCAGCGGTAAAAGTGTGCTTGGCAAAGATGATTTTATGAAGTTGATGATTGCGCAGCTTAAAAACCAGGATCCAACAAGCCCTATGGATGGCACTCAATTCGCGGCACAGTTAGCACAATTCAGTTCGCTTGAACAACTATCGAATTTAAATGAATACAGCAAGCAGGCAATTGACGCAAACTTTATGCTAACTCAGTCAATCAATAACACATTAACTGCTAATTTAATTGGCAATGATGTAAAACTCGCGGCTACAAACATAAAATTCAGCGGGCAAAGTTCGGTTCGAATGGGTTATGAACTTCCTGCATCAGCATCCTCTGTAACAGTAAATATATACAATAGCAGCGGAGCATTAATAAAAACTTTCGATAAATCAAATTCTGATGCCGGTGACTATAAACTTTCCTGGGATTTTACCGATAATAACGGTAACAAAGTTCCTACTGGTAATTATACATACGAAGTTAAAGCCGTAAGCAATTCCGGGTCGGAAATGACAGTGAACAGTTATTTATACGGCACAATTAACGGAGTAAGGTTTAAGGAAAACGGAACCGCATTATTGGTAGATAACATTGAATACATGCTCTCTGATATTTTGGAAGTAATTAACTCACAGCAAGGAGACGGAAGATAATGGCTGAGGTAAATGGCATAAAAGTACCATTCATACCGATAGTCGAGAATCAAACTCCTTTTAAGAGTAAAGTTGAACCTGCCGGTTCATTTGAGTCGGTGTTTCAGCGCGAATTAGAAAAAATAAAATTTTCAAGTCATGCTCTTAAAAGATTAGAAACCCGAAATATTCAGCTTAACGAGACTGAGTTGGGCAAAATAGAAAACGCAGTTACGAAAGCAGAAGCGAAGGGTTCTAAAGATTCATTGGTAATGATGGATGATACGGCTTTCATCATAAATATTCCTAACCGTACAGTTATAACTGCAATGCCGGTTAAAGGAAGTGAAGAAAACGTATTTACGAATATTGATAGTGTAGTTTTTGTATAAATAAAATTTTTTAATTAACAACAGAGCGGGACCTTTTAAGGACGCTCTTGGATTGGCTGACTGACTGAAGCCGGTTCAAAAAATATAACTTAATACCTTAGGAGGTTATTATGTCACTTCTTAATTCTCTTTTCAGTGGTGTGTCCGGTTTACGTAATCATCAATCAATGATGGATGTAATTGGAAACAACATAGCTAACGTTAACACAATCGGTTTTAAAGGTTCACGCGTAACATTCAGCGATGCGTTTAACCAATTTGTTAAAGCCGGTACTAACCCAACAGCCACCACCGGCGGTACAAATACTTTTCAGGTTGGTCTCGGAACCCGCGTAAATTCAATCGACAGAAACTGGAACCAGGGAACTGTTGAAAGAACAGGTATCACCACAGATCTTGCATTACAGGGCCCCGGTATGTTTATTATGAAAAACAACGGCGAACTTGTTTACTCACGCGCCGGCGCCTTCCAGTTTGATGCTGACGGCAAATTGGTAAGTTCACAAAACGGTTCAATAGTTCAAGGTAAAATTGCAAATACAGATGGAGTAGTGCCTCCCGGCAATACTCTTGAAGATATTTTGATAGATACAAACATGAAACTTCCCGCCGAAGCAACAACCGCAATCAACTGGGGGGGTAACTTAAAATCGAGTTCGGCTTTAACAAGAAGTGAAGAAGTATTGCAGATGGGTAATATCAATTCTGCACTGCCTGGTCCATTCGAAACCGAATCAACAATTTATAACGAATACGGCGAAGCTTTTACATTAAAATTAACTTACACAGCAACAGCAAACGCAAATGAGTACGATCTTAGCTATGATGTTCTCGATTCTACATCTGTCTCTGTCGGCAACGGCGCGCTTGCAAATCCGATTCTGTTTGAAGAAAACCCTGTTGGTTCCGGTACTTTCGTTATGGATGCCGCATCAGTTGCATTATTTGACGGCGTTAACAACCGTATAAACATTCCTGCCAACAACATCGATTTTACATTCGACGCAACATCAGTTACACAAAACTCCGCAACTACAACTTTAAGTTCTTCGGCAGATGGAAATAGAACTCCAAACGTCGTAAGCGGTTCGGTTACCGGTTTCGATTCACTCGGAAACGCCCATCAGGTTACAATTAAGTTTACAAAAATAAATGACAACCAATGGACATGGACATCTTCGGTTCCTGCAACCAGCACAGCAAACGGGCAGGTAGCATCAGTAACCGGAACAATGACATTCAATTCCGATGGTACTTTGAATCCTGCTAACATAGCGCCGAACAATCCACAATTTACATTTGTGCCGAGCGGCGGCGGTAATCCGGTTGTTATCGATCTTAATTTCGGCAGCGGATTTAATGGCGTAACACAAACAGCTTCTTCATCTGTTGTTTCGGCTTTAAGCCAAAACGGTTCGGCTTCTGCTTCATTATCAAATGTTAACATAGATCAGTACGGAAATATTGTAGGAATATTTTCAAACGGTAGTTCAAAAACGCTTGCACAAATGATGGTAGCAACGTTCCCTAATCTGAACGGTTTAATTAGCACCGGCGAGAATATGTTTACTGCTTATGCAAACAGCGGCGAACCGCGCGTAACCACGATGGGTGAAGAGTCAGCAACAACTGTACTAGCAGGCGCTCTCGAACAATCAAATGTTGATCTTTCCGAAGAATTTACAAAAATGATTGTATCTCAGAGAGGTTTCCAGGCAAGTGCCAGAGTAATTACAACAGCAGACAATTTGCTTCAGGAAATAACAAACCTTATAAGATAAGTTTAAGAAACATATAAACCCCCAAAAAAAGGAGCATCGTAACAGATGCTCCTTTTAGTTTTAAAATTAATTTGTTAATGTTTTGTGTTAGTCAGTTTTTTCATCTTAATAAAAGCATCTTTATCAAGTTCGGAATACTTATTGATATCGTCATTAACCTTTTACATTACTCGACTGCCGAAAATAAAGCAATCACTATCCAGGTTTATGCCAAAAATAAATTCCTCATTTATTTTGAAAATAAAGCCAACAATTCTTAGTCATATTACTTTAGTTGGTAATGATGTCAACTAAAGTTATTCAGTTTTTCATTCGTAATAGTCAACCCTGCAGCCGCAGCCGTCCCACATTCGGTCGTATGTTTCGAGGCGGTCGTTAATAAAGTTTTGGGTTTCTATCATGTCACGCATTTTTCTAACAGCTATTTCTCCTCTATCTGTAATCTCCTGAAAAAATAAACAATCCTCATGTTTCAGTATTCTCATCATTCCGCCAAGCTTAGAATCATGTGTTTCTGCAACTATTACAGATTCTAAAAGTTCGTCTAATTCTATTGCGGGGAAAAACACTACTTTTTTTTCTTCGAGTTGTTTTTTTATAGCTTCTATTTTCATAACTATCTCTGTAATTTATTCTATTAGATTAGTTTTTATAAAAATAGTTTCGCTGAGAAACATAGTTGTTGTTAACGAGTTTTTATCAGATTTTTATTGTAGGTATTAAATATATTTTTGGAATTATAATGAAAACTATTGCGATTTTCCTGCTGTTTATTTCTTCCGTTTTTCCACAGAGCAATCAATTGGTTAATGATGATTGGGGTAAATATTTTACTGCAAGGGAGCTAACGGGCTCTTTTGTTTTGTATGACTTGAATAAAGATATTTACACCCGTTGCAATCCATCAATGTCTGCTGAAAGGTTTCTTCCGGCATCTACGTTCAAAATTCCAAATACACTTATTGGTCTCGAAACTGGAATAATTGAGGATGAAAATTATTTGCTTAAGTGGGATGGAAAAATTAGAGATATAAAAACATGGAATAAAGACCACACGCTTTCAAGCGCGTTTACAAACTCGGTTGTATGGTATTACCAGGCGATTGCACGCCGTGTGGGCGAAAAAAGAATGCAGCATTTTGTTGATACGCTAAATTACGGCAACAAAAATATTTCGGGGGGTATCGATAAGTTTTGGCTGAGCGGCGGTATGCAAATCTCTGCAAATGAGCAGATTGAATTATTAAAGAAAATATATTTAAACCAACTTCCTGTTTCAGAACGGTCAATTGACATCTTGAAAAAAATAATGATTTTTGAAAAACCCGGTGATTACGCCTTGCGCGCTAAAACCGGTATGACGGATATTGAGCTGGGTATGATAGGTTGGTTTGTGGGTTATATAGAAAAGGGAAATGATGTTTATTTCTTTGCGTTAAATATTACTGCTCCTGAGGGGAAGAAAAATTTTATTGAGGATAGAATTGCAATAACAAAAGAAATATTAAAAAAAGAAGGAATAATAGATTAGCTATTTTCAGCGGTTTTATTATTTGTTTTCTGATTTGTGGAAACAATAATTCAAAATAAAAGTATATTTGTTTACAAAGTTTATAAAAACAAATAAGTCTTATGATAAATCGTTTACTGTTACTTCTACTTTTACTTTTCTCTCTTATCTCTTTCGCTGATGCTCAGGATCAAAACGAAGAAAAAGGATATTTTGTTCAGCCATCTGCGACCCGCGGCGGAATTTTATTTACTGATAACTACGCTTCATCAATTTACCTATTTGCGGATGGTAATGTTAAAAAGATTATTTCTTCCCCGAATTGCGGCAGATATTATTCCATCGATAAAAGCAATAATCTTTTGGGTTTTAAAAGAATAGATGAAACAGGGAGACAAATACCCGCTGTTTATAATTTGTCAGAAAATAAAATAGTTGCGCTATCGGAAGCAGAATCTCTTGCCGGTCAGCCTTCTTTTGCGGATGACGGATCTATTGCTTTTACTGTTGGCAGCAAACTTTTTGTAAAAAATAAATCATCATCCAAACAGTATTATCTTGGCTGTTATTCGAACATAACTCCGATATCACCCGACGCAAAGTATGCGGTTTTTAATGATGATTCCGATCAGCTTTTTCTTTTCGATCTTCAAACAAATAAAAAAAAGAAAATAAGCAATGATAAATTCGGTTATTTTACCCCGGTCTGGTCGCCGAACTCAAAATATATTTTGTATTCAACACTCGGCGGACAACTTTTTTTATACAACTTAGAGAGTGATAAAAGCCTAAGTATTGGTGAAGGATATTCCGTTTCATGGGCAGGCAACTCTGCTTCATTTATCTTTTACAAAAAAGTGGTTGAAGATATGAAACTTATAAATAGTGATATCTACGTCTACTTTGTTGAGGGAAATAAAACTGCACAACTAACAAACACAAAAAATATTATTGAAATTGATCCTTCCTTTTCACCTGGTGATAAAGAAGTAATTTATTTTACGTATAATCATAAAGAATTAATGTCGATAACAATTGATTCAAAAAGCGGTAACGTTAGCGCGCCAAAACTTTTATTTTCATCAGATAGTATTGAGCCAAAATTTTACCAAATAACAAATACGCAAAAGGCAATTACCGAACTTGATATGCCTTATGTTCATCAAGTTTATGATACTCCTGACTGGCATAACGGGCATTGGTCGTGCGCGCCCACCGCCGCTTCAATGGTGCTTGCTTATTATGAACTACTTCCAAAATGGGAAGGCTGGTGTTCATGGCCTTCACCGGGGCATACAAATCAATACGGAAGATATGTTGCCGACAGGTATAAGTATAAAGAATATTATTATCAATCCGCTTCCGGTGATCCGAATGGAAATGATGCATGGGGCGGTTATGGTTATATGTGGAGCACAGGTTCGCCGCATACACGAATGGCTGGCTACTATCAAAAACATGGATTAAGTGCAGTACAAACTGAGTCGCCTTCATATTCGGAAGCAAAAGCTGAGGTTGAAGCGGGTTACCCTTATACAATGTGTGTGCTTCTTACAAGCGCCGGACATTTAATTGTTGCCAATGGCTTGTACACCGAGCGCACTTTGATTTTTAATGATCCTTACGGAAATAAAAATACTCCAAATTATCCAAGCTACGATGGCAAGAGCGCCAAATACGATTGGCCGGGTTACAACAACGGATATCAAAATCTTAACCAGGTTGCGTGGTGTATAAAACACAGGTATGATAATCCTTCTGCTCCGGATTCAATTGTTGATGATATGGAATTTGCCGATGGTTTTTATCTTAATACAAAAGCGCCGGCTTCTATGAGCAGGTGGCTCGATAAAAACCAGGGATACAATAATCATTTTTGGTTTGCAAAGACGAATGCTTCCGGTATTAAGGATACGTGTTATGCAATCTGGCGTCCCACTCTTTCGCAAAGCGGTTATTATGAAGTTTCAGCATATATTTCACTTTCTAACTCTACAGACGCGCGGTATAAAATTCTTCACAACCAGGGACAGGATACTGTAATCATAAACCAAAAAGATTTTAGTAATGAGTGGGTTTCGCTTGGCAAATATAATTTTAATGCAGGCGGTGGAATGGTGCGGCTTGGTGATGCCTCGTCAGTGGCAGGTGAAGAGATAGTTTTTGACGCTGTAAAGTGGAGTTATATTAGTCCTCTTGTGAATGTTACCGAAGAAAATTTTATTCCCAAAAAATTTGAGCTATTACAGAATTATCCAAATCCTTTTAACCCGGCAACAAAAATAAAATATTCAATTCCTTCTTTAGAGACGCACGGCGGTGCGTCTGTACAAAACATTTCATTAAAAGTTTACGACATCCTCGGCAATGAAGTTGCAACTATTGAAAACGAAGAAAAAGCGCCGGGAGATTACGAAATTACTTTCGATGCAAAAGCGATGGGGGTACAATTATCGAGCGGAGTTTATTTTTATTCTCTTCAATCCGGTGATTTCTATTCTGTAAAAAAGATGATATTCCTTCAATAATATTGTTAATCAATTATGCGTGGCTCTAATAACAAAAGAGCCGCGCATTATTTAAAACTCATCTTATTTCTAACATAAATCAGTTTCAACTTGCCTTTTTGAATCTCATCAATTTCAAATCGTCCGATTGATTTTATTAATGGAGTAAGTTTCAAAAAGCCATAATTTCTCGAATCAAAGTTCGGCTGTTTTTTCTGGAGGAGATTTCCCACGTCGCCGAGGAACGCCCATCCGTCTTCATCTGCAAGATCGGAAACGGTAGTGGATATAAGTTTTATCACATTCGGTGTTATTTTGTCAACTTCGGTCTTCTTTGACGATTTGCTTTTTGCTTCATCCGGTGTTTCACTGTCGGCAGCATCATCGCTTTGCTGGCGTAAAATTTCTATATAAATAAACTTGTCGCAAGCTGCAATAAATGGTGCGGGCGTTTTTTTCTCGCCAATGCCAATCACTTTCATCCCTGCTTCGCGCAAACGAGTAGCAAGGCGCGTAAAATCACTGTCGCTGGAGACAAGACAAAAACCATTAACCTTTTCAGAATACAAAACATCCATAGCATCAATAATCATTGCCGAGTCAGTGGCGTTTTTGCCGGTAGTGTATCCATACTGTTGGATTGGTGTTATTGCATTTTCAAGCAGAACGTTTTTCCATTTTGATAAAGTTGGTTTTGTCCAGTCGGCATAAATTCTTTTGATCGTCGGGTTGCCGTATTTTGCAATTTCTTCCATCATCTCTTTAACATGAGCTGATGGAATATTGTCGCCGTCAATTAACACTGCAAGTTTTATATCCGATTCCATAACTATCTTCTCTTCATTACAAAAAATATTAACCGCAATATCAAGTTTCTAAAAGTGGAAATCAAATACGCGGGGTAATTTATTTTCTATTCAATTATTTCTTTCACCCGCCCTACTTCACCTGTTTCAAGTCTGACCTTTATACCGTGAGGATGTTTTGCCGAATTTGTTAAAATATCCTTTACATATCCTTCAGTTAATTCTCCGGTCCTTTGGTCTTCTTTTAATACTATTTTTACGTGCAAACCTGGTTTTATTTCTGCTCTTTGTTTTCCGTCCATAGATCCATTTCTAAAATATTAAGTAACGGTTAATAACATTATCATTATAAAGTTAATACTAAAGCCATTCAAATGCTCAAAAAAACCGAGGAAAATGATGGTTAAACTTCAAAAATTCATTAGAAATTAATTTTATGGATTATTTTATTTGGTCACATAAATTTGAGGTGAACAATGAAACTAATACGATGTGCAGTTATTCTTTTCGGTTTAACTTTTTCTCATGTATATTCTCAATCTTTTTATTTAAAGGGTTGAGCAACTCTCATCTAACTTCCATCAAACTTAGTTATAATAATATCGCAGCCGGAACTTATTCCAACGGATAACGGATTACGGGTATTTGCTGTCAAACCGGATTTTCGAATAGTGCCAATAAAAATTTTTACAGATGCCCTAAAGTAAAATATAAAATAAAATACCTTTTTTCTAAAAATCACTCGTTTCCTCATTATGATTAGTAAATGTATATTTAGTAAATTACAAATAGATTTTTTGTATAATATTTGGTTTGCATGGAATTTAGAGATTTCGGAAATGCCGGGTTTAAGGTTTCTGTAGTTGGTTTTGGCGCCGGACAAATAGGCGACCGCTCTCACTCAGAAAAAGAAGTTGAAATTTTATTAAATCATGTTTTAGATAGTGGTATCAATTTAATTGATACAGCGCGAAGCTATGGAGCTTCTGAAGAAAGAATTGGAAAATATCTTTCTCACAGGCGGAATGAGTTTTACATCTCAACTAAAGTAGGTTATGGAGTTGAGGGCGTTAGCGACTGGTCTTTTGCGGCGGTTACAATGGGGGTGGAAGAAGCGCTAAAAAAAATGAAAACCGACAGGATTGATATTGTGCATCTTCATACATGCCCTATCGAAACTTTATTGCGCGGCGAAGTTGTTGAAGCTCTGGAAAATTTAGTTGCACAGGGAAAAGTGAAAGTGGCAGCTTACTCCGGCGAAAATGAGGTGCTAAAATATGCGGTGGCTTCGGGTAAATTCGGCGGCGTACAGGCTTCCGTAAATATTTTCGATCAGCGTGTTATAGATGGAACTCTGCTCGACGCCAAAAAAAATGGAGTTGGAGTTATAGCCAAACGCCCTACCGGCAATGCTCCGTGGCGTTTTTATGAACGACCGATTGGGCACTATTGCGAAGAATATTGGAAGCGAATGAAGCGAATGAATCTGCAATTGATGATGGACTGGCAGGAAACAGCTTTACGTTTTACCGCCTATACCGAAGGTGTGTCTTCAATAATAACGGGCACAACAAGCATACCCCATCTTGATGAAAATATAAAGATAGTTAGCCGGGGACCATTACCGGATAAATGTTACAATGGGATAAAAAATAGTTTTAGATGTAACGACGATAATTGGCGGGGACAGATTTAAAGTAATTAAATTTCGCCCCGTAATGATTTTGAGATAACTTCGGCTTTGCAGTTTACATGAAGCTTTTTGTAAATATTTTTTATGTGAAACCGTACAGTTTCTATTGATATGTTATTTGATTGTGCGATCATTTTATAACTAGATCCATCTACAAGACCCGCTACAATTTCTTTTTCTTTTGAAGTTAAAATAGATTGATGTTTTTTATTAATATTAAAGTGAGATATTACTTTCCGTGCAATTTGAGGCGACATCGGCGCCCCGCCTGCATAAACTTCAAAAACAGCATCTTTAACTTTTTCCAATGGCGTAGTTTTTATTAAGTAACCCGAAGCGCCCTCGCACAATGCGCTGAAAATCTTTTCTTCATTATCATATACTGTTAGAATTATAATATTTACTTCGGGGTATTTTTCTTTTATAAGTTTTATACCATTAATGCCCGAAATGCCCGGCAAACCTATATCAAGCAATAAAATATCGGGAGGGGAGTTAAGATCGCAGATCCTAAAAAAACCTTCCACCGAATCCGCAACAGTATCGCATAAAAACTCAGGCTGGTTTTTTAAGAATTCACACAAACCTTCGCGGATTTCATTTATATCTTCAATTATAGCTATTGATATCACTCTGTTAATGTAGTTCATCTTTATATTAAAAACCCCCCCATGTTAATGTAGGTTTAAAAATAATTTAACTATCACACCATCGTTCGACATGATGTCGAGTTTTGCGTTGATAATTTTTGCCCTCATTTTCATATTTCTCATGCCATTTCCTTTTGTTGAAAATTCGTCCGGAAGTCCGCATCCATTATCCGAAACCTCAAGCGTTAATGAGTCTTTAGCAGATAACAAAATATTGATTTCTGAAGCATTGGAATATTTTACCGCGTTGTTGAAGGCTTCCTTAAATATAAGATATAAATTTTGTTTGATGTCGATTGGTAATTTTTTTCTAAACTCTTCGATATCCACTTTATACTGAACATTAATGTTTTTGTCGTTTAACATATTAAATGACAAATTTTTCATTCTGTAAACAAGATCGTTTATAGAATCATTTCTGGAATCGATTGACCAGACAATATCACTCATTGTACTAATTATTTTACGGCATAATTCATCAATAACTTTTATCCTGTTTTTTAGTTTATTTTCTTCTCTATCCGAGGGTAAAAGTTGCGATTGTATTGAAAGAGAAGTGAGCGTAGCGCCGACTTCATCATGTAGATCGCTCGCAATTTTTAATCTTAACTGTTCAATATCTAAAAGTCGTTTTAATCTTACTCTGTACATTAGATACAGCATTCCTCCGATGAAGAAAAATGCTGTAAATCTTGCCCACCAGGTCATATAAAATGGAGGAGCGACAACTATTGCTAACGCTGTTCCCGCTTCATTCCACAAACAATCGTTGTTTGAAGCGGAGACACGAAGAGTATACTCACCCGGATCGAGGTTTGTATAAATTGCGGTCCTTCTTTTTCCGGAGTACCGCCACTCCCTATCAAAACCTTCTAATTTATATTTGTACATATTTTTCTGCGGTTCGGTAAATTCCAAAGCCGCAAATTCAAACTGGAGGTAGTTTTCAAAATACGACACTTTTAATGAGTTTCCATTTTCATAAATCTCTGATAATGGCAACTCTTTATCAAATATTTTTATAGAAGTAAAAGCAACATTAGGAAGGTTGGGGTTGTTTTTTATCTTATCGGGATAAAAATAACTTAATCCTTTTATACCGCCGAAAAATATTTCCCCATCCGGGGCAGTATGCGTGGAATTTTGATTAAACTCATTATCCTGTAAACCATCGGATGCATTATAATTGCTGAATATATTTTGTGTTTGGGAAAATTTTGAAATGCCCTTGTTGGTGCTCACCCAGATATTTCCTTCACGGTCTCCAGTAACAGCATATATTAAGTCATTCGCAAGTCCGTCTGATTCAAAATAATTTGTAATTTTTTTTGTTTTTTTATCTAATTTGTTCAAACCGTTATCGGTACCGAGCCATAAATTGCCATATATATCTTCATAAATCGACATTATCGAATTATTGCTGATAGAGTTTTTGTCATTTTCATCGTGATGATAATGTATAAATGAATTTGTTTTGCGGTTATACATGTTTAATCCGCCGCCAAATGTACCGAACCAGAGGTCCCCGGCACTATCTTCAAATATGGTTAATATTGAGTTGCTGCTAAGAGAGTGATTATTGTTTGGAATGTTTTTAAAGTTTATAAACTTAGAGGATTTTCTATCAAATAAATCAAGCCCTCCTTTTGAACCAACCCAAATAGAGCCATCTTTTGATTTGTAAACTAACCATACATAATTATGGCTTAAAGTTCCCTTTTCGTCGGTGTGAAAGTAATGAACAAATTTACCGTTTGTTTTTAATACGCTTATACCACCACCGAATGTGCCTATCCAGTAGTTTCCCTCGTCATCCTGCATTACACAGGATATATTATTGCTGCTGATTGAGTTCACAGTTCCATCTTCAATAATTTTTTTCTTTTCGCCGGTTTTCCGATTGTAAACGATTAAACCACAGCCGTCAGTTCCAATCCATAAATTATCTGAGGGGTCTTTATAAATGCACCAAACCGAGTTACCGTTAACACAATCCGATCCTGAAAGGAGCAATGATATAAAATGATTATACTTTGGTTTTATTTTGTAAATGCCATCATCAGTAGAACCAAGCCAGGTGACATTTGACCTGTCTTTAAAGAGGCACTTAATTTTATAATTTTCAAATTTTTCAGGCAATTTAATTGCCCCGGGATTTACAAACTGGTTTGTGCTTGTGTCCAGTAACCTGGTCCCTTCATCGGTTGCAATTAAAAGAAGATCTTCATCGAAACAAAAAATGTTCTTCACCGATGCAGATCGCAGTCCTAAAGAAGAAAAAACAAACCGGTCAGATATAATGTCTATATAAAATAAATCACCCTCGTAAGAACCTGCAATTACACGGTTGTCATCCATACGAGAAACAGCGGTTAAATTTTGGTTTTGAGGTGCAATTATTGGCGTAAATATTTTTGTGTTTATATTAAATATATACACATCTGCTTCGGTAACCGCAACGGTTGAAGAATCGTTCCATTTTACAAGACGAAGGATATTGTTTTTTCTAAGGGAGGCGCTTGAGGGAGAATATTTTTCAAATGAAAGATTTGATTTATCAAAAATTAGAATACCGCATCCTTCTGTTCCAATTATAAGTTTATCTCTTCCAAATGGTACTATAGAAGTGAAAATATTATTATCAAAATTTTCGCTGCCGTTTAGGTTGTAACTATAATTGATGCATTTCCCAGTTTGAGTATTAAATTTATTTAATCCACCACCATGCGTGGCTACCCATATAAATTTTCCATCGCATAATAAATCTCTAATATAGCTGTTGGATAGTGAGGCAGAATCGTTAAGCTGATGCTGATAAATGACAAAAGACAATCCATCAAACCTGTTAATACCATCCTGAGTTCCTATCCAGATAAAACCGGCGCTATCCTGAGTGATGCAGTTAATTTCTGTTTGAGATAATCCATTAACTAAATTAAAATGAGTAATATAGTTTTGTGGGAATGCGGTCCTCAGGAGGATGCACAAAAGGAAAGCAATATATCTTATGTTACCTCTCACTGCCTTATAAATAATTGTTTGAGGAAATATATACCAAAAAATAATTAATAAATGAGAATAAGACCAGAAATTTGTATTAAATAGTAAAATAATTATTAGCGAAAGAGCTTTGAATTTTAGAATTTGTAGGGGAGGGATGGATTTTGAGAGAATCAGAATTAGCTGTGCGATGTTAAAATTGATATTTAACTTGTTGATAACCGCGATAAAAAAAACTTTTTTAGATGTAATGATTTTTATGATGTTAAGCGGAAATATGTTTCTTATATTATCAATTGTAATCCAAGCAGCAAAAAAAAATTAATTTCAAAAACAAAACTCTTTTTGTGCTGGTAAAATATTCACTTTTAATTATTTAAAATGCAACATGATTTTATATGATGGACGAAATAAATTAACTGCCATAATAGTTGATGATGAACTTCACGGCAGGGAAAATCTTAAAAAAATTTGTGAGACCTACTGCCCTGAGATTAATATTTTGGCTATCGCCGATTCTGTTGTTAACGCTAAAGAACTCGTCTCTATCCATAAACCCGATGTTGTTTTTCTTGATATTAGTATGCCGGTGTTAGACGGGTTTGATTTTCTTGATGAATTTGATGAACGAAATTTTATGGTAGTATTTGTCAGCGCTCATGAAGAATTCGGCATTAAGGCAGTTAAAGCCGGTGCTGTTGATTATCTGCTCAAACCAATTAATATAAAGGAACTCAAACAAACTGTTAAAAAATTATTAGAACTAATAAATAAAAAAGTGGAAGTTGAGTCATCAGCCGAATCCGGTAAACTGATGCTGCCTGCTTCGCACGGTTTTGAGGTCTTACTAACTGATAACATTATTCGTCTTGAAGCTCAAGGATGTTATACTAAAATAGTTATAGATGGCGGTAAGGATAAGACCGTTTCCCGCACATTGAAAGATTTTGAAGAGACACTTCCGAAAGATTTATTTTTCCGAACCCACAAATCGCATATTATTAATTTAAAGTTCATAAAAGGGTATTCAAAATTTGGCGGTTACAATGCAATAATGATGGATAACAGTAAGGTCGAAATTTCCCGTCGAAAAGTTTCAGAATTTCTTCAAAGGTCTAAAGCAGTGATGAAAACAGTTTGACGATGGATAAACACAAATTCAGTGAAAATAATCTGAGAGAGAATTTTAAAATAGCCCGTCCCTTCGAGAAGGGTTGGGATAGGCTTTTTTTTTCATTACTGATTTTTCTTTTCTCTTTTCAAAGTCTCTACTCTCAGACTCCACCCTATAACCACTACACTTCATCAGAAGGGTTGCCATCTTCTACCGTTTTTGATATGCTTCAGGATAAAGAAGGATTTATGTGGTTTGGAACTTTAAATGGTTTAAGCAGATTTGACGGAAAACATTTTATAAATTTTAATGAAAATGACGGACTTAACTCAGTTGTAATTACAGCGTTGCTGCCCGGAGACAACGGAGATATTTTTATCGGCAATTATGAAAAAGGGATCAACGTTTTACGCAACAGTAAAATCGAAAACTTCCGGAGGAAAATAAAAGGGACAAATTTTAATACGGCTTTTTTTTTAAGGCAGGATGGCAAAATTTACTCTTCCACCGCCTACGGAAGAATATCTGTTTTTCATGAAAAACCGGATTCAAGTCACGACAATTTTATCGCGGTTCCCGCTTCATTATTTATCCAAAGATTAGCAAAATTATCTGACGGCAAGATACTTGCATTAAGTTCAAAAGGAATTTACCGCATTGAGAATAATAAATTTATAAAGGTTCATATAACCGGATTACCGGATGACAATTACTATTGTCTTGCTCAACGGAGCGACAGCAGCTACTTTATTGGGGCAAAAGGAGCTGTATATCAGGTCAAAAATAATAGCGTAATAAATAAATTTGTAATGGATTCATATGCGAATAAACTTTTTTACGCGATTTTCTGCGACAGCAAAAATAATATCTGGTTTTCAGTTCTTGGCAAGGGTTTCTTTGTAATTCCGTATGGAAGCAATAAAATATTAAACATCGGCGAAAAGATGGGATTGGAGAACACACAGATTGATGACTTTTATGAGGATAATGAAGGAAATATTTGGATTGCTTCTTTCGGCAAGGGAGTATATTGTTTGAATAATCTTTATCTAAGAAATTTTTCGGAAAAGGATGGATTAACTAATAACAATGTGAATTGTATTGTAAAAGCTAAGTCGGGTAAAATTTTATTCGGTACTATAAACGGTATCAGCATTTTAGATAACGGAGTTATAAGCCCGCTTAAAGACAACAGCGGCAAAATTTTATCAGGATATATAAACGATATTAAATGTTACGACGAGGATATATATGTTTGCTGGGCGCCTGAAACTCCCGAAATAAAAAATGTTTATTACAAAGACTTGAATTTTCATTTTGTCAATTACCCTTCATTCTATAAAACCAAAACCGGACTTTATATCTTAGGTAATGTTGGAAATGATTTGCGAATATTTTCAGAGTATCCCCCAAAAACTAAGAAGATTGTGCCGATTCCAATTTTTGGAGACAGTATATACGCAAATCGCGTAAATGCTATTACCGGGGATTCCAAAAATAATATTTGGGTTGGTACAAGCCTCGGTCTGTGCAAACTTTCGGAAATAAATGCAAAAACCACTCCAGTTGAATTTAAGAAAACTTTCTTCCCGGAAAATCCTGTTCTTAGTTCAAAGATTAATTCGATTTTTGCTGATAATAAAAACCGGGTCTGGTTTACCGGCGTCAGAGGTATCGCGTATTACGATCTCGAAACTGATTCGGCTGTAAGTAATTTGAGCATGATAAATCTTGATAATTCGCTTCCAACTTCCATAGCGATGGATAGCAAACAGAGAATCTGGATCGGAACGATGAAAGGACTTTATCTTCTGGAAGATGGAGAAGCTAAAATTCTCAATAAGCACACCGGTCTTCCTTCAAACGAAATACTTTCGCTTTATTTTGATGATGAAAAAAATTCTTTGTATATCGGCACAAGTGATGGAATTTCTTCCCTCGATATAACTTCATTCGATTCTTATGAGCATGCTAAACTCACTGTAAAAATGATAAATATAAAAGCGGGTGACTCGGTTTATACCAGCTACAGCAATTTGGTTTTTAATACTGACCAACATGACGTCTTTATTAATTTCAAAGCTATAAGTTATTCTTCCCCCGGTTCAATTAAATACAAATATCAACTTGATGATGATCAGTGGATTGAAACAGAGAATGATTTTTTGAATTTCATATCGCTTAAACATGGAGAGTATAAACTTCGGATAATAGCAAAAACGCAGAATGCTGATTGGAGCAAACCATATTTTCTTTCCTTCCGTATTTTGCCGAGATTCATTGACACAATTTGGTTTGACTTCCTACTCATAAGCGTTCTTGTAAGTATACTTGTGCTCATCATAATTTGGCGGTTTAAACTGAACAATAAAAAGATGAGAGCGGAATTAGAACTAACCGAGAAAATAAATGACCTCAAACATCAGGCGCTTTCGGCAATGATGAATCCCCATTTCATTTTTAACGCACTTAATTCAGTTCAATATCTAATCAACTCAAAGAAAAATGAAGAAGCGAATGATTATATAGCAATGATGGCGAAACTGATCAGAAAAAATCTTGATACTGCCGGCAGCGGGTTTATTCTTTTATCTGAAGAGATCAACCGGCTTAAACTTTATCTCGAACTTGAAAAACTACGATTCCATGAAAATTTTTCTTATGAAATTATCACCGGTGCGGATGTTGATGTAAGTTCGATAATGATTCCGAATATGATCATCCAGCCGTTTGCTGAAAATACTCTCTGGCACGGCATTATCAATTCCGGCATCAAAGGGCTGCTTACTATTTCATTTTCATTTGAAGATGTCAACATTGATTCAATAATTTCAAGGTCGTTAATAATAAAAATTACGGATAACGGCATCGGCATTAACGCCGCAAAGAAGAACAAAAAAGAAGATCATATTTCAAAGGGGATACAAATAATTGAAGAACGGCTCAAATTACTGAGCACAAAAATGGAACTGCCAAAACCGATAATGCTCGACGATCTGAGCCGCCGCAATCCTAATTCTCAAGGAACCGAAGTGATAATTTCTCTTCCGCTTCCCCTTTATAAAATGATAAGTCAAGAATAAGATCCCCTTTTCTAACCGTTAATTTCCAAATACCTACCGTTAATTTACTAACAACCGCCGAACACTTGTTAGCTATTGTAGCAGCTTTTTATTGTTGATAGCTTTGAACCAAAATTAAAGACAACAAAGTGAATATTCTAAAAATGCTGATGAGTTTATCTTCCAAAAAACATCCTGACGCCGCTCCTCTTTTAATAATAAAAAAGGAAGCGAGTGACAATAACACAAAGGAATACAAGTCGATTGAAGAAGCAATTGCCGATTTAGAAAGTGACCCAAATGTATCAAAAGAAAAAATAGAAAAATTAAAATCGTCTCTGAAATCGCTAAAGAATAAAACTTCAATAACGATCAGGAATGGTGAGATAATATGAATATAAATTTATTAAACAAACGAGGTACGTTATGAAAAAACATTTATTCCTTTTTACTCTTCTTTCAGTATTTGTTTTTACGCAAGTAGGATGGGGACAGACAACTTACACGTGGATAGGTGGTGTTTCTGACTGGAACACAGCTTCAAATTGGAATCCCGCACGCAACACTCCTGCAAATAATGACATAATTCAATTCAACACTCCAGGAACTTTTAATCCTTATAGTATTCCAAATCAAACTATCGGTCAACTTATTATTCCAACAAACTCAATCGTGACATTATCGCTAGGTGGAAATACGTTGACTATTGAAAGTTCTGCAATCGTTAATGGTACGCTTGACGCACAAGGTGGTGTTATTTCAGGTACAGGTTCATTTACGCTTGGAGCAACCGGAACGCTAAATATTCAAAATGCTGCGGGTATTGATGGTGCCATTGCTGTCAGCGGCACAAGAACGTTTACTGACGGCGCAAGCTATGTCTTTCGAGGTACACCCACAACTACTCCATTTAGTTCATCAGTTGTTTCAGTTGTTGCTACAAATATTACGACTTACCACTGGGTAACATTAAATAAAGATGTATCTGTTTCGGGTATTGTTACTATTCAGTCACCCTTAACACTTGGAACAAATAATTTGACACTGCAATATGGCGCCACGATAGTCGGCTCTGGTGGCTCTCTTGGTAGTAACTATAAAATGATTGACGTATCCGGAACTGGTGAATTGCGAAAAGAATTTACAACAACCGGGTCGTTCACGTTTCCTATTGGCACGGCCATTTCTAATACCTATTCTCCAGTAACGGTAAACTTCACTTCAGGCACTTTCAGGGCTGACTATGTAGGAGTGAAATTTATAAACAGTAAGCATCCGAATAATACAAGCGCTACAAATTTCATAAATCGGTATTGGACAATTACGCAAAGCGGCATTAGTAGTTTTAGCTGCGATGTAACGGCAACATATGTTGCTGGTGATGTCGCGGGAACAGAAGCCAGTATCTATTGCGGCGCATACAATGGCTCTGCATGGACACAGTACAGCGCAACAAATACGGGGAGCCATCAACTTACTGCAACAGCAGTCACATCCTTCCCTAAAGATTTTACGGGAGGCGAACCAAGTGCGCTCCCAGTCGAGCTCACCTCTTTCACCGCATTTTCCCGCGACAGCAAAGTGGAACTCAAATGGAAGACAGCCACCGAATTAAATAATTATGGGTTTGAAATTGAGCGGTCAGTAGTCAGCGATCAACGTTCAGTTATCAGCGGTCAGCTTTCAGAATGGGAAAAAATTGGATTTGTAAACGGAGCGGGTAACAGCAATTCACCAAAAGAATATAGTTTCATTGATCATTCTGTATTGTCAGGAAGTTATTCATACCGCCTTAAACAACTTGACAATAACGGCATCTTTAAATACAGCAGTGATGTTGAAGTTACTGTCGGTCAGTTTCCGAATGATTATTCTCTTAATCAAAATTATCCAAATCCCTTTAATCCGGAAACGAAAATTCGTTATAGCATTCCTATTGTAGAGACACACGGCGGTGCTTCTGTACAAAACGTTTTATTGAAAGTTTATGATATGCTTGGAAGAGAAGTTGCAACATTGGTAAACGAAGTTCAAGAAGCCGGTACGTATGAGGTTTCCTTCAATGGAAAATCATTTACAAGCGGCGCATACTTTTACAGATTCCAGTCAGGGGATTTTGTCAAAATTAACAAGATGACTTTGATGAAGTAGCGTCAAATTGAAAACCATAAAAAAGCTGAAGGGTTTTTTTGCAAAATAGAATTCAATGTCTGCACCTCTTTTAATTTAATTATAAAGGAAGTTGCAGACATGTCCCGCACGAGGGAAGATGCAAGTGTAGAAGAATTCAAATCAATTGAAGAAGCCATTGCGGATTTGGAAAATGATCGAACGTTTCTAAGGATAAAATGAAAAGTTAAGATCAGCTATTAAAATTTTGAAGAATAAAACTAACATTAAGATTAGTACCTTAACTCAAAAGTTCGTGTAATATTTGGCGGAATATTAATGAGACAAATAAAACGATAGAATGGCTGAATGAAGATGAATGGATGAATGTTTTTCATTCAAACATACAACCATTCAATCATTCTAATTTGGTTCTGGCTTGTCCAGGTTAGGAACGGTGAGATAATATAATGCTGCAAATAATAATTACCGGGGCAAACGCCCGCCGTGCGGAAAATTCAATTTTTATTGAATAAAAATTATAACAACATTTAAATTAAAAGATAGTACATGATGCGAAAATTAATTCTGCTCTTAAATATAATATTCTTTATCAGTACCGGTTTTTCTCAGGTTATTGTTACGCTTCAACAGCCGCCGCAATACCAATTCAAATTGGAGAACATGTGGAAAGTTATTCTAACTAACCCAACAAGCGCATCGTACAGCGTTTACCTTGAAGGCTATGCAACAGAATCAACTTCCGGGATGATAGTGGACGCAACGACAGCTACTTTTACTCTTCCGCCAGGAACTCGTATTATTACTTCAGGCGATATTATGCCAATAAGCGTACGTTCTTCAAATGGGAAGTACGATCGGGTAGTTAAAAATATCGGGGGTGTGCCAACCGGTGATTATGAAATTTGCGTTTCTGTAATTAATGCTGACGACGGCTCGGTTATCGGCAGTCAGTGCATTCAACAGCAAGTTATGAATCTTACACAGGTTGAACTGCTCCAGCCGGAAGACGGCGCCATTTTTAGTTCATTAGAAGCATTGAGTCAAAACTCGAATGAAGAAGAAACATTCGAGAAACGATTTGTAGCAGGAAAGAACAGCTTCGGTCAATCATCAAAAGAAAACCAAAAAAAGTTTGATCCTCAACCCACAGATAGTACACAGAAAATCTCTTATCGAACAAGAGAGTCAGATACAATAGAGAACGCATCAAACAGAATATCAATTGATATAAAAGATTATGATGAAAAAATAGAAATTGTAAACGGTTCATTTATAGTTTTTAACTGGCTTCCTCCAACACCGGTGGATGCGGCACAACGAATCACTTATTCAATCAAAATAACAGAGAAATTCGGACAGCAGTCTTCCTATGACGCTCTGCAATCCAATCCGGCATTTTACAGACAAAGCAATATTTACTCTACAATATTTCAATTTCCTGTTGCTGCACGAGAGTTCACTGCAGGTAAAAGTTATGCTTGGCAGGTAAACGCTTACATAAATGGTACGTTAGTTTCCACAAGTGAAGTAAGAGATTTTACATTTGGGAAAAACGAAACAAATTTTACTCAAACGAAGCCTCAGAAACTTAGCGGCTTGCCTGTCGGTTTATCCGGCTTAACCAACGTCGGATATGCTAATAATTTTAGACCTTTCGGCACTAATACCGCCACTTCCTTCGGAATGAATTCACAGGGTGATATTATTAATTTTTCCGGTTCAGCAAAACTGGAAACACAAACAGCGCGTAGAGAGGGCTTCAATTCTGAAGTACCTGAACGGTTTACAAATCTTGAGATATACCCTGTCCTTACAATTTACGGATTACCTTTTTCTTCCAATATTCTTCTTTCTTCCCAGCAGCAGCCTTCAAAGCAAAGCATGAATAGTTTTGGATTAAACTTTGATCTCAAAACTTTTCGGAGCAATCTACTGGAAAGAGTTTCGGCTAAAGCTGATGAACTTGCGGAATCTGAAGAATTGGGTCTTGCCGAACTGAATGAAAATTTGGAAAAATTGGATGCATTGAAAATTCAATTAAAAGCATTGGAAGAAAATCCCGTTAACAGTGAAGAAATAGACTCATTGAAAAGTAATCTCGCAGCGCTCGAAGAAGCTAACAAAATGATGGGAAGCGCCGAAGAGATGAAATCAAAAATTGAAAGCATGAGAGACCCGGAAAACTTGAATGAAAGCCTCGATGAGTTTGATCTTCTTTCGGGAACAGAAAAGATTTTTATGTCTGTTCAGACGATTGGCTTCGGTATAAATTATCCCGATTATACGCCGCATACACTTAGCGGTGTTCCGGTTAACGGAATTAATATTGAGATAAACCCTGCTTTCTTTTATCTCGCTTTTGCCGGTACAGCAAATCAAAAAGGAATTGAAAACATGGCATACAGAAGAAACTTGTTTGCCGGGCGTTTTGGCGTGGGCACCAAAGACGAAAGTCATTTTCACTTTACAGGTTTATATGCAAAGGATGATGAACATTCAATTGTAGTCGGCACAGAGAATCTTTCACTTACTCCAAAAGCAAATTATCTATTCGGAATTGAAGGGAAACTCGCTCTGTTTGACGATGATTTAACACTTGAAGGCGAGGCAGTAGGCTCTATGTTAACACGCGATGTACGCTCTGCCGATTTAGAGAATGATGCTATTCCTAAATTCATAAAAAATTTGGTGCATCCAAAAATCAGCAGTTCTGTAGATTTTATGTATGCTGCAAAAGCTTCTTATTCACTCGATGAGACGAGCACAAAAATATCAATGGGAATGAAAATGATCGGTCCCGGCTTTACATCTCTTGGCGTACCAAATCTTAGAACGGATTACTTTGGCTACGAAGGCAAACTCGATCAGAAATTTATGAAAAGAAGAATATCACTTAGCACTTCCTTTAAGAGCCAAAGGGATAATCTTATCGATTGGAAATCCTACACCACAACTACAACATCTGTAAATGTTAATCTCGGACTTAGATTTCCTAATTTACCTTCATTAAACTTTATATACTCTCCTTATTTTCAGAAGAATAATAAATCGGAGCCAGCTAAGATTGTAGATAACAAAACAAATATATTTTCGGTAATGACTTCGTACAGCTACCCGGTTATGGAATTTCAAAGCTCAACAAATTTATCATTTTCGCTTCAGCAAACAAAAACATTTTCTGGCATCGCAGACTTCAGTACAGACAACTTTATGGTAACTCAGACGGCTACATTTATAACACCGCTTACGTTTGCCGGCACTTTTGGCATTATACATTTAAAGCCCGTGGGAGATTATAGCCGCATCACCACTTTCGATCTCAGCGCTTCATTTCCGATTTTTGAAATAGTACAAAGCACACTCGGCTTCCGGATAGCATTAGAGAAAGACAAAAATAAAAAGTTCGGACTTTACGGCGGCGCATCGGTATCTCTGTTAGATAATTATATTCTTGATGTCAGCGTCGAACAATCTACCTATAGCGAGTGGAATTTTTTAACCGAATATTCTGATCTTGTTTTACGAGCAACAATACAGGCTGCTTGGTAAAGAACAACAGAAATTTATTTTATTAAACGAAGGAAAAAAGAATGAAACGACTTTCATTATTATTGCTAATTTGTTTCGTCTTATTGCCGGCGCTAAAAGAAACAGACGCCCAAACAAACGTAACTGTAAGACTTCAGCAGCCTCCTCCAAATCAGTTACGTTCAACTGACATTTGGAATCTTACCCTCACTAATACAACCAGGAATACTCTTCAAGTAAGTTTATTCGGAACACTTGAAGAAGCCGGGGCAGGAATAATAGTTGACGGAACTTCAAAAGAATTTAGCCTCCCGCCCGGAACAAAAAGAATCACTTATGATGATGTAAAAACCGGTAATGTAAATTTCAAATCAGGCAAATGGCGTGAAGCATTTACTCGCACCGGTAACGCCCCTTCCGGAGATTATACAATTTGTATTTCTGTTAAAAACAAAGCGGGCGAAGAAATTGGAGCAGACTGTATCAACCAGACAGTTGAAATAAGCGGGCCGCCGGAATTAATTTCTCCCGCAGACGGAGAAGAAATAACTCCCGGTGCATTACCTACTTTCACATGGCTGCCGCCGATGCCCACGCCTCCGGGTGCAGAGTACACATTAAAAATAGTAGAACTTCTTGGAAATCAATCACCCGAAGAAGCGTTTAATCGTAATATCACTTTTTTCCAGAGGCAAGGTATAAAAGGAACAATGTTTCAATATCCCTTGAGTGAAAAGAAGTTTGAGACTGCAAAAAAATACGCTTGGATGGTAAGTACAGATGATCTAAAAAGTGACATGCGATTTTTTAAAATTAGTGATCTTCCGATAATAAAGGGTGACGGAGGACCCTGCAAGTTAAATAATCCGGAACTGAATGTAAGTCTCGGCAGCGACGGCAGGCTCACTATCTGCGGCACACCGGGCGTTGATAATGTGCAGGTACGGCTCGACCCGTCGAAGTCAAAGATAGAGGTTGATAACCGCTCGAACGGAACTGGTGTGGACTACAGCTTCGAGTTCGCAAAGGTTAGCAGCATCCATGTCTTTCTATTTGCCGGAGACGACTGGGTCATCTTCGATGACACTAATGGCTCTCTCGGTATCCTCCTCCCGCTTGAGATTAACGTAGGAGACGGAGATAATACGGTCATCGGTTCTACAGGCAGCCTCAATGCCGGTGAGATAGCTGACCTGGGTAATACCATCACAAAGCTCAGGAATGTCCTTGAAACCGGTAAAGATATTAGGGAACATACCGAACAGCTGAATCGTCGTGGAGCCGAGATTACAGCTTACTACGAAATGAAGTTCCTGAAAGAAGCTGAACGCTTTAGTACAAATGCGCCGGAACAATTGGATAGCTTAACTACCGTATTGAATACACTTTTGGGCAGAGGACCAACGCAAATGGTTGAGGGTGAACAGGAATGGTACACAAGGCAAGTTGAGCAGTTTGAAAAAAGTTTCCGGCTGGTTCAAGAAAAAAACGAAACATATATTAACAAAGTCCTTTTTGCAGACGCAGTCGCATTCACGCAGCGTCTTGAAAAATATGTTAACAATATAGATACAAGTGAAGCAGGCCGGAAAAAGTTGGAAGAATGGAAAGTGCAGATGGAATCTGAACTGGATAACTTCGAGCAGGTTTATAGTAAGTTAAATCTCCCCGGGACGGAAGACATGTCCAAAATAGATTCAAATCTTGATCTCTTACGGGAGAAACTCACGAATAAAGGAGTCTCTCTACTTGAATGGTCAGAAACAGAGCTTACGGGCATCAATGATAACGAAGATGGCGGTGATACTATCATTATAGGCAATTCCAGGTTTGTAATGTCCGAAAAGAAGCTATTGGAGGAGCTCAATAGCATGGAGGCAGGTGCTGACTCGATTGAACACGAAGCAAATGTACTTCTCAAAAATATAAGTGAATTAGTCGGTAAGCTGGGCGATGGAACCAGAGGCGGTGGCAAAAGTCAGGGAACGAGGGGTGGTTGTGACTTCACGACTACCAACACTATTACCAGCAGTAGTGTATCTTTTCCTTTTAATATTTTTATAGGCACTGCCGCTAATGATGATATGACCGGTAGCTCCGGGATGGATTTCATGCTCGGCCTCGGCGGCAGTGATCGTATGCACGGCGGCGGCGGCACAGATATTATGGTCGGTGACTTATGGACGAGTGGCAGCTCAGATGATATGTTCGGTGATGGCGGCTTTGATATCATGTTTGGCAATGGTGGAGATGACTGCATGTCAGGAGGCGATTCTACTGACTTAATGCTCGGGATGGATGGCAGGGACATAATGCACGGCAACGGAGGCCAATCAATCTCATTCAACATTTACAACGTCACTGTCACAATAGAGGTCGGCGACTTAATGTTTGGTATGGGGGATGACGACGAGATGTATGGTGATGAGAGCATAGACTTAATGTTTGGTGGATCTGGAAAAGATGTTATGCATGGTAATGACTGTCAGGATTGGATGTTTGGCAACACCGGTGACGATGATATGTGGGGAGAAGATGGCGGGGGTGTTAAAATTGATGGCATCCCGCATTATCCGGGTAACTTCATGATGGGAGGTTCAGGGTTGGACGAAATGTGGGGAGGCGATCATAGAGACCTCATGTTTGGTATGCAAGACGACGATATAATGAATGGTGGCAAAAAAATGGATTTTATGTTTGGTGGATCTGGTAAAGACGTGATGCATGGTGATGACGGTTTGGACCTAATGTGGGGTGGAGGTGATGATGATATTATGAATGGTGATGACGGTTTGGACCTAATGTGGGGTGGAGGTGGTGATGATATTATGAATGGTGATGACGGTTTGGACCTAATGTGGGGCGGGACGGGTAAAGATGTGATGCATGGTGGTAACGGTTGGGACTGGATGTGGGGTAGAGCTGGTGATGATATTATGAATGGTGATGACGGCTGGGATGTCATGTTCGGCGGGACGGGTAAAGATATGATGCATGGTAATAAAGGTTGGGACGTGATGTTTGGTAATGGTGGCGAAGACGAAATGTACGGTGATGACGGCTGGGACTGGATGTGTGGTATGGGCGAGAACGACAGGATGCACGGAAACGAGGGCGTGGACGTTATGTTTGGTAATCAATGCAACGATATGATGTGGGGAGACGATGGTTGGGATTTCATGGATGGTGGAAAAGACGACGATATAATGTATGGAGGCGATGGGGTTGATGTAATGTTGGGCGATAAGGGTAATGACTGCATGGACGGAGGAAATGATCCTGATTTTATGTTTGGTGGGAAGGGCAATGATGTCATGTTTGGCAACGACAACATGGACTGGATGGAAGGAAATAGTGGCAACGACGAGATGGACGGAGGAAATGGCGTTGACTGGATGCTTGGCGGCGAGGGTGATGACCATATGTTTGGCAGTAATGATTTTGACTTCATGTTAGGAAATGACGATAATGATGTAATGGATGGGGGAGCTGGAGCCAGTTTCATGGAGGGCAACGGTGGCAACGATGTGATACATGGCGGAAACAACCCGGATATCATATTTAGCGGATCTGGAGATGATTGCATAGATGGTAACGACGGTTTAATAAACCTGATGTCTGGCGGCGAGGGTAACGACAATATGCTTGGAGGAAATGGTTGGGACATCATGTGGGGAAAAGAGAATAACGATCTAATGTCTGGTGGCAATGGCTTTGATCAAATGAACGGTGGTGACGGTGATGACCATATGATGGGAGGCAACGGCATAGATATTATGAGAGGTAAGGCTGGTGATGACATTCTGGATGGCGGCGATGGAGCTGATATTATTATAGGTGGGTCAGGTGCCGATCAAGGATGTGGAGGTCCGGGATGGGACATTCACTGGAGTTGCGAAACATGGAGTCAAGCGGGTTCATGCAGTTTTACACCAACTCCATGCGATCATGTGGCTTACCCTACGCAGTGTGGTAAAACAGTAATTCCCTGTAAAGTCCACGATGAACAATCATGCAATTGCGGAAGTTGGGATACACCGGCCGTAACTTATAACGGTGGATCAATTTCCTGTGGAGGCGGAGCTACAATTCCAGCGGGTTCAAACACCTTAACGCCACATTATTCTTGTGATCCTATCACACCTGACTGTGAGACAACTTATTTGTGGAGTATTGATAACGGAACTCCATTTGCAGCCTCTACTTATTCTACAAATGAATTATCATCAGGCACTCATTCTATAAGCATAACACCTATTTGTGGAGAAGATTTTTGTGGGCAATGTACTTTTAACGTAACAATAGATCCAGATGGTTGCAATTGCGGAAGTTGGGATACAGAGGAAGCCGTAACGTATAACGGCGGCTATATTAACTGTGGTGGCGAAGCGATACTATCCCTCTCTGCGGGTCCAAACATCTTAACGCCACATTATTATTGTAATCCTGATAACCCTACTTGTCAGCCCATTTATATGTGGAGTATTGATAACGGAACTCCATTTGCAGCCTCAACTTATTCTACAAATGCATTATCGATAGGCACTCATTTTGTAACCTTAACACCGATTTGTGGAACAGACACCTGTGGGCAATGTACTTTTAACGTAATAGTTAATCCAGATGATTGTACTTGCGGAAGTTGGGATACACCGGCTGTAACATATAACGGTGGATCAATTTCCTCTGGAGGTGGAGCTACACTTCCAGCGGGTTCAAACACCTTAACGCCACATTATTCTTGTGATCCTGATAATTCTAATTGTGAGCCCATTTATACGTGGAGTATTGATAACGGAAGTCCATTTGCAGCCTCAACTTATTCTACAATTGCATTATCACCAGGCACTCATTCTGTAACCATAACACCGATTTGTGGAACAGATATTTGTGAGGAATGCACTTTTAATATAATAGTTAATCCTGATAGTTGTGACTGCGGTAAATGGAACTCGTTAGTTGTAGATAAAAAGAAATATGATTGCGGCAGCAAGATACCATGGAATTGTAATCGCCCGTTTAGTTTTGAAAGCTCTTATTTGTGCAATCCTAATGACGAAAGTTGCCGTGCAACAACCTCGTGGGAAATTCAAAAAGATAACGTTCTTATTCAAACGGGGAATGGGACTAATACAATAACAGATAGTTTTACTCCGACAGAAAATGGGATATACATTATTACGCTGAATGCTACTTGTAATGATATTAAATGTCCCCCTTGTACTTACGTTGTAGTTGTTGAAGATTGTAATAGTAGATGCGACTGCGGTAAATGGAACCCGTTAGTTGTAGATAAAAATAAATATGATTGCGGCAGTAAGATACCATGGAATTGTAACCGCCCGTTTAGTTTTGAAAGCGCTTATTTGTGTAATCCTAATGACGAAAGTTGCCGTGCAACAACCTCGTGGGAAATTCAAAAAGATAACGTTCTTATTCAAACGGGGAATGGGACTAATACAATAACAGATAGTTTTACTCCGACAGAAAATGGGATATACATTATTACGCTGAATGCTACTTGTAATGATATTAAATGTCCCCCTTGTACTTACGTTGTAGTTGTTGAAGATTGTAATAGTAGATGCGACTGCGGTAAATGGAACCCGTTAGTTGTAGATAAAAATAAATATGATTGCGGCAGTAAGATACCATGGAATTGTAACCGCCCGTTTAGTTTTGAAAGCGCTTATTTGTGTAATCCTAATGACGAAAGTTGCCGTGCAACAACCTCGTGGGAAATTCAAAAAGATAACGTTCTTATTCAAACGGGGAATGGGACTAATACAATAACAGATAGTTTTACTCCGACAGAAAATGGGATATACATTATTACGCTGAATGCTACTTGTAATGATATTAAATGTCCCCCTTGTACTTACGTTGTAGTTGTTGAAGATTGTAATAGCAGATGCGACTGTACTAAAGATATGTATGTAATTGTAAATCCTGGAGGATTCAAAATCAGATGTAAAGAAACAATGGTTTTGGACTATGGTACAACAATAAACCTCATCCCTCAAAATATATGCGATCCAGCAGATTGTTTAACTGGATGGAGTATGAAAGTTTTCGATACTCAATCGGGTGCTTTAATTACTACCGGAAATGGATCAGGAAACAGTTCATCATTGGTACTTACATTGAACTCAACTGAAGGATATAGAATAGAATTAGTAGGGAACTGTAACGGAAACAAATGTTCTTGTGAATTTTGGATTGAGACAAAACGTTAATCAAGAGTTCGTAAGGTTACTAACGACCATGAAAAATAAAATCCATTTCACTACAAGCATTACCAATAAAGGGTTTTTGCTCTTGGAATTGACTTTATAATATTAAAATAAACTAGGTTGAAAATATGAAAAGTAAATATTATTCTTTTACATCGCTGTTAATCTACGGGCTTTTTTTGTGGCGCAAAATGCTCTGGCTCAAGTTACTGTTGTGCTTCAGCAACCGTTTCCCTGCCAATTCAAGGGCAAGCACATGTGGAAGGTAACTTTAATAAATCCGCCAAATACAACATATAGGGTTTATTTAAAAGGAACTGCAACCGAATTAGGAGAAGGACTGATTCTGGACGCTACAACAGCGGCATTCACCGGCTCAAAAAACCAGCGTGGAATTGAGAACTGGTCATACACCAGAAGTCTCTATTCAGGCAGAGTCGGACTTGGGAAGAAGGAGGGGATTCATCTTTATTTTACAGGACTTTATGCAAAAGACGATGTTAATTCAATAGTACTCGACTCTGCAAATAATATTTTAACGCCGAAAGCAAATTATGATTTTTGGCTCAGAAGCAAAAATGAATCTCTTTAGCGATAAACTTACACTTGAAGGAGAAAGTGCACTTGCTGTATTGACACGTGATACACGAGATCCGGAGCTGGAATTCAAATCCATTCCAAACTGGGCAAAAAAGATGGTGGATCCGCGGATTAGCACCTCGCTGGATTATTCCTATTCTGGGAAACTAGCTTTTAACAACGACGAATCGGCTACGAAGCTTTCGTTCGGAATTAGAATGGTTGGACCCGGTTACACATCTCTCGACGTTCCTAACTTGCGGACAGATCAGTTAGGCTATGAAGCGAAACTGGACCAGTGTCTCTTTGAACGGTATATCTCAATTGGAACATTCTATAGGCGGAATAACGACAATCTCATCAAGTGGAAAAGTTCTACCACTTCAATGACCGCTTATGGAATAAACCTCCGGGTTAATTTCTCTAGTATCCCGTTTTTACGTATCTCTTACTCGCCATATTCCCAGACGAATGATGATGTCAACCCACTCAGAAAGATAGACAACACCGCTTCTGTTTACTCGTTGATGACGGGCTATTCTTACCGGCTCGGCAAACTCAATACTTCAACTTCGTTTATTTTTTCTGGACAGCAGACTAATACAGTCAACAGCTTCAGTGCCTATCGAGCCAACTCATTCATGGCAACAGAAGTTGTCAGTCTCGAGTTTCCACTTTCGTTTACGACGAGCTGGGGACTTATTCAAAGTGCCTATAGATTGGGGAAGCGTAAGATCAACAATATTGATCTCGGAGCGAATGCACAAGACAGTGATCTCTGGTTTTTAATGGCAGAAATGAATTTTGCGAGTGAAGTGGGTCATAACAGAAAAACTGGTTTCTACGTGAATTCAAATTTTTCACCTATTAGGTTATTCGGCATCGACATACGGGCAGAACAGAATGTATATACAGAACACCAGTTAGTTTTTGGGGGCTATGATGAGTTTCTTTTCAGCGCAACCATGACAGCACAATGGCGATGAGTATGCAATTAATATATAAGGATTTTAACGTGGTATCTTCCCCCTTTTGTGTGAGAAGTTTTAATTAAAAAAAGAACTATCAAAAATCTGTAGACTATTTTATTGAAATAGAAGGGAATTGAAACTATCAAGGAGGTAAGGATTATTAGTTTTACATCCTGAACCCTTTGAGATGTAAGTTTTTTGCCTCAGAAAAGAGCGAAACGTATTACTAATTTATGGAGTAAAAAAAATGAAATCAAATAGACCGATTATGTTCTCAAAAGAGTTTTTTAAAAAGGTATCTACACCCCAAATGAGTATTGCAATATGTGCTCTTATTTTATTTGGGGGCGGATATTGTTTCCCTCAAACCCATAATACAGAACAAACCATGAAAACAGACATCAAACAAGAGGAGCGTATCGCCGATCTCGAAAACAGAATTGCCTTTTCCGGCGATGATTTTGTTTCGCTTACAGTAGAAGAATATGACCTTTTGCTTTCTCAACCTTTGTTCTCCATCGGAGAATTCGAGCCTCTTACCACAACTGCAGGTGGAATAATGCTTGGCCTCAGATATCCGGAAGACTCAGAAGGTTATAAAACGAACTTACAAATTGTCTTCCCGTACATTCCAAATATTAGCGAAGGGGAAGTATTTGTCTATATCGATTATGTAAAAGGCACCAATGGCCTTGATTATCTTGATCGCCAAGGTAATACCGAAATAAAGGATGATGGAACCTACGTAGACGATGATTTTACGCAAGTAACGCTGAATGTACAAACTGGCGATAAACCATTCTACTTTGGAGGCCGGTTAGTCAACCTGCGTGACCCGGAGGATGACACGAAAATCGGCATGATCGGTGCATTGGGTAGTGAGGTTGAATTGTCAGCTGTTTCCGGTAAAGTTGTTATGATTCTACCTACAAATATTAACAGTCTTACCTTATACAAATCCGATATTGGTATTGAGAAACCTTTTTCCGGCGGAGTAATTACGTTGATTGAGATCAACGACGATGATCTTTCTTTTCATTTTTATAATAAAGGCAACAAAAACCTCTTTGCGTGGACTTTTTTTGATGATTACCAAAACCAGTTAGATATCGCGGATGTTAGCGAAAATAATGGTGTATATCATTTATCCGTTGATCATGCTCAGACGGTAACTTTATACGAGGCCGACATCATCCGCAAGGAGTTTCCTTTTTCTTTTGAAATAAAAGGACAATCTGGTAATGAACAAACGCCAGCTGTAGAAGAAGAAACGAAATCCGAAAACACCCAACCAGACGTTCCGGCACCTGTTTATCTCGATGCAAAAGATCCGATTTTTCTGAATATCCATAGCAGAGTCCTAACCGATCTAAAATTATCAATTAAAAATGCGGATCCGGAACTGCCTGAGAATAAAAAGCTTGCGGCAATGGTGGAAACATGGCCAGAAGAAAAACAAAACCAGCTCCAGACAATTCTCGAAACATCCATGAACGATTATGTTGTTCAGGCTCAGTTGAAAACCGAGATATTCAATTATGGGACATTTTTGTCTATTCTGGGTAGTTTCAGAGAAATGGAACAGCAGGGATTAGAAAGCGAATACGATATTCGTGTTCGAAACCTTGGTGGCGATAGTTTTGTGGCTGAGTTCTGGGAAGATGCTGAAGCGCATGCGCTGGCAATAGCAAAAACCCCACCGGATAATAATATTGAAATCTTCAAAGAATTGATCAGATTATCAAGCGGTAAGCAGGTTGTTTCAATTGAAGATGGCACAACTATTACGCAGATGGTAGCTTCACGATATACAAAAATGACAGCCTTGATGTATACCCTCGAAAAAGACGGTTCGCTTACTTTTCACAACCCCTTTCAACCGGTGATTGATTTTCTTAATAAGAACAGAAAGTGAAGAAAGGTGAAATTCAACCTAACATAAAAAAGTAAAATGGATTATGAACTACAAATATTTTTCAAGAAAGTTTGGCGATTACTATAAAATGTCTTCTCACCAAACTATTATTGCCATAGTGCCTCAGATGGAAATTTAATTTGAACTTGGGTTCTGAAGAAGAATAAATAAATGAAATTAAGATTTTGGAGTGATAAGTTTTTATAAATCTATGCCATAAATAGAGAGACAAAAAATGCAAAACCGAATAATCATCTTGACCTTAATCTCATCATTTATGATTGGTTGTAACATGACTTTTTTAAACCACAAAGACTATAATTTTAAGGTAAAAGACTTCAACTGGAATATAAAAGTCGAGGGCCTGCCTGGCCATACATATATAAAAGATTCGAAAATAATTTTCGGTAGAAATGCAGATTCAACATTTCTGCTGTTATCATCAGACAATGGTGCCATTTTAGAAACGCTAAAGCCATTTACTGTCGAAGAGGAAAAAGAATATCAGCGTGTATTTAATGTTCCTGTCGACAAACAGAAATATTCAGCAGCAAATTTAGAAACTGTTGACAGACAATTCCGTGGCGACGAAGAAACCTTTTATCTGATTGTTAAAACCCTTTCAAATAAAGAGTTTAAAATTCTGTTCAGTCGCGGACAATTTTTTTCCATTCAGGATATTACCCATTTTAAAGAAGGGAAATATATCATGACCTACAATGGTGAAGCGGGATATGATACAATACCTTATTCTATACATGTTGGACTTTTTGACTTAGAAAAAATAATTAAGAATTAATAATTACAGCAGCAAATAAGAATTTTGCGTTAATATTAGCAAGTGCTGTAAAGCTTGAAAAGTATTTTCGAATCGATTAATTAAATAGACGGAAAATAAATGAAAAATAGCGTGATAACTTCTTCTCTTCTTTTATTTAGTTGCATTCTCTTTAGTCAAAATTTAAGCTGGAAGGATAAAGCATCCTCAGTACCAATTCCAGTTAAATGGGCTAACAATTTATCGGGTGATTTTGCATTTGTGAATGATTGGAGCTACCCGGCAGGTGTTTATAAAAATGAATTCGGGCAAATAAGCTGCGACGGACTTTGTCCGGATGAAATTGAAGTTATGAAAGATAGTACAGGGCGAATTTATGAAGACTCATTACATGCATTCTATGAATTTATTGACACCACTCACCAAATGCATTCTATTCAATGTGAAGCTTGGTGTTATGAATGGGCAGGCACAGATTTTATAGAAGTGTTTCGTAAAAGTGAAAACAGTGTTTACTGTTTTACAATGACCGGCATTGGTACTCACTGCAGTTTGAATATTGAAATAATAGGGGACACATGTTATGTAGTTATTGATCTGAAAAGTATTGACCAAGGCAGGGATGTCAATTTTTACTGCACAAGCGGATATATTACTATTAATAAAAAGTATTGGACCGAAGGGATTATGCAAGCTGAGTTCAGTTTTAATTTCGAACACATTGAAAATTCCCCAAAACCAATTTATTGGAAAGGTAAAATTTATGCAAAAATTAAAACTACATGAAACCTGATAAAGCAGTTAGAAGAATTAGAGCCATTTCTATAATGATGTTGTTATTAGTTTTATTTGGCTGTAAAGGAAATGAAACGGAGATAAATAAAACTCAAAATTATTATGACGCAGATTCAATAAATTCCGATTACTTGCTTAGCTTTTCTGTCGATAACGATTCTTCAGGCGGAACATCTTATGGTTATAGAAATTTACAGGGAGAGATTGTTATTCCATTAGGGAAATACCAGCAGTGTTTTACAGATACTTTTAAGAATTTTGCATTTGTTTATGATGATAAGTTGACCAAATCGCGAGTAGTGGCAATAAACAGAAACGAAAAAATATTATTTGATGCTTATATGTTTGATAATGGTCCGGACTGGCTGGAAGAAGGTTTGTTTAGAATTATTAGAAACGGGAAAATAGGTTACGCCGATGTAACCGGATTTATAATAATTGCACCACAATATGAATGTGCCGGTCAATTTGAAAATGGAACGGCGAGGGTGGCTTTGAATTGTAACTTAGTTAAATCTGAAAATGATTATGAACATACTTCAATGGAAAGCGACTCTTGGTTTTACATCGATAAAAAGGGAAATAAAATCAAATGAATGCGCTCAATGAAGTAAAGGGAACATCAAGTAAATTGTATAAAGAGAATAAATTGAGTGAGTGGAAAGAAAAAACTGGATGAAAAGATATCTCACCGAGCTATTTTTGTTTTTTTTCTCTATAGGCGCTGCATATTTCATTGGTTGGAATAACACAGATTTACTATGGAGTTTTTGGATCACCAGTCTTGTGGTCGGGTATGTAAGTATTTTCCGCACGTGTATAGCGCCTATTCCTCTTTTAACGACATTCAATCTAACTCCCTCAGACATAAAAAAATTTTGGGTGTTACCCAAGAAGCTGTACACTATGCTCTTTGTTTTAGTTTTTGTCGCATACAGTTTATTTATGCTCCTTTTCTTAAGTTTTCACTTTCTCATATTCAATTTATTCCTGGCTTATTTTTTACAAATTATTTTTCCTCATCCGGCTCTAATCGAAATATTTGCTAAACCTGATAGCGGACAATTCTATATTTCTTTCCTGGTCATCAAAACACTCTTGACCTCTTATTGGATAATTATTCTTGAAAAATTCATTTTTGATTACAAAACCAACCGGGAAAGCAGCATGAATCAAACTGCACATTTTCAAGAGTCTTTTCTTAGTAAGGCTTTTTCTTTTGAAGGAATTATACGTCCTTATGTACAAGTCGCAAGAATTCATATCTCAATTTTTTTATTGTTCGCCTTGTATGCCGTTGAAACAAACCAATACCTGATCTATGTTGTGATTTATAGTTTGTTCTTCTTTCCAATCTCAATCTTAAGGAAGGTGAAATCTTGAAAGAAACGATGTGGAGATAATTGAAAAATAGATGAGACTACTGGATCGTGAAGTGGCAAACGCGCCTAAGGGATTTATAGGGGAAGCCTTAACTCGTTTACGCTCTTCAATCGGAAAAAATTGGAAGCAGTTAATGGAAGAGTTGACAAAGTAAAAATTGCTCGCTAATAATTAGCGGCGGCAGCTATATAAAAATTCTTCAAACTTAGTGATGTTGTTTATCGAGTTTAATTGAGTATCTTTCATTTAGGTTTCAGAAAAATCCCCCAAAGATGGGGGATTTTTTTAACGGCTGCTTAAGAACCGCCGAAAATCATTTAATAAACAAATCGCTCGAATACAAATTGGCAATTGCTCATGAGAAGTACATTTGTTTTGATATGTATTCCAACGACAGAATTTATTATAAAAAAAATAATAGTTAAGTTCTCCTAACAAAGTTCAATCAATTAATTATAAGGAGTAAAAGTAAAAATAATAATTGTGTTCATTCTTGCAACGCTTGTCATCGGATTATTCATCTCTTGTCAACAACCAATAATGGAACAAACTGGACTGATATCAGCGCAGGACTTCCAAATCTTGTAATTGGCGCACTCACAAGCAGCGATACAGATTTATTTGTCGGACATAGTTCCGGAGGTGCCGGTTAGGTTTGGCGGTGTTCATTGTCAGAGGTAATGAGTTTAAAAAATTTAGAACCCGGCACAGTCTCCTCGGATTTAAAGTTGTCACAAAACTATCCTAATCCTTTTAATCCAAGCACAACGATTAGTTTTTCACTTCCGGAATCTGGAAATTATTCGATAAAGGTTTTTAATACACTCGGGCAGGAAGTCGCTCAATTAATGAATGGGCAAATTGAAGGCGGAAGTTATAGTTTAACTTTCGATGCTTCCAAACTTACTTCGGGTTTATATGTTTATACCCTTCAAGGGAAAAATGTAAATATTTCAAAGAAGATGATTCTAACGAAGTGAGCGCCAAGCGAAGCCTGGACTATTTTAATTGGGTGAGGCAGCAATTGCGAACCTGCCAAGTCCTACCGGCTTGTCGGGATGATAAAATTCTTTCCGAAGGAATGCCTATGGCAAAAGCCACGCAGCGGGAAGCCCTCACTTTACAAGAAGGCACTTTCTTTAATGTTCAATGGCTTTACCAAAAAGTATAAATTATTCAGGAAAGCCGTATGAGGGAACCCCGCACTCTCGGGGTGACGAAGGTTCAAGGGAAACAGTCCCGCAAGCGGGAACTGCGCCCTTGTCCTACTCTACAAAACGTAGATATTTGAAATTATAAAAAGAGGTTCAATAAGAGCCACCTTTTTTTTGGAATTAAAACTGGTTAATTAAGAAATCGAGTTGATTATATGAGAACAGGAGACAATTAAAAAATAATAAATCCCCTACGGGGATTAGCTTTTTTTTGGTGTTGTGTTTTTACAATAATTTTTTCGCCACGCGGAAAAGCATACATGCTAAAAGTTAATGACGAAAACAATCGGTCAAAATCTGCGCTCATTATTTTTTACAATTTCCAATCCAAACAAAAAAACATTTACGTCTTTCCGTTTAGTTTTTTACAAATTTGCAGCAATAATTTTTATGGGAACAGTTATGGTACGAGACAACAAAAATATAAATTGCTTATTTCGTACCTTATTAATAAAATTTGTGTAATATTTGGCAGAAAACATAAAACAAAAAACATGATGAATTATAAAATATTACCACTTTTTACTTTCGCCTTTTTACTTTTTACTTTTCGGCTTGTCCGGGTTCGGTTTCACAAGTTTATTGAACAATAATAAGATACCATTATTTGATTTAGATTGTTAAATTTGCCCGAAAATTATAAATAAAAAAGAAACGTACATGAACACACAAAAAAGCAGTCGGTTATTTGATGAGGCAAGAAAATATATACCGGGCGGAGTTAATTCCCCTGTTCGGGCATTCAAATCAGTAGGCGGAAATCCTTTGTTTATAAAAAAAGGAATCGGTTCTAAAATTTATGATGTTGATGATAACGAGTTTGTCGAATATATCGGAAGTTGGGGACCTCATCTCTTCGGACACAACCCTTACTTTATCAAAGACGCTCTGCTTGCCGCAATTGAAAACGGAACAAGTTTTGGCGCACCGACGGAGCTTGAAGTTGAAATGGCAAAGCTGATTATTGAAATGGTGCCATCGGTAGAAATGGTGCGGATGGTGAACAGCGGAACCGAGGCTACGATGAGCGCTGTTAGAGCTGCAAGGGGCTACACAAAAAGAGATAAGTTTATAAAATTCGAAGGTTGTTACCATGGCCATGCCGATCACTTTTTAATAAAAGCCGGTTCAGGCGCTTTAACGCTTGGCATTCCTACAAGTCCGGGTGTTACAAAAGGTAACGCTGCCGATACATTGATGGCAGACTACAACGATATTGAATCGGTGAAAAAATTAGTTTCAACAAACAAAGGAGAAATTGCCGCAATTATTATTGAACCGATTGCGGGTAACATGGGTGTAGTTCCGGCTACACAGAAATTTTTATCCGATTTAAGAAATATCTGCAATGAAGAGGGAACTGTTTTAATTTTTGATGAAGTGATGACCGGCTTTAGAGTTGCAAAAGGTGGCGCACAGGAAGTATTAAATATAAAACCTGACTTATCTACATTCGGAAAAATTATTGGCGGCGGTTTACCCGTTGGCGCTTTCGGCGGAAAAAAAGAAATTATGGAAATGATTGCACCCGCCGGACCGGTTTACCAGGCAGGCACACTTAGCGGTAACCCGCTTGCTATGGCTGCCGGCTACGCGGGATTAAAGTATATAAATGAAAATCCCGGGATTTACAATATTCTTGAGGAAAAAACTGCCTATCTTGCTGATGGATTTAAAGCAAATCTAAAAGAAGTAAACAAAAACTATGCAATGAATCGTGTCGGCTCTATGATGTGCATGTTTTTTACAGAGCAACCTGTAGATGACTTTAAATCGGCAATTTTATCGGACACCGAATTGTACGGCAAATTTTTTAACGAGATGCTAAAGCGAGGAATTTATCTTGCCCCTGCTCAGTTTGAAGCAGTGTTCGTTTCAACAGCTCACTCTACGGAAGATCTTGATAAAACCATAAAAGCGCATTTAGAGTCTTTGAAGGCAATTTTGATATAAAAAAAATCGATTCATTTTCGATAATATTAGGAAACCCGCATCATTATGTGCGGGTTAATTTTATAGAATAAGGAACCCGTGGATGTTTTATAGGTTTAGGATTATATTAACCGAACGCTTATATCTTCACTCAAAATAATGAAAATTAAAATACTAACATTAATAATATTATTTACCTTCACTGCCTTCGGCTCGGCGGTTGATAGTTTAAAAATAAAATTAAAAAACGCCAGCGGAATAAACAGAATCGGTATCCTCAATTCGCTTGCATATCAACTTTGGGAAGTTGATTCCAAACAAGCGTATGATTATGCCTCTGAAGCGAGGGATTTATCAATTAAATGGTCTTATCAGAAGGGACTTGGTTGGGCTCTAAATAATATCGCGCTTTCTTTTATAGATCAAAATAAAAATGGCGAAGCCTATTCTCTCCTTCAAAAAGCAGAGAAGATATTCATTGAAATAAAATCCGATTCAGGGTTGGCTGAATGTTATGATAATATTGGAGACACACAACGTTTCAGAGGAAGAATAGACAGCGCCTTATATTATTATCGTCTTTCACTTCCGGTCTATCAAAGAATGGGTGACAAAAAAGGCGAGGCGATGGCAAATTCGGGCATCGGCTTAATGTACTGGCGGAAAGGGTTAAATAACGAAGCGCTCAATAATTTTTATTTAGCATACCTTATCAGAAAAGAAATGGGACTAAAGTACGAAACAGCAATGTCCCTAAATAATCTTGGAACCATATACTGGCGCTACGCAAATTATGAAAAAGCGTTAGAATATTATTCTGAGTCTCTGCAGATTCGTGAAGAAATTGCCGACTGGAAGGGGCAAATAATAACAAGCGGAAATATCGGACTTATTTTTCTAAAGATGAAAAATTATGCTAAAGCTGAAACCTTTTTTCGTGACGGGTTAGCCAGCTCTAAAAAGAAGAACTATCTTTTTGGGATAGCATACACAAATCACAACCTGGGTCTTCTTTATTTAGATACAAAAGTCGCGGACAGCTCAATATATTACAGCACCGAGGCGGTTAAATACTATTACAAGATAAACGAGTTTAATGCCGTAGCTCATTCGCTAAGTTATATCGGCAGCGCTTACGCTATTAAAGGAGATGATAAAAAAGCTATTGAATTTTTTCAAGCATCTATCGACACTGCATTAAAAGCAGATGATAATTATTCACTTGCTATAACTTATCAAAGCTTTGCCAAACTTCATCTTGAAAAAGGGGAAATAGATGCAGCGGAAAAATATTTACAGATGGCATATCAAATAGCCCAAAGAGAAAATTTAACCGATTTGATAATCGAACACTATTATATATACTCCAACCTACTTCAAAAAAGAGGAAATATTTCAGCTTCTTTTGATTATTACAAAAAATATATTGAGACAAGAGACAACCTTCGTCTCGAGCAAATGAATAATGATGTAACCAACTGGCAGATAAAATATGAAACTGAAATGAAAGAAAAAGAAAATAAAAAGCTAAGGCAAGAAAATGACTTAAAGCAAGTACAGATTGACAACCAGAGAAATCTGAATAATATGTTGATGATTCTTTTGCTTGTTGCATTTTTCGCTTTTGTTGTTTCAGTACTTTACTTTAGGTTAAAAAGAAAAACCGAACAAAAAATTATTGAACAGAAAAACGAGTTGGAGAGATTGAATAAAGAGCTCGAAAGCAAAAATAAAAATCTGGAAGAAGCCAACCGTTCGAAAGATAAACTTTTCTCTATAATCAGCCACGATCTTCGCAGCCCTTTCCAGGCTATTATCGGATTATCGGAGGTGCTAATTAGTGAAAAGGATTCGATTACAGAGGAAGAAACTGCCGAATTCATAAAAGGGATAAACGAGTCGGGCAAAAATTTGTTAACCCTTACAAACAATATTCTCGAATGGTCGAAAGTTCAATTAGATAAAATATCAGTTGATAAAAAGAAATTTAAACTGGGTGAAATTTTTGAACAATTGGTCTCAACTCATTCCGCACAAACTTCCGAAAAACAGATGAAAGTGGAAATTTGTTGCGGAACAGAAATTTCAATCTTAAGCGACAAACAAATACTCTCCACAATATTGCGCAATTTATTAACTAATAGTATTAAGTTCAGCAACCCGGGGGGAACGATTAAAATAGGAGCGGAACAAAATAATGACTCTGTTCATATTTTTGTGGAGGATAAAGGCGTAGGAATCGGTGAAATTGATCTACCAAAACTATTTGATATAAAATCAAATTTTTCTACACAGGGAACCAACGATGAGAAGGGAACAGGTCTTGGATTAATTATATGCAAAGAATTTTCAGAATTATTAAATGGCACAATATCCATTAAAAGCGCACTTAATATGGGTACAACAATAACAGTTTCACTCCCGATCGAGTTGCAGCAAGAAAACTCTAAATAACTGTTGTTATTTCATCAATATCTTTTTTGCTGATGTCAGGCACTTTTACATCCTCTGCCGGATAACCGGTTACTAAAAGGAGAAAAGGTCTTTCGTTTTTTGGACGATTTAATATTTTGTTTAAAAATTTCATTGGACTGGGCGTGTGCGTCAGCGTGGCAAGACCGCAATGATGCAGCGCATTTATCAAAAAACCGCATGCAATACCGGTCGATTCTGCAGCATAATAATTTTTTCGCTGCGTGCCGTCATCCAATAGATCAAAGCCCTTTGAGAAAATTGCTATCAAATATGGAGCTGTTTCCAGGAACTGTTTGTGCTCATCGGTACCAAGCGGGGCAAGCGCATCAAGCCATTCTTTTGGGGCTCGTCCGTTGTAAAACTCATTTTCTTCTTTCTCCGCCGATAGTCTTATTTCTCGTTTAACTCGAGTATCTTTTACCACAACAAAGTGCCACGGTTGCAGGTTAGCTCCGCTTGGAGCAGTCCCCGCCGCTTTTATGCAATTTAGAATTACCTGTTCGGAGAAATTTTCACACGAAAAATCTCTAATTGTTCTTCTTGTTTTTATTTCGTTATAAAAAATCCGAGAGCGCAATATCATATCATCTGAAGAATATTTTTTACAATTCTCTAAAGGTATAAACGAATAATTTTTCATTATAATATTTAATTTGTTGACATGTCTATATTAATTAAATTTTGTTATTATTAAAAGAAAGCCCACTCTCATGCTATTTCTCTTCAAATCAAAAAAAATATGAAGGAGTCAAAAGTTGATTTATAATTAAAGATAAGTCTCTCATTCTTTACTGCAAAATATTTTCGGGTTTACTCATTTATGAAGAATGAGAAAATTCTCCGTTCGGTTCTGTCAATAAACCATTCAAAAAAAAATAACCGCTTTGTTTTAGAAAATTTGCTTTTATTAATTTCTTTATCGTATATTTGCGATAAACAATTTAGATCAATTATGGCAGTCTCGAAAAAAGAAAAATTTAATGATACCGATATATGGATATCAGATATCGCAAAAGCTCTATCTCACCCCGCGCGAGTAAAGATATTAAAAATACTAAACGGCACAAATGTTTGTATGTGCGGGGATATTGTGGATTTGCTGCCGCTTTCGCAGGCGACCGTATCGCAGCATTTAAAAGAACTAAAACGGGTTGAACTAATAACAGGCGAAATTGAAGGTCCGAAGGTTTGTTATTGTTTAAATGAAAAAACAATAATAAAAGCAAAAAAAGAATTTGAAAATCTATTTAAAAATATTTGTAAATGTTAAAAAGAAGGAGTTAAAATGACAACGCCAGAAGAAATAAAAAATATCGTGAAAGAAAAATACGCAGAAATTGCAGTGGCTTCTGAAAATAAATGCTGCTGCGGTCCGCAGAGTAAAATTGTTGATGCCACAATTATGAAAGATGAGTACACAAACATCGAAGGATATGTAAAGGATGCAGATCTCGGTTTGGGATGCGGTCTGCCGACAGAATATGCAGGCATAAATAAGGGCGATGTTGTGCTCGATCTCGGTTCCGGTGCCGGCAACGATGTATTTGTTGCGCGTTCGGTTACAGGTGAAAGCGGCAAAGTAATTGGAGTTGACTTTACACAGGAAATGGTAGATAGGGCGTTACGAAATAAAGAAAAACTCGGCGCTGCAAATGTAGAGTTCAAGTTGGGTGAAATTGAAAATCTTCCAATTGAAAATAATTCTGTGGATGTCGTGATTTCAAATTGTGTTTTAAATCTTGTACCGAATAAAGAAAAAGCCTTTGCAGAAATATTTCGTGTATTAAAAACAGGCGCCCATTTTTGCGTGTCGGATATTGTTATAACAGGTGAGTTGTATCCTGAACTAAAAAAATCGGCAGCATTGTATGCCGGATGTGTTGCCGGCGCTTTGCAGCAGGATGAATATTTGAAAATTATTGAGGCAACCGGATTTGAAAACATTGAGATTAAAAAATCAAAAGTTATAGAACTTCCCAATTCTCTTTTGAAAAAATATCTTTCGGAAGAACAGATAAAAAACTTCAAAAATAAATTTGAAGGTATTTTTAGTATCACCGTTGTTGCACATAAACCGTAAATGAAATAATGTATTTCCATTGCGCTGTCTCATAATAATGAAATTCACCGCGCGTTCAATAGAGCTCGCAGCATTTTAGGTAAAAGTTATTTATGAGACAACCTTATAAACTTAAAATAACGATAAATGATTATGAAACGAATATTAATTTTATGTACGGGTAATTCATGCCGCAGCCAGATAGTTGAAGGATTTCTCAAATCATTCGATAGTAATCTTGAAGTATTTTCCGCAGGGACGAACTCTGCCGTAAAAGTGAGTACTAAGGTAAAGGTTCAGCCTCAAACGGAGTAAAATAAATTTAATGAATTGGGTTGTAAAAGCTTAAAGATATTTTGTTAGAGAGGTGTCAAAACTTTTTTGAAAGTTTTTTATCCCAGATTAGTACAATGGCAGAAACAACAACGAGAATTATTACAAACGGTAAAACTAAATTTAATATGCTCATCGATCGGTAAACAGCGGTAGCTATATTTCCGATTAAAAGCCACTGCGCCACATAAAAAGCTGTTACGTTTTTTCCCACCCATTTTGTATAAATGACAAAAACATTTTTTCCGCTATATTCTTCCAGTTTATTTATTACAATGGAAAACCAGGCAAGAAATCCTATTATCCACAAAACAAATAAAAAGTTGTGATTGTAATAACCATAAAGGTCGTGGGAAATATTCGCTGCATAGCTGAAGGTTGTAATCATAAACAAAAAACCGATAGCTAACAGAGAATTTATCACGGTGTCGTTCAAAAGTTTTTTGCCAAATTTTTGTTGAAAAAAATAAAATGCGGCACCGAGAGCCGGGTAAGCAAACCAGGGGAACAGCGGAAAGTAAGACCATTCGATTCTTCCCCACAAAAATGACTGAACATAAGCAGCCGGCATGTTTATGTTTGAATATATATCCGGCAAATAATTAGGAACCAACCCGGCTGCCAATCCAGTGAAAAAGTAGAGGTAAAACTTATCAGTAAAAATTTTCTTAAGTATGGCTAAAAGAATAACACTTAATCCGGCAAGCGGAAGGATATCGGCGCCAAAAATATAATGGTAAGGATTTAAGTTATATTCGCCGGATAATATTTTAATTAGCAAATGGAGATTTAAACCAATGTTGAGTAATATTCCCCCGAAAAATAGAAGTACACCTCTTGTTAAATGTTGAGATAGATTTTTTTTACTCCGTGCAAAATAAAATCCCATAACTGACATAAACAGCGGTGCGGCTGGAGGTCCCCCGAGAAACAACGAAATTTTCCCTATCGTTGAATCGTAAACCTGGGGGATCGCAAACAACTCCATTATATGAACCTGCACCATAAATAAAACCGCAATCCCCTTTAGCAGGTCAGCCGTTTGTTCGCGTGCCGGATCGAAAAAAATATTTTTAATTTTATTGTTCAACATCTTCTATTACAAAAACAGGTTTGCTTTTACTCCGAGTGTAAAATAATCAATGGAGAAGAGTGAAAATTTTGTATGCTGATAGGCAGCGGTTATCTTCCATGTGTATGAAGGGAAATACTCCGCCTGAACAAAATATTGATACTTCTGAATATTCGGCTGATTGTAAGTAGTCAGCAAATCGGAATCAAAATAAAAAGTTCGTTTACCCGCAAAACCGCCGACCTTCAGCAGTAATCGGTCATCTGCGAGATAATGAATTTTGGCAGCAACAGAATATAGATTATTCCCCTCATGGTCTCTTGTATAATTCGGTTTAATAGATACGAATAAGGGGTAACTTATAATTTTTTCAAACCGTAAAGTTAACTGCCGTATCACTTTATTTGTTACACCAAAATTATATTGATAGGTAAACGCCGAACCGAAATAAAACGAATTATAATAATAAGAAGCATCAACATTATAAAGGTTAGTATATTCGGTATACTCCGATGTGAATGGCTTATTATCAAACTCGCCCCGGTAATGCGCGTAATGATATTTTAGAGCGATTGGGAAAAAATCGTGAAATCCACCGACAAGAAATGTTTGCTGTTTATATTTCCACGTTGGGTTATCCATATTGAGCAGATCGTAGTGGTTTATTAAATAAAATGAACCTAAAACATTCCATGTATTATAAAATGATACTGAGTTCGTGTTTGTTGTATCGCTATAACTACCATAGGTGTAATACACAGAAGGACTGACGTATGTTGAATCAGCAAAACTTAACCCGGCACAAAATATAAAAAGAATAATAACGAAAATTTGTTTCTTCATTATTTAACCAACTTTAACCCTGCTATTGCGAGAGTATCATTCGGACTAAGCATTAAAGCTTTTGTAAGGAGTTCTTTTGCTTTCGAGTTGTTGCCGATATAATAGTACGTATAACCGAGAGAAAGATTCGGCTCATATTCTCCGGGGTAAAGTTTATAAACTTTTTCGAGATATGTTTTGGCGTTCTGAAACTCACTGTTATTTAAATAAATTTGTCCCAATCTTAAGTTTGCGGTGTAATTATTACCATCGAGTTTCAGTATTTCCAAATAGACTTTTTTTACATTGTCCCAATCATTTAACGCTGCAAGCGGATAAACGAGACCAAGTTTTGCTTCAACCGCGGATGTATTTATTTTTTCAGCGGTGGAGTAATATTTTTTTGAATTTGAATAATCCTTTTTTGAATAATAAAGCCAGCCGAGCCGAAGATTAAAAAGGTAGTTAGTTTTGTTATCGTCATATACTTTTAAAAGCTCATCAATAGCTGCTTTATAGTCACCGTTTTTTTCTTTATTGATTGAACTGTTAAACGCTTTTACGTTTGTTTGCGAGTCTTGCGACATCATAGTTGTGGCAAAAAATAACAGGATAGCCGCAATTGCCGTAAAACTTATTAAATAGTAATTTTTCATTTATTTTTCCTCATTTATTAATTTCTTTGTACTAAAAATTTTCTGATTGTTTTCATAAAACTCAAATCCTTCAATTCCGTTATCCGGGTCAATTATTAATTGTCCGGTAAACTTTTTTGAATAGAAAGAAAAGAGACCTGAACCTTTTGCTTCAATTTCTGCTTTGATGGTATAACTTGAAATATCTTCAGGCTGTTCTGCGTATGTAAAACTTCCTTTTGCTTTCAGCATCTCACCGAAGAAAAGAAAAAATTCCGATGCATATCTAACCCACCCCGTGGGAATATGAGCAATTGAATACTCATCACTCCAGTGGAGTTCCTGCTGATAACAAAGGGGAACACGAAGAGCCAGCAGATAAAAATAGTAGAGAGCCGATTTTTTGCCGCCTACGTATGAAGTTAAATAAAACACCTTATCAGTCTGATAAAGTACAACAATATCACCTTCGGAAGATTCGAGGTACTTGTCGTTGTTCATATTAATTTTAACTTCCCACTCCTCAATTTTTTTCTCCCCGTCAAATTCATATTCAAACTTAAACTTTTCACCGTACCGCATTAAAAAGGCATTGTTAAGTGCTTTATGGATTTCAATGTTTCTAACGAGCGCCCCCTCTTGCGGGTAAGCAAAAGTTTTTAACTCGAACCGGTTATTTTTACTTTCAATAAAATGTGCAAACGGAAACTCAAATGTTTTTTCGCCGAGTTTATCGCTTGTTTGAAATTGAAAATGAAGATGAGGATATTGTGAGCGACCGCTGTTGCCGCATTTACCAATAATGTCACCTTTTTTTACTTTGTCCCCCTCATTTAATTTTATTGAATCAGCTTCGAGGTGAGACATAGCGCTGAATAAACCATGTTCGTGTTTTAGAATTATAGTGTTTCCCCAGTTTTTACGAATGTTAACATCACCTATTTTATTGTCAGGAATCGACCCGATTACTTTTACTACCTCGCCGTCTAATGCCGCCGCAACCGGAAGACTGAAGCAGAAATAATCGGTTAATAGATCGCCTTCGCTGCTGTATTGTTTCTTCTTATCATCCACGACAACAAAATCCCAGGCATACTTCCAATCATCTTTATGCGTATGTTCGCCTTCAAATCCCTGGTTTATATACCACTCGCCAAAAAATGGAAACTCCGGGAATAAATATTTGAATTTGTCGAACCTTGCCTTGCGCTGATTATGATAATATAGATTTTCTTCCGGCGAACCGGGATTAAAATATAGAAGCACCAGATCAGTTTGTTCTTTTCTAAATTTTAAACTGTAAATAGTAGTAAGCACTATAAAATTAAACGGGAGTACAAGCAGCGGAAGATATGTTCCGGAAAGAACCCGCGTAAAAAAACCCGTAAATATTATTACCATAAGGGTTGAAACAACAACCAGAAAAAAACTTTTGCGCGAAGGGATAATTAAACTTCCGCCAAGTGCAAAGGCAGTTAATATTGAGTTAAAACTCGAAAGGATAATCAAACTGTCCTTTAAATCAGGAAGAATTAACCCGAGAAATAAGTAATTGAGAGCGAAAGCAAAAATGCTTAATGTAAAAAGCACTCTTGAAAAAATTAAAAGCGCTATTGTAATTATAATTCCCGATAATATATTCGGCTGAAATAAAATTAAAGCAAGCGATTTGAAATAATAAGATATTGCATCTGGAAGAAATGTAAAATAACCGGCATCCGTTTGATGTGAGCCGATAATATTTATAAAATTATAGTTTGATAAAAAGATTATAAAAATATAGATGGATAAAACGAACGGAAGACTTAACCCCGGAAGATTAAAAGCAACGGCAAGATGATTTTCGAGAACCGCCGTAACAAAAAAAGTAATAACTATAAATATCAGAATGAGAGCAAGTAAAAATAAATCTACCTGATAATAATATGCCGCTGCAGCACCAACAAGTATTCCGTTAAAACCGTAAAAACCGCTTCTAATTTTTTCGGTATCAAACTTAAGCAGTGCGGCAATAGTGTTTGAAATAATAACTCCTAACAGCGCAAGAAGGCCGGCATGCGGCAGCAGCATTGTAGCTGCCAATGCCGCCGCACCAAACCAACGTCTGTTTGAGAAAAATATTTGAGCGTAAGAATATAAAACCGAATCGATGAAAAGCCGCATAAAGTTTTTTTATTTTAGTTTTAAATTTTCGGGTAAAACTTCCATTTCCAAAAGATAATCGAGATTTTCGGCTTTCCGTATAAGTTCAACCGTTCCATCTTCCATTACCATAACAACATTAGGACGCATATTGATGAACTGCATCCACTGAGTGTTGTCGTATGCACCCGCATAATCGATTACAACTTTATCTCCCTTTTTTAACGAAGGGAAATTAATCGTCTCCCGAATTACATCTATATTCATACAAAGCGGACCGTAGATGGTTGTATCCTCAATATTAACACCGCTGTCCTGTGCAGGACTTATAGGGTGTTTATACCAGAAACCTGTAAAAAGAAGATTTACACCGGCATCAATAATAAGCGCACGCCTGCCGCTTGAAAGGCGTTTATTTGCAAGCACAGTTGAAATTATATGTCCTGTATTATCTATTAATGCTCTTCCTGTTTCGAGAATCAGAGTCGGCATTTCGTCAACTTTAAAATTCAATTCATATAAACCGGAAGATATTGCTTCGGCAAATTGTTCTAAAGACGGCACAACTTCCTCGGCTGGCAGATATTGCCCTATCAAAGTATTATGGGATGCAAACCCGCCTCCAAGATCGATATAACTTACAACTACTTCATACTCATCCTTTAAAAAACGGGCGAGTAATGCAAGTTTTGATGCGGCTATTCTGTATGCCTCCGCCGTCATCATATAAGTACCTATGTGAGCGTGAAGCCCAACTACTTGTAGATTCGGGTTCATCATAATTCTTTTTAATGCCTGTCCGGCTTCACCGTTTTCATAGTTAAAACCAAAACGGTCCCATTTTGGGTAAACACCAACATCCATATTTACACGTATTGCAACCTGAGCTTTTAAGTTATGCTCCTCGGTTAATTCGATAATTTCGTAAAGTTCATCAAAATGGTCTATGTGAATTTTTGCTTTTTCTTTTATTGCTTTTAACAAAGCATCGCGGCTTTTATCGGGTCCATTAAAAATTATATGCTCACCTTTTATACCGAGTTTCCTGGCTTTGTCATACTCAAACTCCGATACGACCTCTGCCCACGAGCCTTCTTTATGAAACACACTGCAAATGGCGCTTAAGTAATTTGTTTTGTAAGACCATGCAAACTGTACTTTCGGATAACGTGTTTTAAAAATTCTTAGCGCGTTACGCTGATTCAGTCTAATTTGCTTTTCAGAAAAAACATAAAGCGGGGAACCATACTTTTGCACAAGCTCATTCACTGTAACACCGTCAATCTCTGTTTTCGGTTGCGTCGTCGGGCGGCTGCCGAATTTGTTCATTAGTCCCGAATAATGTTTGTTGATTACCGGTCGTTCATATCTTTTTTTATCAGCCATATTAATATTCTCCAAAGGTTGCTATTTTTTCAAATTCTTTTATTGATGTAATTAAATCCCAGGAACTTCGGACAAAAATAGTGCCCCGAGTATACTCTGTCATCGTTTCTACTTCTTCACCCATTGCTAATTTTACTAAAGCATAGGGGAGATTTTGTCCGGCGCTTGGCGCAAGATATACCCAGGCAGGCAGCCTTGGATTTATTTCCAGAAGATAATATTCGCCGGTTTCGGCAGACTTAATAAACTCAAGTTCCATACCGCTCCGCCAATTAATTTTTTCTATTATTTTTTGAGATATTTCCATTAAGATTGGGTCATCAATTGTAATGCCTGCCCAGCCTTTCCCTTTATCGGTTATATAAAGTTTTCGCATAGGCACTGCTCCTACCATGTTTCCTTTGCCGTCACCGAGAGCAACAACATTAAATTCATCCCCGCGCACAAACTCTTGAAGAATTATAGGGTAACCCCATTTAACACGGAGTTTGTTAAACGCCGCCAAAGCTTCTTCAAAATTATTGGCGATGTAAGCATCATAAAAGATTCCTTTCACTGCCATCGGGTAATTAAAGTCGTTGGGTATTGAGTACATATCTTGCATCGAGTTTGCAAGAATATTTTTGGGAACTTTAATTCCATTGCTCTGACAAAAATCAAACAACTTGTCTTTTGCGCGGATGTTCAACTGATCTATCGTAGGCAGAAATGTTTTTATCCCGAGTGCCGCAAGTTTATCCTGAATTTTAGCAAAACCGTAAAGTTCCGAGTCGAGGCAGGGAATTATTAAATCTAATTTTTCCTTTTCGTGTATCTGCACAATGCGCTGGTAAAGCTGTTCGAGACCGCTTGACGGATAGGGAATTAAATAACATTTTGTAGCAAGGTCTTCCATATATATTCCCGGTTCAAGGGAATCGTAAATGAGCCCGATAATGTTACCTTCAAAACCCACGCCTTCTTTTATACTGCGTATTACAGGAACGCCCGGGCCTGGATTATCTGTGGCATTTAAGCCTGTTATTGCTATATTCATAATTACTTTAGTATTGAGTAGTGCTTAAGTTGAGTAATAAAATCTTCCAAATCTCTTTCAGCGGTACGGGAGTCGGTGTCATATTCCTCACAAACTTTTTCTACAATTTGTTCAACTGTAGAATTACCCTGAAGCATTTTAACTATCAGTTTTCCAATCTCGTTCAAAGTAAAGGACTCGCCGGTTGCAGCCTGGAATAAAAATCCGGAATCGCTTATTGCAACGTTTTGGGGAATTATAAAGTTAGTCATAAAAATCCTTTTCAGTTATTTCTTACATTCATTTGCTAGTTGACAATTAATTAGTGCTAATGGTTTAATCTATTTGAGAAGCAACATTTTTTTTACGTTAAATTTTGCTTCAGAACGGAGTTCGTAAAAATAAACACCGGTTGCCTGGCGGAATCCTTTATCATTCGTGCCATCCCACTTAACAGAGTGGCTGCCGGCACTCATCGTTTCATTTATTAGAGTTCTTATCAACTCACCTTTAATATCATAAATTTTTAATGTTACAGGCTGGTTGGATTCAAGAGTAAAATTTATTTCAGTCGAAGGATTAAATGGGTTGGGGAAATTCTGTTTAAGCTCAAATTTTTCGGGTGCGGAAACATCTTCACTACTAACCAATCCGGTGCTATAAATTTCGTAACTAAAGTTTGCAAACATAGGATACTCGTATTTGGTTACAAGGCACTCAAGAGTTCCATTGTTATCCATATCCCAAACCGTGGGGTAAGTATAATAAAAGTTAGCGTCATTTTTTTCTAAAAGTGTTGCTCCGGTTGTTATATCGAAAATTTTAAAAGCCTGACGGTAATTTGTGCTTGTACCATAATAGGAAAGGATATAAAATTCCGGATGACCGTCGTTCGTTAAATCGAGACCGAGCGAATAAATTTGATAGCCTGCAAGCCTCTCCGCATCGTTAAAGGTGTAAGTGTATTCGGGTACAGTTGAATAACCCTGTTCCATAACCTGGAATTTTAGCGTATCGAGCAGATATAATCTTTTTGACCAACCATCGGTTACTTTGTCAAAATTTGCCCAACCGGAAAGGTAATTGTAATTTAAGTTGCCGGATGACCAAACTTGCTGCCACTGTGCGTTTGACGGGGCTGCTGCTATAAGAAGAAAAATCAATACGAAAAACTTTTTAACCATTTTGCTGCCTTAATTTAAGATAATGAAAATTGGTTTAAAACTAATAATTTTATATTCTAAACCAAAGATTTTTGTTATTTTAGGTAATAAAATCTACTAATGTTAAATTAAATCAAAACTAATGCCATGCAAGTTAAAATATTTACGCCAACTGTATTTTGGGGTGTTTTCTTCTGTTTTAGTTCAATTTTGTGCGCGCAAACAAATATGAAGGAGTTAAACAGTTTAATAAGTGCGGGTGAATTCTCGACTGCGATGGAAAAAATCGACTCAATAATTGCAAATACCGACTTAAAGGTCGAAAAAGAATATGAACTTAAATTTCAAAAAGAAAAATTAGAGAGAACCAAAAAAGATTTTAAACGTACCGAAGAATATGTAATAAAAGCATTACTGAAGTATTATCCGTCGTTAAATAACGATATGGTTAAAAAGTGGGAAGATGATGGCTCGCTCGAAATGAAAATAATCGACGGCGAAAAAAAATATTTTAATAATGCCGTCCCGAATTTATTCCGGGTAAATAAAGCGGCAAAACAAAAAAAAATAGAAGTTGACGGAATACAGGAAGATAAACTAAAAACATTTTTATCGGAACATCTTCCACAATCCGTTGAACAGTCAATAAGTTCAGGTTCAACTGTATCTAATCCGAAACGGATAAAAATTAACTACACCTTAACGGTTGATGGCGGCGGTGTTCCGAAAGGCGAAATCATACGCGCATGGCTGCCGTATCCGCGTAATGGATATCAGCGTCAAACCGAGATAAAACTAATTAGTGTAAATTCAAATGATTATATTATTTCGCCCGATTCTTACCTTCACAAATCTATATATATAGAAAAACCGAGTGAGGGGGATAAACCAACACAGTTTAGCATTTCGCTTGAATATACATGCAGCTCGCAATGGTTTAATTTAAGCAACGAGAAAATTAAACCATACGATAAATCCTCCGATTTATTTAAAGAGTTTACTTCAGAACGGGCTCCGCATATTATCTTTTCTGACAAAATAAAAAACCTTGCAGCCAAAATCGTCGGAAACGAACCAAACCCATATAATATAGTTAGGAAGATAGCAGTCTGGATAAACGATAATATTCCCTGGGCAAGCGCGCGCGAATATTCAACTATAGATAATATTTCCGATTATTGTTTAGCAAACATGCATGGCGATTGCGGTATAAAAAGTTTACTTTTTATTACTCTTGCACGCTGCAGTGGCATTCCTGCAAAATGGCAAAGCGGCTGGATGATGCATCCGCCTGTAATTAATCTTCACGATTGGACTGAAGTTTATTTTGAAGGATACGGCTGGGCCCCGGTAGATCCCGATTTCGGTATTCAAAATTCCGATAACGAAAATGTAAAATATTTTTATACAAACGGAATTGACAGCTATCGTTTAATAGTTAACGACGATATATCAGGAGACTTTTATCCCGCAAAAATTTATCCCCGCAGTGAAACAGTCGATTTTCAACGGGGTGAAGTTGAATGGCGGTGTGGTAATCTTTATTTTGACAAATGGGATTACCACATGGATGTTGAATATCCGGATTAAAATAAATAACCTTAAAAATGACTTATTAACTGCATGACGTTTCTGTAATTTTTATACCATGTTAATTTTTCATTTCGTTTTTGGTTTTACTTCTTTACTTTGATAATTTTGCAACCTATTTCGGGAGAAGAATGAAAAAATATTTAACTTTAATTGCTGTATTAATTTTATCAAGCTCATTGTTTGCACAAGGCTCAAAATTTTTTGATTCGCCATTTGCCCTCGGCGGCGGGTATACACCCGGATGGTATACTCCTAAAATGGATGTTTTAAATGCGGAATTAAAAAACTTTGGCGCCGGAGAACTATCAACGAGCGGTTTTTATGTTTCCGGAGGCGCCGGTTTTGTGTACTTGCCATTTGTAGTTCCTAATCTTCGTGTTGGAGGAATGGGTTTCGGAGGCTCAACATCCGAATCAACAGTTATTAATGGAATAAGTAAAGAAGTAAAATATAGTTTAAATGGGGGCGGTTTAACAGTTGAATATACTCTGCCGTTTGTGCGTGACCTCGGAATTTCGGTGGGCGCTATTATTGGTACAGGCAGTTTAGAAATTGAGATGAATAAAAACAACGGCTCATTTAACTGGGGTGTTTCGCTTGGTGAATTAAATACTTCTTCAACCAATGTTAGTCGGCGGTTTACAAACAGCTATTGGATTTTTTCTCCGACGCTTAATATAGATATCTCGGTTTATCGATTTGTTGCGTTCAGAGTTGGCGCCGGTTATCAATTTACATTTGGCAGTGATTGGGAAGCCGACAATGGGCAGCCCTTGAACGGAGTTCCATCCGATATAAATGGTAAAAGCTTTTTTATTCAATCAGGAATCTTTATAGGATTTTTCTCTTTTTAGGAGGTTTATGAAAAATATACTTGTTACGGGCGGCGCCGGTTTTATCGGCAGTAATTTTATCAACCACATCCTCAATGAGAGGGATGATTACAACATCATCAATTTGGATAAATTAACTTACGCCGGCAATCTTGAAAATCTGCAAGGCACAGAAAATAAAAGTAATTATCATTTTGTTAAAGGGGATATTTGCAACGGCGAATTGGTAGATTATCTTTTTCAAAAATTTAATATAAAATATGTAATAAATTTCGCTGCCGAGTCCCACGTTGACCGCAGCATTCTCGGTTCCAAAGTTTTTTACGAAACAAATGTTATCGGCACAAATGTACTTCTTGAAGTTTCGCGCAGACGTGAGGTTGAAAAATTTTTGCAGATAAGTACCGATGAGGTTTATGGCAGCCTTGGTACGGATGGTCTTTTTACCGAGACTACTCCGATTTCTCCAAACAGTCCTTATTCATCGAGCAAAGCAGCGGCGGACATTATGGTGCAGGCTTTTTATCATACATATGGAATGCCGGTTGTTACAACTCGTTGCTCGAATAATTATGGACCATTGCAATTTCCGGAAAAATTAATTCCGCTGATGATAATCAATTCGTTGAGTAATAAAAAACTTCCGGTTTATGGCGATGGGATGAACGTAAGGGACTGGATTTACGTAATTGATCACAATAAAGCAATCGATCTTGTTTTTGAAAAAGGAAGAGTCGGCGAAATTTATAATATCGGGGCAAGCAACGAAATGCCGAATATTCAAATAATAAAACTGATATTACAACATCTGAAAAAAGGTGAAGATTTAATTGAATATGTAAAAGACAGACCCGGGCATGATAAACGATATGCAATTGATTCTTCCAAAATTCAAAATGAACTCGGTTGGAAACCGGAGTTTAGCTTTGAACAAGCAATTGAACACACAATTGATTGGTACCTCGAAAATAAGCTGTGGTGGTCGAGGATTATTTCCGGCGACTATTTGAAATACTACAATCTTCAATACAACAAAAGATAAATTCTGACAAAGAGGCTTTAGAATGAAAAAACTTTTTTTAATAATATTTTTAACACAATTTATTACCTTTGCTCAAACTTCCGGAACAGATACAAAGACAGACTTTTCAGCATCATATATGATTAGTGTAACGGTTGGAGGATCTTTTTTAGTAAACGGATCATTCCCTGCCTCGATGACTGAGAGAGTTGATCAGTTTGTGACACGAATTTATAATGAATCGATAACGAAAATAGAAGCAAGAAAAAGAACAAATATTAATTATAATTATTTTGTTAATGAGGATATTCTTGGGGAATATGCATTAAGAAACATCGTATTAAAACATGCAGATGGTTCCGAAGAAAAAATTGATCTTGCAAAATTTAGAATAAATGGCGATTACAAAAATAACCCGTATTTGAAGAATGATGATATTCTAATTTTCCCGGTTTTAGATTTGGAAAGAAGTTTTATATCTATCGAAGGAGCCATCAACTCCCCGGGGCGATATCAATTTTCTGACGGTGACCATCTTGCAGATATAATCGAATTAGCTCTGGGAATAAATAAAGCATACGAGAATGTTGACAGCGTAAGAATAAGCCGGCTAAGTTATAATGGAGAAAAAGAACAAATAATTGAATCTACAGTCAATTCAAATCCCGAACTACTGGCAGCCGATAGAATTGTCGTGGTTGCCGAAGAAACACAAAAGCGGGATTTTAGAGTAAGCATTTTAGGTGAAGTAAAAAATGTAGGGTATATTCCGATAACAAAAGGCAGCACAACTTTGAGGGAAGTAATAATTGATGCCGGTGGGTTTACTGATAAAGCTGATTTGGATAGAGCAGAATTAATTAGAAGTGTTAACGTTTTTAAAAATCCGTTTTTCTCGCAAGATTTTGAGAACTTAATGATGTCCCGAATGGCAAACATTTCAGTTGAAGACTCCCTTTCTTTTGTGATAGATAATAAGCTTCGATTTGCGAGAGGAAATGGTTTAATTGATTTTGCAAAGATTATGGATAGCACCGATAGTGAAGGAAATTTTATAGTTAAAGATGGGGATGTAATTTTCATTCCTGAAAAAATAAATCTTGTTTATGTTTTTGGTCAGGTTGGCAAACCTGGTTATGTAAAATATAATCCAGGGGAGAGCTTTCAGTTTTATGTTCAAAAAGCTGGTGGAATTGGAGCAACCGCAAAGGGGGAAATATATTTAATAAAAGGACAATCACGAACCTGGGTGGAAGTTGATGAAGACTCAAAAGAAAAGATTGAGCCCGGTGATTACATCTGGGTACCGAAAGAACCATTAAGAACATTTGATTATTACGTCTCGCGCTTCGGAAGTTATGTTGGTATTCTGGGCGGTGTTGCAACCGTAATACTTTTGATCATCCAATTAGGAAAATAAAAAAGTAAATATTGTTTCCGGCACAAAATATTAGTAAAGCTAATTTGTTGTATAGTTTCTATAGGTAATTGCTTAACTAATATTTTATGCCGGTTTTTTTTATTTAAATAATAATTCACGCATTTCATTCTATTATTATTATTTTTGCACACTAAAATAATTATTATCGGACATTAAAATTCTGTGTTAACATTAAGGAGAATATATGGACAATTGGAATTGGGAAACCAATAATCAAAAATATCTAAATAACACAATCAAACGATGCAAAGAAAAAAATATACTTCTTCCCACTTTTGATCAGTTAAAGCATCCCGAAAAAATCCCGGTTTCAATAAAATCAGCATTAAAGAAAATTGACATGCAGGACTTGCACCCGCTTAATTTATTCAGGATAAATTGGGCAAATAATCACACAACCGGCGAAATAGGTGAAGTTAATTTTCTTGAAATTCCGAAAGAGATTACAGGTGTTAAAGCACGGATAGTTGGGTTGGTCGGCAAATTTTTTCCAACGGGTGCTCACAAAGTAGGGGCAACATACGGCTGTCTGGCTCCGTATCTTGTAACCGGCAGATTCAACCCCGAATATCATAAAGCTGTTTGGCCTTCAACCGGCAATTACTGCCGCGGCGGCGCATTTAACTCGGCGTTACTTGCGGTTCATGCGGTTGCTATTCTGCCCGAAGAAATGAGCAAAGAAAGATTTGAATGGTTAAAAGATATTGGCGCCGAAGTGTACGCAACTCCTGGCTGTGAAAGTAACGTAAAAGAAATTTATGATAAATGTCACGAACTTGAAGCTAAAAGCGATGAGTATTTAATTTTCAACCAGTTTGATCAATTCGGCAACTCAATCTGGCATCACGAAATTACAGGTTATACAATTGAAAAAGTTTTTAACAAGATAAAAGAAAAAAATCAGAAACTTTCCGGTTATACAAGCGCAACAGGTTCTGCAGGTACAATTGCCGCGGGTGATTATCTTCGCAAAATTAACCCTCTTATAAAAGTACTCGCCTCTGAAGCGCTGCAATGTCCAACACTTTTGATGAATGGATATGGCGGACACCGGATTGAAGGTATTGGCGATAAGCACGTCCCATGGATTCACAACGTAAAAAACACGGATGCCGTAAGCGCAATAAATGATGAAGACCCGCTTAGAATATTGAGGTTGTTTAATGAAAAAGTTGGCAGCGAATTTGTTCAAAAACTTGGGGTTAATAAAGACTTAATTGAAAAACTTCCTTATCTCGGAATTTCTTCAATCAGCAATCTTCTCAGTTCTATTAAAATGGCTAAGTATTATGAAATGAACGAGAATGACGTAATCTTTACAATTTTTACTGATTCGGCGGAAATGTATCAATCCAGATTGGCAGAGATGAATGAAAATTGGGGCGCGTACACAGAAATGCAAGCCGCTATCGATTGGAATTCGGTTGTGAAAAATCAGAGTATCGATTATTTCAAAGAATTTTCGTATTACGATAAAAAAGCTGTACACAATCTTAAATATTTTACGTGGGTAGAACAGCAGGGTAAGGACGTTGATGAACTAAATGCACAGTGGTACGATGAAAATTACTGGGAAGAAAAATTTTCAATTGTTCCGCGGTGGGATGAACTGATAAATAAGTTTAACGCAGAAGTTGGAATAAAAATCTAACGAGAATAGATGAAAAAACTAAAAAATGTTTTTATTAATACCTATGATAATTTTCTGCGGTTAGCCGAAATTGATTTTACGGATAAAATAACCGAAGTAAATTTTACAGGTACTGATGAGATAAATTGGGAACAAATAAATTCGTATGAAAAACGAAAGTTTTTTATAAAATCTCAATCGCCGAGCGATGCTCCTGATTCTTATGAGGTATTTGACGGTAAATTTATGCTCGCAATACCGGGGGCAATCGATCCTCATGTTCACTTTAATACACCCGGTTTTGAATTTCGGGAAGATTTCGAACATGCTTCTCTCGCTGCTGCTTTCGGGGGTGTAACTACAATTATTGATATGCCATGCACATCGATTCCGCCGGTTACTAATAAAGAAAATTTTGCTGCAAAACTTGAGGCTTTGAGAGACAAAAGTTTTATCGATTTTGCATTTTGGGGCGGAGTCGGAGGAGACGATGTAAATGACCCCCAAAAAATTAAAAAGCAAATATTTGATCTTGCAGAAAAAGGTGTAGCTGGATATAAAGTTTATGTTATATCGGGAATGGTTGAGTTTAAAGACCTTACATATGAGCAAATTGAAAACGTCGCCAAAATAGTAAAGGAGACAGGTAAAACCCTGGCAGTTCATGCTGAGGATAAACAATTTGTTTTTACCATTCAAAACGAACGGTTAAAAAAAGGAAAAAAAAGCTGGCGTGATTATACCGCATCCAGGAGCGTTGAAGCCGAGGCAATTGCAGTAAAGCGTCTTGCGGAAATAGCAGAACGCACAGGCTGCAAAATCCATATTGTTCATTTGAGTTCAAAAGTGGGAATGGAAATTGTATCTTCATACCGGAACCGCGGTATAAATATTACAGCCGAAACATGTCCCCACTTTTTGCAGTTCACACAAAATGATTTTGAAAATAAGCCAATTAGTAATTATTTAAAAACCGCACCTCCCGTAAAAAATGAGGAAGACAAAGAATTTTTATGGAAAGCGCTTTCACAAAATGAACTTGAGTTTGTAACAACAGATCATGCCGGATGTGATCCGTCAGTTGAAAAAAGCTCTCAAAATTTTTGGGAGGTTTACGGCGGCATCCCTTCTGTCGAACATCGGGTTCCTTTTCTATTTAGCGAAGGATTTTTAAAACAAAAATTAACACTCAATCAAACAATTAATTTGCTTTCTACAAATGCCGCAAAGTTTTTTAAATTGGAAAACAAAGGCTATTTGAAAAACGGTTACGATGCGGATATTTCAATGATAAATCTATGGGAATCAGAAAAAATAACTTACAAGAATATGCACAGCAAAGGTAAATACACTCCCTTCGAGGGGCTGAGTTTTAATGCAATTGTTGAAAAAACATTTTTGCGCGGCGAAGTTGTTGCCGATAGAGAAAATAATTTTATCGTTAAAATTGGCAATGGTAAATTTTTGAAATGCGGCAGGTAAAAAAATGAAAACAACAATTTCGAATGCATGGATATGCAGCATAAAAGGGAGAAGTGTTCAACCGGTTTTTGGTAATATAATTTTGGAAAACGGAAAGATTACCCAAATTGAAAAAGTAAAATTTGAAGAATACCGCGGGACTGCTAAAATTAAAGTTAAAAATATCTACGATGCAGGCGGTAGGGTAGTTACTGTTCCAAATGTAAATTTTCACGAACATATTTATTCCCGATTGTCAAAGGGACTTCAAATAAACGGCGATACAAATTCATTTTACAACATACTTGATAATCTGTGGTGGAAACTCGACCGTTCACTCGACATGCAGATGGTTGAAGCATCCGCGCACATGGCTGCCGCAGAATCAATAAAAAACGGTGTAACGTATCTTTTCGATCATCATTCCTCACCCGGATTTACAAAAGGAAGTTTACATACAATTGCCGGAGTTTTGAAAAAAAATAAACTGCGTGGTGTTCTTTGTTTTGAAACCACTGACAGAAACGGCACAGCGCTTTCGCAAAAAGGTTTAGACGAGAACATAGATTTTTTTCAACACGGTGTTGATGAAAATATAAAAAGTATGTTAGGGCTGCACGCTTCTTTTACGGTTGATGATTCTACTCTGCAAAAAACAGCGGGTTTTGTTAGGCAGAATGACATCGGTATTCATATTCACCTGTGCGAAGCTCCGGCAGATAAACAATTGAGTAAAAGCAGGTTTGGCAAACTACCTCTGCAAAGATTGATTGATAATAATTTACTGAACACAAAAAGTATTCTTTCTCATTCAATTTATCTAACAGCTAAAGAATACAACACAATTGAAAAATTCGGAAGCGCAATAGCAATTAATCCCGGGTCAAACTTAAACAATGCAGTGGGAGTTAATAATTTCAAATTCATTCCTGATTCGGTGCCGCTGCTTTGCGGAACGGACGGTATGCATGCGAATCCGGCAAAGTCATTTAAACTTATTTTTCTGATGCTTCGTAATTCGGGACTCACTTTTGAAGAAGCGTTTACAAAAATGATTAAAATTTATTTCGACCAAATTAATTTTGTAAAACAATATTTTCCCGATTATCCCGGTCTGCAAAAAAATGACAGGGCTGATTTTGTAATATGGGATTATATTCCACCGACTCCCTTTTACTCAAATAACTTTTGGGGGCATTATATTTACGGTGTGTTGGAGTCGCCTGTACATTCGGTGGTTCAGAACGGAAGCTTTTTAATGAAAGATAAAAAGCTAAGTTTTATTGACGAACCGGAAGTTTGTAAAGAAATATTTAAAGCCGGGCAAAAACTTTTTAAGCAATTTAAACAACAAGAGTTAAAAGACAGAGAACAAAAATGAAGATGTTAAAAGAAATAAACGAATTAGCAAAAAAATACGAATCGTACACCGCTGAAAATTTATCCAAAATGATCCGTCAAAAATCGCTGAGTACAAAAGAAGAAGGTGCTGCAAACGAATTAAAACTTCAGATGGAAGAAGCAGGTTTTGATGAAGTAAGAATTGATAAGCTCGGAAACGTAATAGGCAGAATTGGCAATGGGAAAAAGGTGCTTGCAATAGACGGACATATTGATACAGTTGATATCGGTAATTTACAGAACTGGACTTTTGATCCTCTTGCCGGGGAAGTAAAAGATGGTTTTGTTTACGGTCGCGGAAGTGTTGATCAGAAAGGCGGACCTGTTGCCGCAGTTACGGCGGGAAGAATTTTAAAAGAGTTGGGACTAACAAATGACGTTACACTACTTGTTACCGGCAGTGTTATAGAAGAAGACTGCGACGGACTTTGCTGGAAGTATATAGTTGAAGAAGAAAAAATAAAACCCGATGCAGTTATTATTACCGAGCCGACAAATCTTAATATTTACAGGGGACACAGGGGAAGAATGGAAATTGAAGTTGAGTTTTTCGGTGTTTCATCACACGGCTCAGCGCCCGAAAGAGGAAAAAACGCAATTTATATGGCTTCAAAAGCATCGCTTGAGGTTGAGAAACTAAACGAACGTTTGCAGTTTGATGAATTCCTCGGCAAAGGAAGCGTAACGGTTACAGAATTTGTTTCAAACAGTCCGTCGCTTTGTGCCGTTTCAGACTACGCAAAAATTCATCTAGACAGACGATTGACCTGGGGCGAAGATAAAAAACTTGCCATCGCACAGGTTGAAGAAATTGTAAAAGATATGAATGCAAAGGTTACTCTTTTGCAGTACAGCGAAAAAGGTTTTACAGGTTTTGAATATGGTATGGAGAAATATTATCCGACATGGAAGTTGGAAGAAGATCATCCTGTCATCCAAAAAGGAATTGATGTTTTCACTGGTTTATTCGGGGAGAAACCTATTGTTGATAAATGGACATTCTCAACGAACGGGGTTACAATCAATGGTTATTACGGTATCCCGGTTATTGGGTTCGGACCGGGTAACGAAGTACTTGCGCACGCGCCGGATGAAAAAGTACCGGTCGAGCATCTTGTTAAATCATCTGCATTTTACGCAGCGTACGCATTAAATTTTTAAATAAAATATTATCTCATATAAATCCTAAATCGGAGAAGTTATGGACGCCAAAAGTCTAAAAGGAAAACATTTTTTAACCTGCGAAGATTGGACAAAAGAAGAACTCGATGTGGTGTTTGAAAGATCGTTTGAATTGAAAAAACAATTTTACAAAGAAATACCGCATCTTTATTTACCACATAAAACTTTATTTATGATTTTTTTCGAGCAGTCAACCCGCACCCGTAACTCGATGGAAGCCGGGATGACTCAGCTTGGCGGGCACGCACACGATTTAACTGCCGATAAAATGCAGCTATCGCACGGTGAATCTGCAAAAGATACAGCGATAATTCTTTCGAGAATGGGTCACGGCATTGCATCGCGTAATTGTTTTTACGGCATCGGAGCAAGCTACCTCGCCGAGATGGCGAAGTATTCCACAAAACCAATCATGTCATTGCAGGATGATATTTATCATCCGTTCCAGGGGCTTGCAGATTTGATGACGATCTTTGAGCAGTTCGGAAAAAACACAAAAGGATTAAAAGTTACCATTTCATGGGCTTATGCTGACACACATTCAAAACCGCTTTCGGTTCCGCAGTCGCAAATTTTACTTTTACCCCGTTATGGCATTGATGTTACCGTAGCTCATCCTAAAGAATTTCCGCTGAGTAAAAACATTACAGAAAAAGCAATGTTAAACGCACAACAGGGCGGCGGCAGCGTTAAATTTACTAACAATATGGATGAAGCATTTGAAGGCGCGCATATTGTTGTTCCTAAAAACTGGGGTGGCTTCGGCGCGTACGGTGTGCAAGAATATCTTAACAATGAAGATGCATGTAAAAAAGAGATGAAATCGAATCTGGAGAAATACCATGATTGGATTTGCGACGACAGGAGAATAAAACTTGCTGATAAAAATGTGAAACTTATGCATGCTCTTCCTGCAGATAGAAACCACGAAGTTACTGACGAAGTAATTGACAACCCGAACATTTCGGTTGTGTTTGATGAAGCTGAAAATCGTCTGCATACGGCAAAATCAATTATGTCTTTAACAATGTAAATTTTATGAACCGTTACTTCTATAAGTGTAATCAATGCGAATCAGAGTATTCAGCCCGTCAAATTGAAGATGGGCTGATTTATCTTTGTCCCGCTTGCGGTAGTGCAGAAAAAAACAAACCACTGCACGGTGTGCTAAACATTGAGTACAATTATGAAAAAATAAAAAAAGAAATAACACGTGATGAGTTTTTAAAAATTCAGCCGGGCAAATTTTTTAAGTATCCGTTTCTTTATCCACTTGAATATTCGAAAACTAACGGAGAATATTTTTTCCCAAAAATTTCATATGAAGACTTAAATCGCTTATCGCTTCCATCAAATTCTCTAATCAAGAGAGATTTCGAAAACAAAAAAATATATTTTCTCGATGAGACACGGAATCCAACATATTCATTTAAAGACCGTGCTTCAATGCTTGTTGCGTTAAAAGCAAAACAGACCGGTATCACTCAAATCTCAGCGGCATCAACCGGAAACGCCGGCTCATCCATCGCGGGCATTTGTTCGATGCTTGGAATGCGCTCAAAAATATTCGTCCCAAAAAATATTCCGGAAGCAAAAAGAATTCAGATACAATCATACGGTGCGGATATACATGTTGTTGACGGCGATTACGATTCAGCGTTCGATCTTTGTCTCGATTTGTCAAACGAGAAAAAATGGTACAACCGTAACACAGCCTACAACCCTTTAACTATTGAAGGAAAAAAGTCAGCGGCGTTTGATATTTTTATTCAAACGAATGGGCAAATACCTGATTTAATTTTTATTCCCGCTGGCGATGGTGTAATTATCGGTGGGATTTATAAAGGTTTTGTTGAATTACAAAAACTTGGCTGGATAAAAAAATTACCAAAACTTGTTGCCGTGCAGGCAGAAGGAAGCAGGGCAATAGTAGATTTTGTGAGCACCGGAAAGTTTGAATATAAATCCGCTTCAACAATTGCCGACAGTATAAGCGCGGGTGCGCCGCGTAATTTATTTATGGCTGCCGATGCAGTAAAACAATCAAATGGTTTTGCTGTTGCGGTTTCGGATGATGATATTTTGAAAGCGCAGGAAATACTCGCAAAAAGTTTTGGGTTTCTTGTTGAACCTTCGAGCGCGGCGGCTTTTGCCGGTTATCTTGTATTTAAAAATTCATTTGCTAACCATGAAATCCCACTTGTATTGTTAACCGGAAGCGGATTAAAGGATTCGCAATCTCTAAAAATATGGAACGATCAGCCGGCTATAAAATCAGCGGTTGAGTGGAAATCGATTTTTAAAACCAAAGATTAATTTCCCACCGGCGCTAAATTTTAGAACAAAACAAATCACAAAGATTAAGTTCGACCATTTGATAATGTTATTATGAGAAGTGAATTAAATTTTTAATTTCACTCGTTTTTTTATTGGCAGTTTAAAATATCTGGTTCCATCAAATTGATAGAACGCATTTGCAACAGCGCCTGCCGTGGGGACGAGTCCTATTTCTCCAACGCCTTTTGCACCATAAGGACCATTCGGGTCTGCAACTTCGATACCGATAACTTCCACCTCCGGCATTTCTTTTGCGCGGAGAATTCCCATTTTTCTAAATCTCGTTGATTTGGGTCTCCCGTTTTCCAGTTCGAGTTCCTCACTTATTGCGTAACCAAGACCCATGTGTACCGAGCCTTGAATTTGTCCTTCAAACAAATTCGGATTTATTATTTTTCCCGCATCATGAGCGGCAATTATTTTTTCAATATTTCCTTCATCATCTAAAAGCACAACTTGTGTTGCGTAGCTGTAAGAGTAGTGAGTTATAATTTCTCCTTCTGTTTTCCCCGGTTTTGTGGTCCAATCACATGTCCAGCTTCCTTCATAAACTTTACCGCTCAGATCTTTTAGAGTTTTTGTTTTTAAATCTTCAAGGAAGTTTTTTGCAGTGGCGATTATAGAGTTGCCTATAATTGAAGTTGCACGTGAGGCTGTTGTCATCCCCGAGTATGCATTAGATTTTGTATCAACTTTTACTTCAATAATATTCGGATTGATGCCGGTTTCGTTACACAAAAATTGCACCGCCATTGTGTTTACGCCCTGTCCCATTTCCGTCCAACCATGATTTAAAATAACATGATTTTCATTCACAACTTCAATTTTTATAATTCCGTCATCAGGCATACCGTTGCCGATGCCTGTGTTTTTTATGCCGCAGGCAATGCCGGCGTACTTTGCATTTTGAAAGATATCTTTTACCGCAGCTAATGTTTCGCGAACACCAGCGCCCCCTTTTATAATTTGTCCGGTTGAAGTAATGCCGCCATCGATGAGCGCGTTATTATATCGAAACTGCCATCTATCAAATCCGCCCTGTTCGCAGAGATCGTCAATACAATTTTCAATAGCAAATGTAACCTGGTTTACACCGAAACCACGCATTGCGCCGCACGGCAAGTTGTTTGTATAAACAGCCTGACTTTTAATATATGCGTTTGGTACGTGGTAAGCGCCGGTAGCATGCCCCGCAGCACGTTCTAACACTTTCATACCGACCGAGGCATACGCTCCAGTATCGCCTACAATATCTGCCTTGAGTGCGGTAAACTTTCCATCTTTATCACAACCAACTTCATACTCCATTATAAGAGGATGACGTTTGGGATGCATTAAAATAGATTCATCCCTTGTTAAAGAGAGGCGGACAGGTTTTTTCATAATATATGAACACAAAGCGGCATGATGCTGAACTGAAAGATCTTCTTTGCCGCCAAAACCGCCTCCGTTCGGTGCAAGAATTATGCGGACTTTTTCTTCTGGTAGTCCGAGTATTTTTGCTATCGCTTTTCTGTCTTCATAAACTCCCTGTCCTTGCGACAATACTTCAACTCCATCCACTCCGTCTGGTTTTGCAACCGAACATTCTGGTTCAAGGTAACCATGTTCAATCATTTGAGTTGTGTATTTCCCTTTTGAAATATAAGCGGATTCTTTTAGTGCTTTTTCTACATTGCCGCGATCGATCATAGTTGTAGACAGAATATTTCCTTTTTCATGAATCTTCGGAGCATCATCTTTTAATGCCTCGAAAGGATCGAGTAAAGGTTGAAGCACGTTGTAATAAACTTTTATAAGATCCGCAGCTTTGCGCGCTATGTCTTCAGTTTCGGCAACCACAGCAGCTAGAACATCGCCTATGTATCGCGTAATCTCTCCTTCGCCTATCATTACATCCCAGTCCTGAACTATGAGTCCGGTTTTTTTATTACCAGGAATATCTTTTGCAGTAAATACTTTTAATACGCCGCTCAGTGATGAAGCCGCTTCGGTATCAATTGAAATAACCTTTGCGCGTGGATGATCGCTGAATTTTAATGCCGCATGAACCATTCCGTCAATTTTTACATCTGCAACAAACGGGCTTAACCCGAGCACTAATTTATCGGCATCATATTTTGGATAACGTTTGCCCACACCTGTTTCAAATTTGATGGGGGAAGGAATTTCTTTTACTTCTCTAAAAGCTTCCGCAGCATATTCTATTGAGTCAATAATTTTTACATAACCTGTACATCTGCACAAATTTGGTTGAAGCGCATTTGCAATTTCTTTGCGAGTAGGGCCTGGATTTTTTTCAAGAAGAGCATTCGCCTGCATTACAATTCCGGGTATACAAAAGCCGCATTGAACACCGCTTTTAGAAACGAATGCGTTTGTAAAAACCCGCTTCCGGTATTCGTCAAGTCCGTCAGGTGTTACGACATGTTTGCCCTCAACTTTTTTCATCGGGGTGACACAAGAAAGAATTGCTTTGCCGTCAACTTGCACGGTACACGAACCACATGATGCTTGCGGTGAGCAGCCGTCTTTTACGGTTGTAATTTCTTCAACATCGCGTATATATTTTAAAAGCGGAAGATCAACATCTCCATCGTAATATTTTTCAAGTCCATTTAAATAAAATTTCATAATAGTTCCGGTAAAATTAAGCTTGTGTAAAAAGTGGGTGAGGGCTGAGCTTCAGTAAATAAAAATACATTTCAGCGGCTATTTTTAAGTCAAAAGAATTTAATGCTTCATCACGCCCATCCAAACTTACGAGGTTAAATTCTTTATCAAAAATAAATGTTAAATTTTTATGCTGATATTCGATTGTGTCGTCATTTATTCCGATTGAATGGGTTGTTCCATCATGCTTGAATAAAAGTTTTTCATTTTCAAAAAAATAAACATTGTCTTCATTTTCAAAAGCAGTTTTCGTTAAGCAAAATTTTGGTTTTACTTTATATGGCGCTCCGGCGGTTGGACAAAAAGTATCGCAGTTGCCGCACTCATTGCAAAAATCTTTTATATTAAAAATTTGATATTTCTGTATAACACTAAATTCCTTTTGTGCGGCTATTTCCCATTCGTTCTCATTCATCGAAATAAGCGGGTATTGAAAGGTAAACGGTTCGGTTTCAAAATACAAGTTTGCGATGTTGGGACAAACTGTTACACAGATATTACATATTTCATCGCAATATAAACAACGGGATGCTTCTTTTATCGCGCTTTGGTCGTCGAGTAACGGGTGAACAAGATCGAATCCTGTTCTTTTAGAAAGCGGAAGAGAGGGAATATCATCGCCGTAAATACGCTGCGAAATTTTATTTTGAAATTCATCCAAATTTATTTTGCTGCTATTATTTACTTTTGGACTATTCTCCGCAGAGGTTTTTAAAATTATATGTTCGGCAGCCTTTTTACCATCAGCAATAGCATTGATTAACGAATCAGCGCCACGTACAGCATCGCCACCGGCATAAACATTTGGAATTGTCGTTTCAAAAGTTTTTGGGTTTATTTTTAATTCGTTTTTTGGATAGAAACTCAAATTAACATCCTGCCCAACCGCAGTAATAATAGAATCGAATTGAAGAGAAAAATCAGAGCCAGGGACAACAACAGGCTTTGGTCGTCCGCTCTTGTCAGCGTCTGTTAATTTCATCCTTGTACAGATTAAATTAAGAGAGTTATCATTTTTTTCAATTTTCAAAGGCGCTGTCAGCTCAATAACTTCCACATTTTCGGAAAGAAGTGCTTCAATCTCTTCCTTATCTGCGGGCATTTCTTTTATTGTTCTACGGTAAATTACCTTTACATTTCCATCAGCCCCGGCAAGCCTTTTTGCGGTGCGCGCTGCATCCATTGCCGAGTTGCCGCCGCCAATTACCGCAATATTTTTTCCAATGGAAGTTACTTTGCCGTTTAATGTATCCGATAAAAATGTTAATTGATCAAACACATTACCGAGGTTTTCACCTTTTATGTTTAATCGTTTCCCGTTTTGTGCGCCTATGGCTATATAAACAAAATCAAAATCGCTCGTCATTTTTTTGAAACCGGCTTCATCAATTAAAAAGCTGTAATTAAATTTTACACCGAGCGCCTTTATATTATCAACATCCTGACGAACCGCATCGAGATTGATTCTGAAAATAGGAATAGCGCCGGATGCCATTCCGCCAGCAAAACTTTTTGATTCAAAAACTTCAACTTCAATTCCGGCGAGAGCAAGAAAATATGCTGCCGATAATCCAGACGGGCCCGCTCCGATAACTGCCGCTTTCTTTTTACTTGTTGCCTTCGTTTTGCCGCTGAAGTTGGAAGATTCTTTTTTCGAAACAAATCGTTTTATTTCTCTTATTAAAAGAGAATTATCAATATTCATCCGGGTGCATTTTGTTTGGCACAAATGATCGCACACCATACCCGTTATGTTCGGCAGCGGATTATCTTCAAGAATTGAGTTATACGCCTTATCAAAATCACCGTTAGCCGTATGGAACATGTACCCGGGCACGTTTTGCGATATGGCGCATGTTTCTACACACGGCGCAAGCACACAATCCTGAGGCGTAAGTTCTCGTTTTGTTTTTATTGAATCATTCTTAAAATGATGTTTTGTATATCTTTCAGATTTCAGCACTTCTTCAGCATAAGAATTTAAATTGCTTAGCGCCGCGTTTTTTTCAATAACTTTGCCTGACGTGCTTTGAATAAATTCTGCAATATTCTCTGAACTATATTTTTTTATCTCCGAATGGAGGATTTCCAAATATTGTGGAAGTCGTGAATATCCGCCTGGTTTTAAAATATCGGAGCAAACCGTAACCGGTTTTATTCCGCACGCAATTATTTTATAAAAATTAAACGCATCCGCACCGGCTGAAAATGAAATATCAATATTTCCGTTAAAATGATTTTGGAGTTTTGCGGCAAGGTTAACACTAATGGGGTGCAGCGCCCTTCCGCTCATATAAACCATTTTTTCTTTTGACGGGAGAAATTTGTCCGGGTTTAAAGTTTCGAGAGTATTAGTTAGCTTTACACCGAATTCAACATTGTTATCAATTGCATGTTTTTTCAGTCTGCTAATTAACCCGATCGCATCGTCATATTTCAAATCATGTTCAAAAGCTTCATCCGGCACTACAATTTTATAACCGAGTTTATCGTTTAAAATGCAGCGGAGTGTTTCGGGTCCAAGCAAAGTTGGATTAAGTTTTACCGCGGTATGCAGCTTAAGTTCTTCAATCAAATATTTAGCAATACTCTCAATTTCCTCCGGCGGGCAGCCGTGCATTGTGGAGAGTGTAATGTTATTCGAAATCATCGATGGGATTTTTACAGCCTTTACGCGCGGGTAAATCTTACAAAGTTGTTCAAGTTTTAGTTCAATCTCCTTTGATGCATTATTCATCTTATCAAAAAACCATTGAACCTTTTCGCTTTTTATTCCTTTTAAATCGTAACCGGCGCTAAGGTTAAATATAAATCCATCTTCTTTTCTATTCCAACCGAACTTATCTTTTAATAGATGAATAACTATCCACGCATTTAAGTATTCATCGAACGACTCTTTGATTTTTAATTCCTGCGACCACTCACAGTTGTAACCCTCATCCCCCATATCTATACAAGGTTTTGTCACTTCAATTTCATCAAGCACCTGCACGGTTTTTAGTTCGATGTATCTTGCGCCGAATAGCCATGCGAGAATAATATTTTGCGACATTTGTGTATGCGGACCTGCAGCAACACCAAGAGGAGTTTCAAGCAACTGTCCGTAACGCCGCATCGTAAATGGATCAGATTCGGCTGGAGTAAAAAATAAATTTTTAGAATATCCGAAAATGGTTCCCTGTTTTTCTTCGTTTAATATCCATGAAAATAATTTATCGATGGGGTAGCAATAAAGTTTATCTGACATTCTTAACCGCATTTTTAATTTTTATTATTTCCGCAGCTATGCTGATTGCAATTTCTTCGGGTGTTTCCGCTTCAATTTCCAATCCGATGGGAGAATGAACTTTAAATAGTGTTTCGTCACTGTATCCGGCTTCTCTAACTGCCTCAAATATTGTGTGTATTTTTTTCTTGCTCCCCATCATTCCTACGTATTTAACATTTTTCCCGAGTACCGAAATTAAGGCGTCACGGTCACCATTATGGCGCGGTGTCGCAATTACAATATATGATTTCTCGTTTTCAATAATATAATTGCCGGTATTTTTATAGTCGGTAATAATCTTTTCATCAGCAGACAGATTATCTTTCATTGTAAAAACATCATTTCGATGATCAAAAATAGTAACATAAAAACCAAGTTGTTTCATAACATCTGAAACTGCTTTACCCACATGTCCGCCACCGATAATATAAACTGTATTTGAGAATCCAACATTTTCAGTGTAAGCCCAGTCATCATCTGAACTATAAGTGAAATTAATTTGCAGGGATTGTGAGTTTTCCGCATCGAATGAAAAATTGCCGCAGGAAATTTTCATTGTACCGTCAATTCTCTTTTCAAGATTTGTCAAAATTTTTTTGATTACCGGTCTATGCGAGCCACTTAATATTTGAAAAACAATTGTTTGTAATCCTCCGCATATTAAACCGGAGCTCTCGTATTTTGTATTTGGTGAGTGCTGCAATCGTTTAACAAGTTTTGATTCGGTGCCGGCAAGCAGTGAGAGTGAATAATCTATCATCTCCTTTTCCATAATTCCACCGCCGATAGTTCCCATGCTTACTCCATCAGCTTTTAGCAGCATTTGGAAACCCTGTCTTCCGGGTGATGAGTTTGTTGCATCTGCAACTTTTAATAAAACAATTTTCTCGCCGTCATCAATTGCATCTGAGGCAAAATTCCAAAATTCTTTTTCTCTCACGTGCTCTCCAGAGAAGAGGCTTTTAGTTTTTGCAGCTTATCAGAATGCAAATTCAGCAATACTTTTTCCGGTGTAAAGGGGAGAGAGTACTTGAAATTTTTAAAAGGTTTAAAGGAATTTACTCCGTTCGCTATCGCAAAATACGCCCCTATTCCGTACATAAAAGGAGGTTCGCCTATAGCTTTGGAATTAAAAATTGCATCCGAATGAGAATTGTTCTCAAGAAACTTTACTTCCATATCTGCCGGTGTAAAATGCACATCGGGAACTTTGTATGTTGATAGTGTGTCGGTTAATATTTTCCCTTTTTCATTGAATAACAGCTCCTCAAGCGTTGCCCAGCCAATGCCCTGCATAATTGCGCCTTCTGCCTGGCTTTTATCGATAACCGGATTCATGCTTTTTCCAAAATCGTGAACTGCTTTTACAGAAAGCAATTTATATGTTCCGCGAAGACAGTCAACCTCAGCTTCTATTATAGCCGTACCATAAACATGATAAGCAAACGGATTTCCTTTTCCCGTCGTTTTATCGAAATGAATGTTCGGAGTTATGTAATGAGCATGCGATGAAAGATTTATTCGTTTGAGATATGCTTTTAATATCAAATCATCCCACAGTAGCCCGGTACTTTTATCATCAAGGTAAATCGAATCATCTTTAAAAGTAATTCTATTTGAATCTTCAACATCTAAAATAGTAGCGCCAAAATTGCGCAGTCTCTCAAAAATAACAAGGCATGCTTTTTCAACAGCTTTACCATTTAAATCGGCGCCGGAACTAGCAGCAGTTGGCGAAGTATTTGCAACGCGGGTTGTGTTTGTTGTTTCAATTTTAACTTTTGAAATATCAATTGAAAAGATATGAGCGGCAACCTGGCGCATCTTCATATTAACACCCTGACCCATCTCAATAGCCGCGGTGCTTACACTTACACTTCCATCGGTATAAACATGTACAAGCGCGCTTGCCTGGTTAAGCATAGTATTTGTAAAAGAGATGCCAAAACAAATAGGCATTGCGGCAATGCCGCGTTTTACAAGTTTATTTTTCGAATTAAAATCTGCAACAGCTATTTTTCTCTTTTCAAAATCAAAATCATTTTTTGCTTGTTTCCATGATGAGTGAGCCATACAATTTTTTGTTCGCTGACCATAAGGGAACTCATCATCTTCATTTAAAAGATTTTTCTCCTGGATGACTGAAGCATCAATTCCCATCTTTGCTGCCGCTTTATGAATTGCGGTTTCGAAAACAAACATTGCCTGCGGACCGCCAAAACCGCGGAAAGCAGTATTTGGAGGAAGATTTGTTCTGCAAGAATAAGCGGTTGCTTTTACGTTTGGAACAAAATAACTGTTTGTGCAATGGAAAAGAGTTCTTTCTAAAATGGCTGGCGAAAGGTCAGCCGCCGCCCCGGCATTTTGATAAAACAGAACTTCGTAAGCTAAAATCTTTCCTTCTTTATCTAAACCAATTTTGTAATCTGAAGAATATGGATGTCTCTTGCCAGTAAACACCATGTCTTCCTGTCTCGATAAAATAATTTTAACAGGTAATTTTAATAGATAAGCAGCCAAACCCGATATTGCAGCCCACATTGTCGCTTGATCTTCTTTGCCTCCAAAACCGCCGCCGAGCCGCATCACATCAACTTCAACTTTGTGCATCGGAAGTCGGAGTACACCAGCAGTAACCCTCTGAACAGCAGTGGGGGATTGTGTTGACGAAATTATTTTTATCCCGCCACCCTCTACGGGCATTGAGTATGCGCTTTGTGTTTCGAGATAAAGATGTTCTTGTCCACCCGATTCTGCGGAACCTTCAATAATATAATCGCATTGATGCCACGTGGTTTCACAATTGCCGAGAGAAAATATTTGGGGCGGAACTATTAATTCACCTTTTTTAAATGCTTCTCTTGGATCCACAATAGCGGGCAGTTCAGAAATTTCACATTTGATAAGTTCTGCTGCTTCCCGTACGACGTCCGCATCGATGCCAACAAGGATTGCAATAGGTTGACCAATATAGTCAACGTCATGCTCGGCAAGCAGAGGTTCATCGCGTACAATAGTGCCGATTTGGTTTTCACCGGGGATGTCTTTATATGTAATTACTTTTTTTATTCCCTGATAATTTTCGGCGTTCGCAACATCAATATATTTTATAATCCCTTTTGCCACGGGCGACGTAAATACAAATGCATGAAGTGTTCCTTCGGAAACGGGGAGGTCATCCAAAAATTTCGACTCTCCCTTTACATGATTTATCCAATCGTAATTTTTCATAAGGTAGTCTCCTCGGCAATTTTGGATGGGAAGAGTTTTATGAAGTGAGCCAAAATTAACTGGTGAAGTAATAATCTTTTATAATCAGCGCTGCCGCGGGCATCACTTATGGGAGACAACTCATCGTCAGCAATATCTGCTGCTTTTAGGATAACATCGGGTTCAATTATTTTACCGGTTAAAAAACTGCAACAGTTTTTTAGAAGCATCGGGATGGGGGAAATACCGCCGGCAGTAATTCTAATATTTTCAATTTTCTCGCCATCGGTTGTAATAAAAATTGTTGAGTTTACACTTGCGATATCGAGGTGTGTTCTTTTCGAAACTTTTTCGAAATTAATTTTATACGTGCCTGATGGCATTTCAAAATAAATTGTTTTTAATATTTCTCCAGGTTTTTTATCCAGAAGTTTATAACCTTTGTAAAAATTTTCTAATTTTAGTTCGCGGGTATTTTCATCGCTCTTAAAAACCAATGACGAATTAAGCGCAAGTAAAATATTCGTCATATCGCCAATAGGGGAAGCGTTAATTATATTACCGCCAATCGTTGCCCTGTTTCTTATGGGCTGTGAACCGAACAACATAGTATATTCTTTAACCTCCGGTATTACCGCTTTCACAATACCTGATTGGGAAAATTCGGAAACTGTTGTTGAGGCGGCGATGTAACATCTATTCCCTTTTACAAAAATATTGTTATCGGTTCCGTTTGTTACAAAGTCAAAATTTTGTTTTATAATCTGTCTTCCGCGCTGTACATAAAGGTCAGTGCCGCCGCCAATATGGAGGTCGCCGTTTATAGATGATGATTTTATCAAATTCTTTTTCATATCATTTAAGCGCAAAGGTATATCTTCAAAGTAGGAAGGGATTATATTTTTCTCAATGAGTTCTGAAACAGTAAACGAATTTTTTCCGGTACCAGCCTTAATATTTGAAAGGACTTTTTCCATTGCATGAAGAATTGTTGCGTGTCCGGTGCACCTACACAGATTTCCGGCAATTGAATCGGCGGCGGAGTTTTTGTTAATACCTTCTGAAGAAAGTAAATGACCCGTAAACGAAATAATGAATCCCGGTGTACAAAAACCGCATTGTGTGGCTCCTTCTTCAATAAAAGCATTCTGTATAGCGGATAAGTTATTGTTATTCAATCCTTCAATTGTTACAACATGTTTGCCGATGACAGAGTTTAACGGTACCAAACAGGAATTTATACTTTTGTAAATAATCTTTCCGTCACTTAACTCACCCAATAATATTGAACATGCCCCGCAGTCGCCTTCCCTGCAGCCTTCCTTTGTGCCGGTCAATTTTAATGATTGTCTGATGAAGTCAAGCAGAGTTGCAGCCGGATTATGAACCTTTGTTATTGTTTCGTTATTGCATATAAAAGTTATATCACTGTTCATTATTCATTCTAAAATTTTGAGTGGAAATTTAGTTAATATTATGTATAAAATCGATGTTTAAGAAAATGAAAACTTCTTAGTCAAAAAATCTATTCGGATCACTTCAAAATTATAAAAATCAGTTAGGCGGCACAGGATGATAGAAACGAGTTGGTTGGTTATCAAACAAGAACTACTGAATTGTTGATAAATATTTTGCGAAAAATAAATAACAAAATTTTACAAAAAAAAGCGTAACTTATATAAGTAACATTTTATTCTAAGCAGGTGCGTTATCATGCTATTGAAAAAAGAAGAACCCGACATAATGAAAAGATTCTGGTCGAAGATAATTACAAAAATAGCTATTGGTACTGCTGTTATTTTTGGCGGTATTGTTATTTCCATCTATTTTATTGATAGATCCGCTGGGGCATTAAGTGATATGGCTGAAAAATTTCAATC
>CAYJPN010000008.1:0-25926 GCA_964372115.1 uncultured Ignavibacteriaceae bacterium
AGTATATGAATATTGTCATTAATATTTTATTTTTGTGTTGGTTTAAACATACAAGTGCTTCAACCCGACAGCGTTTTCGCATTCGGCATTTTCACAATTTTAATGTTGGTCGTTCCGTTTCGGCTAACTTGTTCGGCTTTGTTCTACTAAATAAAATTTTTTAAATCAATAATGTTTGTGTTTCTATTCGGCATTCTTATTATGGGCTGCGGGTTAAGCACAACGCCGTTATACCGGTAACAAAATGAAAAATTTTAAATACTTTCTAGCCGTTTTTTCTTTTAGCTTCTTAAGTTTTTCTCCAATTGAAAATGCTTCAAAAGTTTTAACAACAAATTGTCACCAAACATTTCACTTCTTCTTTCTTAGTCAAGGAAGTCCAACATTTTGGATTGGAGAAGATTTGAGCGGTGAATGTGATTATTCAAGATTGCTTAACATAAGTATAAATGATTTATCAGTTTCGGTTTCACAGTCTGAATTGAAAGACTATAATAATTGGGGAAACATCTCGGAAATTAGTTCTCTTTTTAGGACGTATGAAGAACAGTCTGTGGAATTCAAGGATAGTATTTGGCAGAATAAAGATTTTAAAATTTATACCCCTAAATATGACTCATTACTAGCAGAAGAGTTTACGGAACATATCCGTAAAGGTGGAAGTAATGCATATTCCTGGATTAAGATTAAAGGTAACGATGGAATTATACTTCCAGAAGTTGAAGGAATAAAAACAGAACTTTTGTTCAGTTACAAAACTGGTTTATATATTAATTATGAAATATCTGAAGTTCATTATTTCCCTAACTCATACATTCTAATTTTTACAAAGCAACTTAGAAAAGCTGTGGGCCTAGATACGATGCACGGATTTTTTATTTTTAAAATTAAAAGAGATACATAAATATAAAAACCGGTATAACGTTACAAGGATTCATACCGAACCCCGAAAAAAAAGCGGGGTAAACTGCGCTGAGGTATGGCATAGCCATCACTATGTGATAATCCAGTGTCCCCGCGAAGAAACGGGGTCTATGGATGGACTAAAGCGCAAAGCGGAACAAGCTGGATAATCTGCAATTTCAATAGAATGTTTTGAGGAAGGATTAGAATTTAGTTAACAATGTATTATAGATGTGTGCTGGCTTTTGGGTATTGTTGGCAGCAATTACCGCAAACATTATAATACTTACTCCGGCACAACTGTTATTTTTCTTAATTTGAATATAGTTTTTTAAGAACCTAATAATTTTGATGTTTGATAAATTTTTAATTCTTTTCTGGTATAGGTTATCTCGAAAGAACAAAAATAACCCTTCCTTTTTGCGTATGTAAAAAGTTGAAGGAATTCTTTAAAATAAAATTGACTGCGGTGTTGTGTTTTAACATAACACGCCGTTAGGCTTTTGGTAAAAGGAATATTTATGAATAGTTGGAAATTAAATATTTTTATAGTTCCATTACTACTTCTTCTGGCTGGATGTAAACAAGAGAAAAAAATGTTTATTGAAAACCCTAAACCAATTGATCCTAATGTATTAGTAAATAAACTGAGACAAGAAAAACTTATAGAAAAATTTAAAAATTATACCATTGTTCCCAGAGATGAATTAACGGATGTATATATATTTGCACACACAAAGTATCCCGAAGTAGAATATTATTTAGGATATGATAATAGAGGACCAGATTATTTCAGAATGGATGATGAATCTGAGGTAGATATTTTAAAAATTCTTAAAAAAGTTAATCCTACTAATTATAAAACAGAGAATGATAATTATCTGAACGATGCATACATTTTAATTACAGCAATGAAAAACTTAAATATTCGAAATGTTAATTCATTAGAAAGTGTTTGCTATATTACATTTAATAGCTATAAAGAACTTATTTATATAGAAGATAATAGCAAAATTGATGAAAGACTCTCTAAAAGGCTGAATGATTTTAAGAGAATTGATAAATATTTTGTATACCAGTAAAAAAGCCTAACGTTACAAGGATTCATACCGAACCCCGAAAAAAAGCGGGGTAAACTGCGCTGAGGTATGGCATAGCCATCACTATGTGATAATCCAGTGTCCCCGCAAAGAAACGGGGTCTATGGATGGACTAAGCCGCAAAGCGGAACAAGCTCGATAATCTGTAATTTCAATAGAACGTTTTAAGGAAGGATAGAATATAGTTAACAATGCATTATAGTGTATTTTAATATATTTTCAATTATCTTTTTGAAGACATTTTAAACAAAATAAAGCGAAAACATGAGCAAAGAAGTTTCTGATAAGATTGCAAATTGTTTCAAAAATAAACCTGTAAAGAAGGCGTTTTTATTTGGTTCTGTTTCTCGAAACGAAGATGATGATTTGAGTGATGTGGATATCTTAGTTGAATTAGATTATTCACAACCAATTGGTCTTGGTTTTGTAAGAATGAAATTAGAATTGGAAGACTTGTTAAAAAGAAAAGTTGATCTTCTTACAAGTAATAGTGTTTCAAAGTATATTAAACCATTTATTGATTCAGAAAAAATATTGATCTATGAGAAATAATTTAGGCGATAAAGCACGTTTACAACATATTTATGATGCTATTCTCGAAATCGAATCGTATGTGCAAAAATCATCTTATGAAGTATTCCAATCTAATACGATGATGCAATATGCTTGCGTAAAACAATTAGAAATTATTGGTGAAGCAGCGAATCATCTTACATCTCAATTCAAAAAACTCTATTCAGAAATACAATGGCGTGAAATAATAGATCTTAGAAATTTATTGATCCACGAATATTTTGGTATTGATACTAAAATTGTGTGGGATATAATTACAATAGATATTGTTTCATTTAAGCCACAAGTCAAAGAAATAATAGAGCGATTATAAAAAAGGACTAACCCGCCAAACAAAATGGCTGGCAAGCTCCAAGCGACTTAACCCGGACGCTTGTATTTTCAACAGCACATTTTATAAGTGCGTTAACTCTTACAGGATGTTGTTATCCCGAAAGAACAAATAACCATTCCTATTTGCGTATGTGAAGTATAAGGGAATCCTTAAAATATAATTAACCGCGGTGTTTTTTTTAATAACTTGTCCGTCCGTTAGCTCGCGATTAACACGCTGTTATTCACCCAAAGTACTTATAATATTTTTGAAATAAATAAAAGGATTTGATAATGATAGTGTTAATCGTAGGAGCGAATGGCTCTACCGGGCGGCAATTAGTAAGGGAATTATTGAACCGCGGCATAAATGTTAAAATCATTGTCCGGGAGAGAGAAAAACTACCCGATTATATAAGCGCACATCAAAACTTAACTATAATTGAAGCAAGTATTCTTCATTTGAGTGATAATGAACTGATGGATTACACAAAGGATTGTGATGCCGCCGCATCGTGCCTGGGGCACAATCTAAATCTTAAGGGTATTTTTGGAAATCCTAAAATGCTTGTTACGGATTCCGTAAAAAAATTGTGTGCTGCGATAAAAAAGAACAACCCGGCTAAACCTTTAAAATTTGTATTAATGAATACCACTGCAAATAATAACAAGGATATAAACGAAAAGTTAACATTTACAGAGAGATTAGTTTTTTCTCTTTTACGAAATATATTGCCTCCGCAACTTGATAATGAACGTGCGGCAGATTATTTAAGAAAAGATATTGGAAACAATAATGAGATTATAGAGTGGTCTATCGTTCGACCGGATACGCTGATAAATGAAGACACGGTTTCCGAATACAGTGTATTTCCCTCGCCAATTCGGAGTCCAATCTTTGATGCCGGTAAAACAAGTAGAATAAATGTTGGGCATTTTATCTCTGAATTAATAACAAATGATAATATTTGGGATAATTGGAAAGGAAAAATGCCGGTTATATATAATGCGGCGTATAGTCTGAGGAAGTGAGATTAACCTTTTAATGATGTGTGAAAGAGTACAAACAGTAATTCTGATTAATGTTAAAAAATTAAATTAGCGGTTTGCTGCTTGAGATTAAATATTTCCGGGATGCAGTTTTGCCGGAAGAATACCGCGAGGAAAAAACACAATAGGTTATCATTTTTCGGAAGCTATTTCTTTCGGTGATTTAATATCCATCGCAAGTAACTTTCATTTTGTTTTTTAGGATGGGGAAAAAATATCATATAGGCATCTTTATATTTTCCTGTTTTTTGCTAAAATTTGTCTGCGGCAAAAAAAATGATACTAATAATATTTGTAAATAAGCTTTAAATATTATGGAAAAAATAAACGGTCTTTTTCGCTTATTAAGATTTGAGCTTCCATTCTCAGCGGGTGTTTGCGTTGTGATGGGGCAGTTATTAGCGCTTGGCGAGTTTTCAACAATAGGTATAACCGCCGCCGGTTTTGTCTCGGTATTTTTTATCTCAGCATCAATATTGGTTTTGAATGATTATTTTGATGTTGAAACGGATAAGATAAACGCGCCCGAAAGACCGATTCCCTCAAACCTTGTTTTGCCTTCGGAGGCTTTATTCTTTTCATCGCTTCTGTTATTTGCCGGACTTATTCTTAGTTATTTAATCAGTAATACAGTACTGATAATTTCAATCGTCTTAACCTTAGTGGGGTTTTTGTATAATCGATATTTTAAGAAGAGCGGATTGCCAGGTAATCTTATGGTTAGTTTTTCTGTCGGGATGACATTTATTTATGGCGGCGCAACCGTCGGTTTACCGCTTAATAAAGCTGTTGTGTTTTTTTGTTTTATTGCCGCATTGATAGATTTGGGAGAAGAAATTGCCGCCGATTCCATGGACGAACAGGGAGATCGTCTTATCAACTCAAATTCGCTGGCTATCAAATACGGAAAAGAAACGGCGCTTAAAATAAGCTGGTATATTTTTCTGTTTGTTATTTTATTAACATTTGTTCCTTTTATTATTGGTTGGTTCCCCGCCGCTTATTTAATACCGATTGCCATAATGGATATTGCTATTGGTTATTCAGCATTAAAATTAGTCGCATCGAGGGACGAGAATGGACGAAGATATATCCGCTGGATATATTTAGGCGCGACATTCGGATTAATAGTATTTCTGATCATGAGACTTGTCGGATTATGAGGCATGACGCTTAAAACTGAGCTATCAAGGTTATTAAAGAAAAAACTAAATATTTTTTATCTTTCGCAGCGCAATTAGAAATCGATTAAAGTATTTATAGGCGAAAGAGGATGTTGTTTATTTTAGTTTCAAAGTAGTGATAAGTTTTGTCAGCAAAAAAACTACGTGTAAAAATCAAACTAAAAGTATCGGATGAGAGTAGAAGTTATGGATCGTTTGTATATAGATGAACAGAATTTTGATAAAATAGATTATGAAATAAGTTTGTTAAAAAAGGGAGAGTACGAAAAATGCACATTCACCAATTGTAATTTTTCTAACTCGGATATTTCCGATACAATATTCATCGATTGTAAATTTACATTATGTAATCTCAGTATGGTTAAAACCACCGGAACAACGTTTAACAATGCAAAATTTAACGATTGCAAAATGATGGGTATTCGTTTTGATAATTGTAATAGCTTTGCTTTTTCAGTCGCTTTCGATAATTGCATACTCAATCATTCGTCATTCTTCAGAAAAAAACTAAAAAAAACCATTTTTGAAAATTCGCAGTTGGTAGAGGTTGACTTTACTGAAAGCGATCTAACAGGTTCGGAGTTTTTAAACTGCGAATTAGAGCGGGCAGTTTTTAAGAGTACTATAATTGAAAAAGCGGATTTCCGAACTTCATACAATTTTTCAATTGATCCCGAAATTAATCGTATAAAAAAAGCAAAGTTTTCTTTAATGGGTTTAGCTGGTCTTTTGGACAAGTACGATTTAGATATAGAAGGAAAATAAATCCTTGCATCGGCGTCCTCTAAATATCAAGGCTGGAATATTTAAGAATTGTCATGTGGATACCGCAGCTATAAGATAAGTTTTTAAAAATGAGCTGCTCCGATATTCAAAAATAGGTATTTGTATTAATGTGTACTTTTCTGTTCCCGGCAAATATGGCGGTGGTTAATTGTTTCTTTTTTTTTTAATTTTAAGTGTTGAGTCAATCAAAAATATATCAAAACAACCTTAATTCTGAATAGCGAATAAATTAATTCGGGCAGATGGAAATTTGATGCTTTTTTCACAAAACATTTTTTTGAACAACGGAAAGTATCGGGCTACTTGTTTAGGTTATACACTCAGAGAAAAAACTATAATCAGAAAGCATGACGGGATTATCTACTTCGGAAATAAATACAGAGGATTTAAACACGAAGAATATTTCGGCTGAAGTATGGCTGCTGACTTACAAAGCTTTAAAAATTAAAGACGGCTGCCATGGTGTCGCAAAATCGATAAGGAGTTCTATATTGGAGTATTCAAATGGGAACTGGCAGATATTGTTCCATCAAGTACCCTCAATATAAACTTGCTAATATCATTGTCGGATGAAAATAATTGATTAATTGATACGCTAATTTTTGTAAAACAGTGGAGACCAATTGTATGGAAACGAAAGAACTAATAAAATTTTATCCGCCGGAAGAAGAAAGGATTAACATTATTTCGCACGCAGCGGGGCTTTTGCTGAGTGTTGTTTGTCTTGTCTTTTTGGTGACAAGTTCAATTGCTTCCGGCGATTCCCTTTACATCATTAGCTTTTCTATTTTCGGTATAAGTATGGTTCTTCTATATGCCGCCTCTACATTATACCATAGCGCAAAAAAAGCAGAGTTGAGAAAAAAATATAAAGTTTTAGACCACGCCTCAATTTATCTGCTCATAGCCGGAACTTATACCCCGTTTACACTCATAACTTTAAAAGGTTCAACCGGCTGGGCTCTTTTTGGTATTGTCTGGGGATTTGCACTGGCTGGAATAATTTTAAAACTTTTTTTTACCGGCAAATATAGTTTGGTTTCAACGTTCATGTACGTATTGATGGGCTGGGTTATTTTATTTGCTATACAACCTTTGTTTAATAATTTATCTTCATCCGGTCTGTTCTGGCTTTTTGTCGGGGGAATGTCATACACAGTTGGAGCAATTTTATACAGTATAAAAAAATTAAAATTTAATCACGCCATCTTTCATGTTTTTGTATTAGGCGGAAGCGCCTGCCATTTTATAGCGGTTTATTATTTTGTTTAAGTGTTAGGATTCAGTTGCTGAAATACTGTTCTAAAAGTTTTTTAAATACCAATAAACCGCTTAATTATTATCAAATATTTTCATGCCAATTTGTTTTTACCCCCGAACCTGCATAGTAAAAAGTATTAAAAGTATTTTTACTAATTTACAAAGCAAGTTTTAAGTAACTTGTTGAAGACTATCTCCGGTAAGGAATGAAGGAATTTGCAAAAATAATAATGCGTCGACATGCTTTTCTAATAATTTTAGATATGATAAATCGGAAAATAATTGAAGGACACCTATGGAAAATTTAAAAAATATTAAACATGTATGTTTTGATCTTGATGGAACTTTGATGGACTCGTATCAGACAATTTATAAAACAACAGTAAAGGCGCTTGATGAACTGGGGATAAAACATAAGCTTTCCGAAGCTGAATTGTATAAACGAATTGGGCACCATTTTATTGATATATTTTCCGAATTAAATATAAACGTTGAAGATTTTGATCACTTTATAAATATCTATAAGAGTTACTATTTTGAATTTATAGACTACTCAGTAATTTATCCCGACACTCTTGACTTGATAAAACTTTTGAGTGAAAAAAGTGTCTTGGTCTCGCTGTTAACAACCAAAGGACAAGACCAGGCTGAAAAAATTCTTACGCATTTTGATATGGCAAAAAAGTTCAATTACATTATGGGACGACGTGAAGGAATAAAAACAAAACCATCCCCGGAACCATTGCAAAAAATATGTTCTGATTTGAATGTAAAACTTGGGGACACTTTGATGGTTGGCGATACCGAACTTGATATTCAATGCGGTAAAGCAGCCGGCGCTTTTACCTGCGCTGTTTCACATGGTTACCGTACGCTCGAACAACTAAAGTTTGAGCAGCCTGATTTTGTTGTTAGCAGTATGAAAGAATTATCAGCACTATTTTAAAATAAAAAACCCCCGGCAATTTTGTCGCCGGGGATTATAAAATTGACAATTATTTTATAAGCAGCATCTTAAGAGTTTTACTGAAACTACCTGCGCGTATTGTGTAGAAGTAAATTCCGGAGCCAAACTGCGAACCCGAAAACTCTACTTTATGTTTTCCTGCTTCGGTAAAACCGTTTACTATTGTTGCAACTTCTTTACCAAGAATGTTAAATACTTTTATTGTAACATTTCCCGCTTCCGGAACGGAATAATTTATTTGAGTCGCCGGGTTAAACGGGTTCGGGTAGTTTTGTTCAAGCGCGTAATCTATTATTCCAATAAATGTTACTTCAACAGGTTTGCTTAGTGTTGAAGAACCGTTGAAGTCAAGCTGTTTTAATCTGTAAAGCATTTTACCTTCAACAGGATTGTTGTCAACAAAGTTGTAGTTCCTTTTTTCCGTTGTTGTGCCGTTTCCTTTAACAAAACCTACAGAAGTGTAAGAAGTATTTTTGTTTTTACTTACCAGCGCGCGTTGCACTTCGAAGCCGCTATTGTTAAGTTCGGTAGCAGTACTCCAATTAAGAACAACACCATTTGAAGAAGCATTTGCAGTGAAATTTGTAAGCTCTACAGGTACAGCCGCCTCATTGTAACCGATTAGTTTTATATCATCAATATACCAGCCGTCTTCCTGAATGTATCCATCGGATGTGAGCCTGAACCGAACTTTTATGTACTCGGAATTATTGAGATAATCCGATAAGTCGAATTGTACTTGAGACCAGGTACTCATAAGTCCGTCGTAAGTTCCTATTTCCTGCCAGGAGACTCCATTATTATCCGATACTTCTACATGACAAAAATCGTAAGTAGCTTCGGTATCATACCTGTGCCAAAAGTTAAGATAAAGCGCGGGCATAGTTGAAGCGTCAATCGGAACTGTCATGGTTAATGTATTATTGGCATTTGCAAGATAATCTCCAGTCGGGCTGTCCGTAAATGAGTGCGACGGTGAATGATACTGGGTAGATACCGATCCCCATGTTCCGCTTGCCGTCCAGTTTGACATACCTTCTTCCGCGTTATCATTAAAAACGGTATAACCATTGCCGATAAGAATGTTATAATTTTGATTGTAAACAATGAGTGTATCGTCAATTTTTATTTTTAAATTTGTCGGCAGAACATAATTATCTGAAGCAAGTGAAGAGATTGAAAAATTAAAAGTAACGCTGTCAGATGTTCTTGGAGCCATCGATGGTTGTGTAACAACCTGAAGAGGAATAGTTAAAAGTTCGGTCGATGTGGTCCATTCCAATTTGATATTGTTTGCTGAAGCCAATCCTTTGTTTCTAAAAACAACTTTAAATGTACCTGCTTCGCCAGGGGTATAAATTTGTTTGTTTAATTTTGCACTGTGTGAAGCGACATATGGTCCGCTAACGAGCGCCATATATTTATTCATAAACAAACACACTTTGGAATAAGGAATAATTTCAGCTTGTGTTGCGTAAAAACCGGATGTACCGACTTCGGGTGTCATACCGAAAATGTGGTTACTATGCCCGGTTGTATCATTGCTGTAAATCCAATCAAGATCACCGCCACGCACAAAATAACCGACAGTTTGGTATGGCGTTCCGAAATTATAATTATTATCGGCAACAATATCATTTCCAAATTCGTTAAACACATCATTATCCGGGGTCGGGGTCGGATCGCACCATGCGTATGGTTTTATTAAATAATTTCCATAAGTGTGATAATCTAACATTGCTTTAAAATTTCGTGAATTAACGAAATTTTTAAAATTCTGTGTTTCAGGTTCCGAAAATGGAGAGGTTCCGCGATAAGTATCGGATGAAGAAGAAGTCGAAGAACCGCCGTTGCTTGAATTCCAAAAATTGTAGGTGCCGAAATTTCTATTTAAATCTGTCCCCTGCCCGCGTCTGTTTTTTCTCCACATTCCGCCGCCGTTCGGGTTAGTAGTTTGATTATAAACATAACCATCGGGATTAATAAAAGGAGTAAAATATATTTCGCGGTTGTTGAGAATATAAGTTGCAATCGGGTCTACATTGTAATTCTCAAGCAGCCAGTATAAATAGTAATAAACATTCATCATTCCCATTGGTTCTCGGGCATGAGTTACACCGTTGTACCATATTTCCGGTCTGCCTGTAGCACCTTCGGGATTTTTTGTTACGCGTATAGTCCACATCGGTCTGTTTTCGTAAGAATTACCAATAGAGAATTTTGTAGAAACCAGGGTAGGATATTCATTTGCCATTGAATCGAGTTTGGCGATTGCTTCTTCCCATTTCATTAGTCCACTCATGGAACCATATATACTGTGTGTAATATCAAAGCCCTCAATCGGTCTGATATCACTTGAAACTTCATTCCGCTGCTGACGGTCGGAATAATATTTGTTCCAATCATCAATAGTAACTTCGAAGGGAATGCCGGAATTTGTAAGTAATTCTATTTCTGTTTCTGAAAGCCATGTTTCAAAATATTGACCGGGTTTATTTATTCCATGATCGAGAAATAAGCCAGCGCTTTCTATTTGCTTAATATCCGACTCACTTTTAATTGTAATTCTAACTTGTGAGTATTTTTCAGTTTCTACATTTTGTGCAATTGAGATGAAGTTAGCAGACAAAATAACCAGGAGAAACATGACAATTTTTTTCATTCCGAAATTCCTTTTATATTTTTATTCAAAATTACTTTCATAATTATTCGAAAAATAGACTTTCCAACAATTCAAAAAAAATAAACCAATAAATGATATTAACATTACCATCATCAAGCGTTGTTTATTATTTTCTAAATAAGAAAAAGGGAAGAGAAAACGAAGCTGCTTCATTATTAATCATCCCAACGCAAAATTCCGTACAATTTTTTATAGTGTCAATTCTAAAATAAGCAATTTTATAAAAAGAAAAACTTACGGATTAAAAATTGAACTAAAAATAAAACGCGTACCGGTGGTGAAACGGGGAGATAAAACAAAAAAAAAGGACGCCGGTATGACATCCTTTATAATCTTAAATTTGGAAATTAATTATTTGGTTAGAACAAGTTTTTTTGTTTTTGTAATACTTGTTCCGTCAGCTCCCCGTACTTCAATACGGTAAAAATAAACGCCGCTGTTTAATTCATTTGCATCAAGTTTGTACTCGTGTGTACCCGCAGGCATGCCTGAGTTAAAAAGTAATTTTATTTGTTCGCCGAGAACATTAAATAAAGTTAATTTTACGTTTGAGTTGACAGCAAGTTCATAACGAATAGTAGTGGTAGGGTTAAACGGGTTTGGATAATTCTGGCTTATCTCAAACTGTCTCGGGGCTTCAATAGTTACTTCAACCATGCTGGAGTATTTAAACCGTCCGTCAAAATCTAGTTGCTTTAATCTGTAACTTGCTGCGCCTGCATCTACTTTTTTATCGTCAAACCGGTAGTACTGTTTTTCGGTCGTCGTACCTTTTCCGTTAACAAAACCAATGCTCTGCCAGTTTGTATTATTTGAATAGCTGCGTTCAATAACAAAACCTTTGTTATTTGTTTCAGAAGCCGTTTGCCATAATAAGCTAACATTACTGCCGTGTACCCTGGCTTCGAATGAAATTAACTCCACAGGGACGAACTGCGAAAAGGGAATGAATTTTACGAGTCCGTATATTGATGAATCAGCTTGATGAACAATATGCTGCTCGATTGCAAGGGAATCATAAACACGCCAGTCGTTGTTCTGGGCATAAATTAAATTGCCTGTGTTGTTGTAAAGGTCGTAGACATTAGCGCCCTGTACATTACCATATATGATGTTTTTGCCGTCATCGAGTGTTGAAACATTTTCAATATTACCGATATTCGGAACGGGCTGCGTAGCACTGCCGAGAATAGTAATACCCCAATGATTACCGTAAATTTCATTTTCAGCAATAATGGGACTGTTGACATTGTTACCGTTACAGTTAATTCCGCTTCCTGTAGTATTCACATCGGGGTTAATGTTATTATTATAAATTTTGTTGTTGTGAACATAACAGGTAATATCGCCCCCGCCGAAAACCATTCCAAAACTGTTATTGTAAACTTCGTTATATGCAATTTCGGATGAAGACGATGACCCGCCGAGCAAGGCAGAAATACTTATACCGCCGGTTTTATTAAACATACCGCCGTGTACCGTGTTGTACATTATAGAAGGGGAATTATTTCCTTGAGTTCCTACGCTAATTTGATTTTTGGGTGAAGTGTTTTGCGAGTTATTATTATAAAACTCATTGTATTCAATAATTGGTGAAGACCCTGTTGTTAAAGTAATGCCATACTCGTAACACCGTTCAACTTTATTATTCGTGAAGACAGGGTTTGAAGAAGAGGAAAGAGTTCCGCCTCTTCTGCATTTATACACATAATTATTCGTAAAAGTAGGGCTGGCGCTTATGCATCTTAATGCATAATATGCGTATTGTATGCGGGCATAACTTATTATGCAAGCCGAATCCACAGATGTATCGCTAAATCGAAAACCGTCATATGCCGTACCGGTTGTGTCAGTAGAGGTAGACGTAAACAGAATTGAATCGGCAGCAGTACCGACTGCCAGGAATTTTCCGTTTACTTCAAACCCTGAAGTAGAACCGGTAAATGTAACCGTGGTTCCCGGTTGAATAAAAACTCTGTCGTTTGCGGCAACTGTAATTTTGTTAGAAACGGTAAAATTAGGAGTCGTACCGGTTACAACACCGCCCGAGTTTGCAACCAGGTCGGATAAAGACCAGTTAACACCTGTATTGGGTGTTGTGTATTGAGCAAAAACCAAATTGGTTATTGCCGTAAAAAATAAAATCAGTATAATTTTTTTCATCATATTCCTTTTTTAATTTATTGCTACCCGATTGGGCAGTTCATTTGTATCATCCGGTTTTATAGGGAAGTGAGTTGTTAGAATATCACCAACCTTTTCAACCGCGCCAATAATTCCGCTGCAGAAATTTCCTTTTACAAACATTTGCTGCATTTCATCTGTTATACTATCCCAGGTATCGGCTGAAACTTTTTCATTTATTCCCTTATCGGCGAGAATGTAGAACCCGCGTTTTTCGAGATAAACAAATATTAGTATCCCTGTTTTATCCCTGGTGTTGTCAACTCCAAGACGGAAAAATTCGGTCTCGGCAAGCTGCCGCAAAGTTTTTTTCTTCTCATTCCACGATGATTTTTCTTTTATGCTTACGCATATTTCGCCTGCAGTATTCTTTTCTTTTTCGCGAACCTTATTCGAAATTCGGAGAAGTTCATCGTCATCAAAAAAATTGTAAATCAATTTGTCGTTCATTTTTAGGAATTCTTTTTGTTTCGGCTCAAATATAAATAGAATTAACCAGGCTTTCCACTTTTTTTGGATTAATGGATAAAATTGAGTGGTAGAATTATGGCAAATAAAAAAGCACAGTCCCTGCTTATGTTTGCGGAACTGTGCTTTGGAGATGAGGTTAGAAAATTTTATTTTTTTCTTAAGTTAATTTCGCCGCCGGATGTTTTTGCCGTCAGTAAAGGTCCACCGCCGTTAATATCGCCTTCTAATTTTCTTTTTTTGCGGCTTGTTTGGTTCTCAGTTTTAAAATCGGAATCTACATCGCCGCCGGAGCTGCTGAGTTTTATCGACGCCTTAAAATCCGATGGAACATATATATCAATATCGCCGCCGGATGTTGCGAGTTCAATACCTTCATTATTACCGCTGTAATCTAATTTTATGTCGCCGCCGCTGGTTTTAGCTGAAATGGAACCGTTCCCACCGTTAAGGCTTATATCACCGCCGCTGGTTGAAACTTTTAAATCACCTTTATAATTAACACCTTTTATATCCCCGCCGGATGTGGAAGCTTTTGTTTTTCCCTCCGGGTTTTCGAGTGTAATATCACCGCCCGATGTGGAAATAATTAAACTGCCGCGAGTTTCTTTAATATCTACATCGCCGCCCGAGGTTTTTAGAGTAATGCTTCCCTTAATTCCGCCGACTCTTACATCACCACCGCTTGTTGAAACTTCAACATCAAAATTAGAAGGCGTCTTTATTTCATATCTTAATTTTATACCCGAATTTCCCCAGTTAAGAAATTTATTCTCATATTTTCCTGTAACAACAACTTCATCGCTGTTCCCATTAAATTCAAATTCCATTTTTTCGCGGGCTTTATCATTACCGAAAACTTTTATGTAAACTTCATTTTTCTCCCAGGGAGTAACCATAACATCGCCGGGTCTTGTATTAATTCGTAATGTTTTACCGGATGAAATTTGGAACGTTTTTTCGTGTATTACACTTAAATCCTTGCTGCCGCTGTCACCATTATAAGTAACCGAACATGCCGAAAGTGAAATTGTTACCGAAAAAAGTAAAAGGGTAAGTGTTATTAAAGAAAGTCTATCTAGTTTCATTTTAACCTCGATTATATTTTGTGATATTTTATTAGACCAGCGGTGGGAGAAAAGGTTACCTATCCGGATTAATAAAATTTCAATTACGGTGGCTAACATATTAAATTTGCGCCGAAAGTGTAAAACAATCCTGATTACCGGCAGAATAATTACAAATATGGTATAATTTAGAGGCTAAGGTGGAAAGATGCTTTCACCCGTCAAGAAAGACGAATAGTAAATAATAGAACTATGTTTATTGTTTAGTAAAAGTTTTTGATAATTGTTAATTTTAAAAATTAAAAGAGTAAGAGAAAAAAATGAAGGTATTTGATAAGAATGACCGGTGTCCGGGAATAGTTTATCCGTGCGAGTGGAATTATAAAGTTATTGGTGAAAATATTGAATTAATGATTTCGTCAATTGAAGAAACGGTAAACGGATATAAGTACGATTTAACCCCTTCCAACATAAGTTTGCGCGGCAATTATTTTAGTTTGAATTTAAAAGTTGAAGTAACAAACGAAATTGTTCGAAATTTAATTTATGAAAAATTGCAAAAAGCGCCTTCTGTAAAAATGATAATTTAGTTTACTTCTTTAATAATGCAATTTGTCCGGCGTGGTAAATATCGTGCTGAATTACGCCGTGCAGAAGAACATAAAAAGTGAAATCCTTTTCCAGAACATTTTCGATTAATTTTTCTTCAGGAAATATTTTTACTTTTTCAATTAGTTTTTGATGCACTGCGTAAAGAGATGTCTTAACAATTTCCCAGCCGCTTTCGTCATAACCGACTGTTTTATTCCAGTCAATTTCGTCCGGAATTTTTACATCCTCACCATTCATAAACCTTATTGCAGCATCTTTCCAAACAGCTATATGCACAACTATATCCCATATATTGTGTGCGTTTTCAATTTTATTTCGCGCAGCTGTCGTATAATCGATATTTTGTAATATTTCATTAACGGCTGCGCCATGCCATGCGGGTCCGTAAAAAGTTCGGTTCAATAATTCAATTATTCTATCGTTCTCTTTCATAACAGTCTCAAATAAAATGTTTTTGTTTTTTCCAAATTTCAGCGAGACTAATTTTTAAGTCGCGGCAAATAAAAATAGGCAAATTATTTTCATACGGAATTGCATACTTACTTTTTACAACAGCGGCTTGCTCTACTTTATTGCATGAGCGTTTATGGTCTTCAACTTCACCCCCAACAACAATAATATTTTTAAAATTACTTTTCGGATACCCCCATAACCAGTAGTTATTATGTAAACAAATAACCGGCGGCAGTGGATACTTTTTTGAAAAGTATTGGAGCGAACCTGCTTCGCCGTAATTGTGCGTAAAAATTACGGTGCTGTTTTTTTCTGATTCGGGAAGAGACATATAAACTTTTGAAACTGTCCTTGCCATTTCTTCCCAGCCGAACATATCGGCATAAAATTGCGGCAGTTCGTTTAATTCTAATCCTTCATTTGTAGAAGGAGCAAGCCCAATTGCGCGTTGATATTTTATAAAACTTTCTACCGGCATTAGTGGCACTGCTAAAGGAGCGAGCGCGGCGCCGCTAAATAATATTAATGCCGGCAACACAACCCGGATCCATCGCCAATTTTTTATTGTGCTCAATTTTTCCAAATAAACGCCACCGGCGGCAAACAACATCACGTATGCGGGTGAAAGATATTCACCTTTGCTTTTACCGTTGATTAATAAAATTAGAAACGCCGAGAGAAAAATTATTCCCAAAACTTTGAACCGCTTTCCATCTTTACTAAAAAATAAAAAATACAAACCCGGCAGCCAGACAAAAACATTTATTGGATTTGGTAATACAAATTGGTCGATAACAAAACTTGACCATGTTAAACCTGCGTACTTGTAGAGAGTTGCATTACGGATAAATTCGATATGGGCAAAGTCGTTTAAATAATTCCAGATAATGAATGGTGAAAAAAGAAGCAGGGCAATGATACCGGTTAAATAAGGATCGGCAGTAAAAAATGTTTTCCTTTTATTCGTTAAAAGCAGCGCCGCGTAAAAGCCTAAAATGAACCAGGAAATTCCGATTTTATTCAGCAATGAAATACCGAAAACAACACCGAGCAAAATCCAGTACTTCCTTTTATCATTATTTAAGATTAATAAAATAATGTAAGCCGCAAGCGCCCAAAATAAATGATCGAATGAATTCATTGAAAATATTGTGTTCATACCGAGAATAATGGGTGCGGCTATCATTGCGGAACAGGCTATTACTACGGCTGTTTTTCCACCGTTCATTTCCTTTACAATTAAACCTGTAATAAACACGGTAAGTGCAGCCATCACCGAAGGGAGTAATCGTAGAGCAAAAAGGCTTTCGCCGAATACCGCACGGCTTAAAGCAAGAATAAAAATAGAAAGTGGCGGGTGGTCGACATACCCGGCTGCAAGATGGTTTGAGCATGCGATATAATAAAATTCATCTCTAAATATTCCGTACGAAGCAAACGCATTTGTATAAAGATGAATTAATAGTTTTACTGTTGAAAAAAATAAAATCAGAAATAACAGTTGTCGTCGGTTATTACTTTCAGCATTCATAAACAACCTTTTAATATTTTTACGGTAATATAATAAGCAAAAAATGTATTACACGAAATAGTTATTCGAAAGGAAATATTAATATTTTAACGAAAGGAGGGAGTATAAAAAAAACCGCACTTGAGGCGGGAAAATTTTTAACCGATTTTTATCCTGGCATCAACAATAAAAAATTTGTTTTCCTTAGAAACAAGAAGCGGGTTAAAATCAAATTCATGTATTGCCGGGTTGTCAAGCATCATTTGGGCTGAAGATTTTATTATCCTTTTTATTTCATCCAAATCAACAGAAGCCTCACCCCTAATGCCCCTGAGAATTTTCCCCATCTTTGTTTCGTTTATCATTTCGTCAATATCATCATCGTTTAGATAAACTGAACGCATCGATGTATCATCGTAAACTTCAACATACTTTCCGCCGGTACCGAACATGATTACGGGTCCGAAAGAAGGATCGCGGAAACCGCCGATTAAAACCTCGTGTTTAATTTTTATAAACGGCTGAATTAAGAAACCTTCAACATTTACACTATTTTTATTAAAGCTTGATTTTATTTCATCAACAGCGGCAAGTAAATCTTGGCTGTTTTTAATGTTAAGTTTAACGGCATCAAATTCGGTTTTATGTACAACTGCTTTCGAAATTCCTTTTACAACAACAGGGAAAATAAGATCCGCTTTTTGCAGCTCATCCTCAGAATAAATATTTGAAATGACAACCGGCAAATTATAATTAAGGCAAAAGCCGTTTACTTTTTCCTGTTCGATAAATCCTTCACCGTTTAGAAGGGATTTGTTGATCGAAGGAGCTAATCGTAAGGAATTCGATTTTATATTTTTGAACTTAAGCATATTCCAAATTACCGAGGCAGGTTCTTCCGGTGTGTGGAAAAGCGGCAATTTGTATTTAGATTTATGCCTGTATTCTTCCCACAATTCGGGAAGGGGCATTACAACCTGTAATATCGGTTTTTCACATTCAATTGAATATATTCCCTCAATCACTTCAAATGCCGGAACCATAACGGGCTCAACAAAAATGGAAACCACAGCATCAACATTTTCATCGGCTGCTACAATTTTATTTACGAGTTTAAACTGCTCAGCGCTGCCGCCGGGCAATAAATCAACAGGATTATTGGCGCTTCCTTCCGGATGAATTATTTCTTTCAATCGGGTTTTTGTTTTTTCTGAAAGCGCCGCTAATTTTAAACCGGCGCGTTCAAGGGCATCAACTGCAAGTATAGCGGGCCCGCCCGCGTTTGTTACTACCGCAATTTTATTTCCTTTTGGAAGCGGGAAATTTTCAAATCCTTTTGCCGTATTAAATAATTCATTCAGCGAGTCAGCGCGAAGCATTCCGAATTGTTTCAGCACTGCGTCAACAATTTTATCATTGCTTGCAAGTGCGCCTGTATGCGAAGAAGCAGCTTTAATACCGCCGGTTGTTCTTCCCGCCTTTAGTACAATTACAGGTTTTTTTATTTTATTTTCGATGAATGGTTTTATAAACTTTTCACCATCAATAAAACTTTCGAGATAAAAAGTTAATGTTTTTATTTTTTCGTCCTCTTCCCAGAACTCAAGCAAATCATTTTCGTTTATGTCGGCTTTATTGCCAACGCTTATAAAATGCCCGAAGCGAATGTCGGTCTCGCGCAACGAGTTTAATACCGCCGCGCCTATTGCACCGCTTTGCGATAAAAACGCGGTTGAACCAACTTCAGGTTTTTCGGCGACAAAGGTTGCGTTAAGTTTTATTTCGTCAAAGGTTGTAATTACACCCATACAATTAGGCCCAACAAGCCGCGCACCGCTCTCTTTAACTTTTTGAAGAATGCGGTTCTCGACTTCTTCCCCCGCCTTGCCTATTTCTTTAAATCCAGCGGTTATTAAAATGATTGACTTAACATTCTTTATTAAAAGTTCGTCAATCGTATCTTCAGCATAATTTTTCGGAACCATTACAATCGCCAAATCGATCGGAGCATTTATCTCTTCGATAGATTTATAACATTTGTAACCGAGCAGCTCGTCGGCTTTTGGATTTACGGGAAAAATTTTTCCGGTGTAGCCGTATTGTTTTATTGTTTTTAAAAGTTCGTAACCGATACTTTTGTCTTTAGTAGACGCACCTGCAACGCAGATGGAAGAAGGATAGAAGAAATTATTTATTTGGCTGTTCATTATTTAATAGTAATAAATTATCAAAAATATAATCGGAAGTAGAACACCGAGCGCAGTAAGCCAGGCGCCGCGACCTTTAATTCCGTTTTTCCCTTTTATCATAAATAAACCTGAAATTGCGAGAAAAGCAAGCGCAACGGCAAAAACATCCGCAACGTACGTCCATGCTTTTTTAGGAGCATTTAAGTGAAGAAAATTTGACTCTCTTATTATAGTCCGGCTCTTCATTTTTTCTTGCGAAACTTCTTTTGTTGTATAATTAACCGAAATTGTATTCCCCTCAACAAATATATCTAATTGATCGGGGGCAGGGCGAAAACTATTTTTAACCTCGCCGGTTTCACCAATTTTTTGCATAATATATTTAATCATCGCGTCTTTGTCTAATGACGGAATTGAGTCGAGTGTTGTTGTGCTTCTTTCGATACTATAATTCGGGTTCCATTCCGCAACGTGGTTAACGGCAACCCCGGATATTGCATAAATTACGGTCAGCCCGGTTGCAAGGTATCCAATATCCCTATGTAAAATTCTAATCCACTTACGCCATTTCATTATCTGTTTCCATTATTAAAAAGGGGATGACCGGAAAGCCATCCCCGCGTATATTCAATCAATTAATAGGAATTTATTTTATAACCGCGCCGATGCCGCGAATTTGATAAAAAACATCTGGGCCTGTAACCGATGCAGGATCAAATTTTTGACCGGTTTCTTCCGCATGATGTTTTGCTTTTTCCATTGCCTGCTCTTTTGTCATTTCAATTTTTTCAATTGTACCTTCAACAAGAGCGTTTTTACCTTTTTCTTCCATCGGAAAAACTATTTCGCCGTCTTCAACTTTAATTTTAATTTTTTCAAATTCTTTGTCGCTGGCTATTTCCATCCAGCAGCCGCGTTTGCTGCAAACATCTACTATCATTCCTTCTACGAGAACTTTTTTACCTACATAATCCTCTGGATTTGCGAGTATTTTGGAAATTTTTGTTTTGTCTTTTAAAGTAACGCCTTTGCCGTATTTTTTACCTTCTGCAAGGGAAACACCGGCAAACATTAGCAATGCAAGTAGAGACATAATTACTTTACGCATCAGTACACCTTTCGATAAATTATCAGTGATCTAAAATTTTCATTACGAATATATAACATTTACAAAGTTGATGCCATATCATTATTTGCCTACACGCAAATTATTTTTCCCCGCCTGCGATGCAGGATACTTGCCATTTATTTCGTTTTGTGCATAATTGAAGCCGTTTCTCAATACAACGCAAAAACCGGAAATTCTTTAATATGGTTCTGCCCTAAATAATTGGGTACGATTAAATAGTGGTAGTGTCCAAACTCGACCAAAAGCGCGAGGGTGTGTATAATGTTTACCTTGAATACTGTTAGATTAAGAGGGGTGACATCATACGAACCTGCGGCTATACTCTCATTTCCGGGGATTCCAGTTACAGTTAATTTGGATAAAAAATCTTTGGAGAATACACAGCCCCTATGCGCTTTTTATTATTAATAAAGATGCGTAATTTTAAAACCGGAATGTAGATATTAGCATCCCATTCCTTTAATTTAGTTTGATAAATTCCACCAAAATACAGGACTGATAAATGGACAATTATAAAATTATTTGGACAAAAATAGACGAAGCCCCCGCACTTGCTACATACTGCCTATTGCCGGTTGTAAATGCCTTTACAAAAGGAACAGGGATAGAAGTTGTAACAAAAGATATTTCACTTGCCGGAAGAATTATAGCGAACTTCCCCGACAAGCTGCGTGATGATCAAAAAATACCGGATTACCTTGGAGAGCTTGGCGCTCTTGCAAACACACCCGAAGCAAATATAATTAAACTGCCGAATATCAGCGCCTCAATCCCACAACTTCAGGAAGCAATAAAAGAATTGCAAAGCAAAGGTTATGATATACCTTTATACCCGGAGGAACCAAAAACCGACGAAGAAAAAGATCTGCAAAAACGGTTTGCAAAAGTACTGGGTTCGGCTGTAAACCCGGTCTTGCGCGAAGGCAATTCCGACCGTAGACCCGCTGCGTCTGTAAAAATGTTTGCCAAAAAACACCCGCACAAAATGATGAAACCCTGGCCGGAATCGGGTTCGAAAGCAAGTGTTGTGCATATGAGTGAAAAGGATTTTTACGGAACAGAAATTTCGAAAACATTAAAAAATGCTTGTGATGTAAAAATTGAATTTGCCGGTAAAGACGGCAGTACAGAAGTTTTAAAAGAAAAACTTTCGCTTCTCGAAGGAGAAGTTATAGACGCGGCTGTAATGAATGTTGCCGCACTGCGGAAATTTTATGCTGAGCAAATTGAAGAAGCAAAAAAAGAAGGTGTGCTTTTATCCTTACACTTAAAGGCAACTATGATGAAAATCTCAGATCCGATAATGTTCGGACATGCTGTTTCGGTTTACTACAAAGACGCTCTTGAAAAACACGCCGATACTCTAAAGGAGATTGGCGCCAACGTAAATAATGGTTTAGCGGATGTCATTTCTAAACTTCAAAAACTACCTGCGGAAAAGAAAGCTCAAATTGAAGCCGATATAGACAAAGTATATCAGTCGCGTCCGGCTCTTGCAATGGTCGATTCCAGAAAAGGAATTACCAACCTGCACGTCCCCAATAATGTAATTGTAGATGCTTCTATGCCCAATATTGTGCGGGATGGCGGCAGAATGTGGAATAAGGAAGATCAGCTTCAGGACACAATGGCTATGGTACCCGACAGATGTTACGCAACTATTTATAAAGAAATTATTGAAGATGCCAAGCAGCATGGACAGTTTGATCCCGCAACAATGGGAAACGTGGCAAACGTTGGTCTGATGGCAAAAAAGGCAGAAGAGTACGGCTCGCACGATAAAACATTCGAAGCCAAAAGCGAGGGTGTTATAAAAGTTGTTACAACTTCGGGTGAAACTTTGCTTGAAAAGAATGTTGAAAAGGGAGACATTTTCAGAATGTGTCAGGCGAAAGATCAAGCTATAAAAGACTGGGTTAAACTCGCGGTTACCCGTGCTAAATCGTCCGGCTCCCCGGCAATTTTTTGGCTCGATGAAAAAAGAGGACACGATGCTGAGATAATAAAAAAAGTAAACGAGTACTTGCCTTTACATGATACATCAGGTCTCGAAATAAAAATACTCGCACCTGTTGAAGCAATGAAATATACGCTTGAGAGAGTGCGCAAAGGGCTTGATACAATCTCAGTAACCGGTAATGTATTGCGTGATTATCTAACCGATCTTTTCCCTATTCTCGAACTCGGTACAAGCGCAAGAATGCTTTCGATTGTACCTCTGTTAAACGGTGGCGGTTTGTTTGAAACAGGCGCCGGCGGTTCAGCGCCGAAGCACGTTCAGCAACTGATAAAAGAAGGTCATCTTCGCTGGGATTCGCTCGGTGAATATTGTGCGCTTGTTCCGTCGCTTGAACTTGCCGCTGAAAAAACAGGGAATAAAAAAGCTGCTATACTTGCGGAAACTCTCGACAAAGCTGTAGGTAAATATTTAGAAAATGAAAAAACTCCTTCGCGCAAAGTTAATGAAATAGATAACAGGGGCGGTTCATTTTATTTAACGTTATACTGGGCAGAGGCGCTTGCTGAACAGGATAAAGATGTAGAGCTAAAAACAAAATTTGCAAAAGTTGCCGAAGCACTAAAAATGAATGAAGAAAAAATAAATGAAGAACTTCTCGCGGTTCAGGGTAAGCCGGTAGATCTTGGCGGATATTATTTCGCAGATGTTGAACTAACGGAAAAACAAATGCGTCCGAGCAGTACATTTAATAATATAATTGATTCATTATAAATACTTACAAGATTCATCAATTGTCCCGATTCGCGCATGCGGGTCGGGACGATTGCATGATGTTCTGTTCCTAATCTATCCTGTCTAATTTTTTTGATTAAACTAAAAATAATTCTTGCTATTTTTACACATCAATCATTTCAAAATAATTTCGAATTAAAATGAACGAAAATATTAGCAACAGAGGCGATATGCCGGTTGATGAATTCAGGCAGCTTGGTCATCAAATGGTAGATTGGATTGCCGACTATTTAAGCAGTATAGAGCAGTACCCGGTGCTTCCGCAGATAAAACCGGGGGACATAAAAAACAAACTTCCGCTGAAGCCGCCTGAGACCGGAGACGGACTTAAAAATATTTTTGACGACATCAATAAAATTATAATGCCGGGCATTACGCATTGGAATCACCCCGGGTTTATGGCTTATTTCAATTCAACGGCAAGCGGTCCTGGAATATTAGCTGAATTTTTGTCTGCCGCGTTTAACGCAAACGGAATGTTATGGCGTACATGCCCGTCATCAACAGAACTTGAACAGTTAACTCTCGGATGGCTGCGGCAAATGTTAAAACTACCCGAAGACTTTTGGGGAATAATTTACGATACCGCATCTGTAAGTACCCTTCATGCAATTGCCGCCGCGCGCGAATACGCGGGAGAAAAATATGAGTTGCGCAAAAAAGGAATGTTAACAGGCAACACCCCGAGATTTAGGTTATATTGTTCCGGGCAGGCGCATTCATCTGTTGAGAAAGGTGCATTAACTCTCGGTATCGGTTTGGAGGGAATCAGGAAAATATCTGTTGATGATAAATTTAAAATGATACCCGCCGAACTGCAAAAAGCAATTGCTGAAGATAAACAAAACGGCTGGCTTCCCTTTTGTGTAGTTGCAACCATCGGTACAACTTCCACAACAAGTATAGACCCGCTTGAAGAAATTGTAAAAATATGTAATGCTGAAAACATCTGGCTGCATGTTGACGCTGCGTACGGCGGCACGGCTGCAATTGTTCCGGAGATGAGATACATTTTAAATGGTATAGAAGGCGCTGATTCTTTGGTCGTAAACCCGCACAAGTGGATGTTTACACCGGTTGATTTGAGCGCGTTTTACACACGCAAACCGGATGTATTAAAACGGGCTTTTAGTCTTGTTGCCGAATACTTAAAAACAGCCGAGCAAAACCAGGTAGAAAGTTATATGGATTACGGGGTTCAACTCGGCAGGCGATTCCGATCTTTAAAGTTGTGGTTTATTATTCGCTACTTTGGTGTGGAGGGAATTATTGAAAGACTCCGTTATCATTTAAAACTTACCCGTAATTTTACAGCATGGATAAATGCGCATGAACACTTTAAACAAATGGCGCCTGCACCGCTTGGCGTAACATGTTTCAGGGCTGTTATAAAAAATAAAACCGAAGACGAACTTGACAAACTGAATGAAGATTTGATGAACAACATAAACAGCACCGGCAAAATATTTTTATCGCACACAAAACTACATGGCAGGTTTGTTATTCGTCTCGCAATTTCTGGTATCAACACAGAAGAAAAACATGTAGAATTGGCAAAAACATTACTTGATGAAAAGTTAGAAGAACTGGCATCACGTAAAAATTAAAATTGTACGGCGGCATTACGCTTTGCTTGCATGCGTGATAAAAACTTATGTTGTAATTTTAACAACAATGTAACTATGCAGCTATATATGAGATATATTCGCATACAAACATTCGCTTATACCACCATGAACGGGAGCGTTTGGTAAGGCTTTAATAATAATTTTAGACTGGAACGGAGATGGACAACTTATTTCAATTCGGGCTGCTGGCGTTTACTTCAATATTTACGATGGTAAACCCGGTTGGTGTTATACCGGTTTATACAGGGTTAACAGCGTCTATGAATGAAAAGGACGCGCGGCATGTGGCTTATAAGGCAGTGTTCATTGCTTTGATGACGCTGCTTACATTTGCTTTTACAGGCGGTTTTATTTTTAATTTTTTCCAAATCTCTGTTAACAGTTTAAAGGTTGTGGGCGGTATAATATTTTTTATGGCGGGTTATGATATGCTGCAAGCGCGTTTTGTAAGAACAAAAAATGACAATGAAACAGTAAAAGACTTTGCAAAAGATGTTGCGATAACTCCACTGGCTATTCCGATAATAAGCGGTCCCGGTGCAATTACCGCCGCTATTGTTATGATGAACGACGCCCCCACAATGATGCAGAAAATAACACTTGTAACAGCACTTTCTCTTGTTTTGTTAATCACGCTCATGTTTTTGTTAAGCGCGAGAAGAATAATAAAATTTCTCGGTGAAAGCGGTAACAAAATATTGATGCGCATAATGGGGTTAATTGTAATGGTTATTGCGGTTGAGTTTTTCTTCGGCGGAATAAAACCGATTGTGCAAAATATATTGAAGATTAATTAATCGCGGGTGTTGTTGTGACTGATACTTTTCTTTTCGCTTGCGGCTTGGCGTCTTCGCGAGAAGGGATGTTTCCCGCAGAGACGCAAACCTGAAACAGAATTAGAATTGTTATTAAATTCATTTAATCATTGTCATCTTCTTCGAAGCTTTATAACCTCCGCTTTTTATTTCGTAAATATACAAGCCACTCGCAAGCCGTGAAGCGTCGAATGTTACCTCGTAACGTCCTTTTGTTTTGTATTCGTTTACAAGTATTATTACTTCGCGTCCGAGAACATCGTAAACCTTCAATGTTACCAATCCGTCCTTTGGTATCTGG
>CAYJPN010000008.1:26026-169533 GCA_964372115.1 uncultured Ignavibacteriaceae bacterium
TTAAACCGGCGCCTATTTCAGTCCAATTTTGTCCATCATCCGTTGTTTTATAAATCTTACCTTTTGAAGAAGCGTAGAGCATACCTGGCTGAGATTTATCTACATAAAGTGCAAAAAATTGTGATGTAGAAGTTTCATGTAAAAGTGAAAACCATGTATTGCCTTGATCTGTAGTTTTGTAAATATCTTTACCATAAGTACCGCTGCAGCCGTAGGCGACCATTGAATCGGATGAATGAAATTGCAAATTAACAATAAACCACGGAATATCACATGTATCCCATAAACTTCCCCCATTTGTACTTTTATACAGAATCCATGAACCCAAATAAGGATCTTCCGATTCCTGTGCAAAAACTAAGTTTGGAGTTAACGGGCTTACATCCACAAGATAGTAGGAGCCTTCAACCGGAAGTTTAAACCATGTGAAACCCGAATCAAGCGTTTTAAATAGACCTATGGTTGTTGCGAGATAACCTTCATTTGTATTTATTTGGTTCATTGATAAATTATAACTGTCGAATAAAGCGCTTGTATCAAATGATGCGCTATGCCATGTTTCGCCATAATTAGTAGATCTTTGTACCCCCGGACCGGTAATTAAAATTTCGCCAGGATTTTTATTTACTAATTCAATTGAAGTGATCCAGTTGGCAGTAAAAAGTGTATCTAAATTTTGCGCCCTGCTTGCGCTGGCAAATAAAACCAAAAACATTAAAGAAACATTTTTAAAAGTATTTAAATATTTCATTTTGTTATCTCCTCTAAATGAATACAATTGCTAAGGCAATAAGATCATTTTTTTTGTTTGAGAAAAATCTCCGGCAGTAAGAGAATAAAAATAAACGCCCGAAGCCAATCCTCTTCCGTCAAATTTTACAAAGTGCTCACCCGCCGATTGGTAACTATTTACAAGTGTTTTTACTTTGCGTCCGAGAACATCGTAAACCTTCAATGTTACCAATCCGTCCTTTGGTATCTGGTAGCGGATAGTTGTAGATGGATTGAAGGGATTAGGGTAGTTCTGCTCAAGCGCATAATTTCTCGGTTCTATATTTACCGGGTTGTTAACTCCAGTAACGGTAAATGTGTCGAGCATTCTAATCAATGTTCTTTCGGCATTTGTAATGAAGTATAAGTGCATTGGCTTTTCGTTATCCCCAACAACCCGATTAATATAGCTATCATGAATTCGCCTCCATGTTTCTCCGTCATTTTCTGTTAGGAATAAGCCGGCACTTAAACCGGCATAAAACCGTCCCGGAGTAGTTCCATCAAAAGCAAAACTATATATCACAAATGTACTGCCAACCACTGATCTTAAACCGGCGCCTATTTCAGTCCAATTTTGTCCATCATCCGTTGTTTTATAAATTTTATCGTATGAAGCCGCATAGAGAATACCTGGCTGAGATTTGTCTACATAAAGTGCTAAAAATTGAGATGTAGAATTTTCATGTAAAATTGAAAACCATGTATTTCCTTGATCTGTGGTTTTGTAAATATCTTTAAAAAATGGACCGCTCCACCCGTATGCAATCATAGAATCAGTTGGATGAAATTGTAAATCAACAATAAATCTTGGCAGATCAACTGTAGTCCATGAATTTCCCCCATTTATGCTCTTATATAGAGTCCAGGTACCCAAATAAGGATCCAACGATTCCTGTGCAAAAACTAAGTTGGGAGTTAACGGGCTTACATTAACAAAGTAAAAGTAGCCTTCAACCGGAAGTTTAAACCAGGTGAAGCCAGAGTCAAGCGTTTTGAATAGACCATGATACGCACCAAGATAACCTTCTTTGGGATCTATCTGATTCATTGATAAATCATAACAACCCCATGGGTCTGAACTAAATGATGCGCTGTCCCATGTTTCGCCATAATTAGTAGATCTTTGTACCCCCGGACCGGTAATTAAAATTTCGCCAGGATTTTTATTTACTAATTCAATTGAAGTGATCCAGTTGGCAGTAAAAAGTGTATCTAAATTTTGCGCCCTGCTTGCGCTGGCAAATAAAACCAAAAACATTAAAGAAACATTTTTAAAAGTATTTAAATATTTCATTTTGTTATCTCCTCTAAATGAATACAATTGCTAAGGCAATAAGATCATTTTTTTTGTTTGAGAAAAATCTCCGGCAGTAAGAGAATAAAAATAAACGCCCGAAGCCAATCCTCTTCCGTCAAATTTTACAAAGTGCTCACCCGCCGATTGGTAACTATTTACAAGTGTCTTTACTTCACTGCCGAGAATGTCGTATATTTTTAATGTTACCATTCCGTCCTTCGGTATTGCGTAACGAATTGTTGTGGATGGATTAAAGGGATTCGGATATGCATTACTTAACCAATAATCATGTTGTTCGCATATTTCATCCTTAAATCCTACAGTACCCGTTTTTTTATAAATTTTTGTAAATCCCCTCAGACTATTGTTTTCAACTAAATCCATACTAATTAAAATTTCGGGATAATCATCTCCGTCCAAATCTGACGATGTGGCTGACCAATAGACACTGTTTTGGTTTAATAGTTCATTTCTCTTTAAATAATAAAGTTGAAAGTTTCCGTTAATGAACTTAAAAACTAAAAGATGCTGGTGGATGCAAAGCAGTATTTCATTTAATCCATCATTATCAAGATCAATTTCCTGCATATTACTCGCATAAAAACTAATTGAGCCGATTATACCAATTTTATATTTCACACTATATAAATCATCTTTATCCGATTCGTATATGTATATTATTGTGCTGTTCACACCTGAGATATATCCGTCACCGCTTATCCATAATTCAGGTTTCCCATTTAAATCAAAATCATGAGTAAAAAATTGAAGAAATGTATTTTTAACCGGGATTGAGTCAATTCTTATAACATTGTAATTATTCGCTTCAACATATTCATATACAAATATTTCACCTCGATAATTACTTGCAACAAAGTTTTGTTTTCCATCTGAGTCAAAATCACCAAATGAAAAACCTTTGGGATGGAGAATAGACGGTTTATTCTCATAAACGATTTTAAATGTATTTTCAGCGCTGTCATATTTTGCGATTTGAAACTTATTACTGTATTCGAGACGATATATCATCTCAAGAGATTCATCCCCATCCATATCGTACAAACTGATATCAACAGGCGACTCAGGTTCAATGGTTGGATCAAAGACTAACTTCGGCTTTGTCGGGTAGCCCGTTGATGAATCGACAGTTAGAATATTTATATAAAAATCACTCGTGTTTGGGACTCGAACGGTACTAATTAATTCAAGAGTTCCATCGTTTTCAATATCTCTAATGCACCAAATTCCCAAAGGAGGATCTAGATAGGTATAAATCGAATCATAAGAACCATTGTGGTCTATTTCATAAATTATAGATGAATATCCGCCTAAATAGAATTGATAATTTCCATAAACCTCTTTTTTACCATCACTATTAACATCGGTTATGATTAAGGAATCATTTTTATATACCGGAATTTCATTCCAATATCTGTATAAATTGGAGAACTGAGAAGTATCAATATTTCTTAAATCCACAAGGAAATCAAAATTATTTTCATCAAAATTAGATAACTCATTCGTTTTCAAAAAAGTTTTTCCGGTCAGTTTATCTGTAATCTTTATAAGATCTGTATCCACTACAGAAAGATTATAACGCCTTTCTTCATCTTTTGAAAAATCTTCAAATATCTGACACGGAGTACTTGTATATGAAGAAAATATTATGAGTAAAATAAATTTAAAATTTAAAAAGCTTTTAGACATTCTTGCTATTATTTCGATAGTGTTAAAAAAGGTTCAATAGAAAAGTAAAGTACGGCGCCGTGGGTATTCCTGATAAAAATCAATGCCGTACATGCAAAACATTTATTAAATATCAACATAACATCTATTATCGATAGTGTTACTGTAAATCTATAAAAAAAAACGGCAAGAAGCAGATTTACAATGTATAATGTACAATGAGCGACCAGATTATCTGCTTCTTTGGAAAGAATTGCGATTTGTAACATAAAAATGTAACCCGGAACAGCAGATTTTATTTTATAATTTTTTACCACCGTTCCCCCGAAACCGGACAAACCGGAAAGTAAAAAAACGAAAGTAAAAAGTGGTAATATTTTATAATTCATCATGTTTTTTATTTTATGTTTTCTGCCAAATATTACACAAATTTTATTGATAAGGTACGAAATAAGCAATTTATATTTTTGTTGTCTAGTACCATAACTGCTCCCGTAAAAATTGTTGCTGCAAATTTATAAAAAAACGGAAAGAGGTAAATGTTTTTTGTTTAGGCGCCTATTACTTCCGGTTGTTTCGATACGTCCCGCCGTGCAGCGTTTCAATTTTTTTTAAGAACTAACTCGGCGGGACACTCAACAACCTTGCGCAGACAATTACTCGCATTCATTGAGGAAACAATCAACAACTTTGCATAATCCAAGGTGACTGAGTGTCCCGCCAGATGTGTTGCCGAATATTTCAAAAATCTTTTACTGGCGGGACGTATCGAAGGCACCGGAAAGAATGTATAATGGACAATGAAAAATGAAAAATGCCGGAAAAAATTTGACGATGGTGTTTTGCGAATAAGTAATTACCTGCTAAGCTACAAATAACTAATCATCAACTAAATAACTTCAAACCTTAGCCAGTTTGCGCGGCTGTGCTCGCTGTAGGGCGCACCTGCTGCAAATAATACAACATCTCCCTCATGCACATGCCCGCTTTCGAGCAGTAATTTTTTTGCTTTTTCAATTGCAAAGTGTTCTTTATCTATTTCGGATAAATAAATTGATGTTACACCCCATCTTAAACATAACTGGTTCATTGTTTCAAAGCTGTTTGTAAAAGCAATAATCTTTGCGTTAGGTCTAAACTTTGCAAGGTTTACCGCCGTACGACCTTTGAATGTAAATACAACTATTGCCGCCGCGTTTACCTGTCTGCCCATAGACGCAATACCGCGACCGACAGAATCAAATAGGTTTTCTTCCATTTCTTCGGGAATAGGAAACTCAACCTGTCGGCAGGTACGGTTATGAAGCTCGGCATCTTTTACAATGTCGTTCATTATACTAACCGTCTGCATTGGATATTTACCCACAGAAGTTTCGCCGCTTAACATAACAACGTCGGTGCCGTCCCAAACTGCGTTTGCTACATCGCTTGCTTCCGCGCGTGTGGGTATAGGATTACTAATCATCGACTCAAGCATTTGTGTTGCGGTTATAACAAGTTTACCGTAAGCGTTACATTTGTTTATAATTTGTTTTTGAATAGAAGGTACTACGTAGGGTGGAAGTTCAACACCGAGATCGCCACGAGCAACCATAATACCGTCGGATACTTTTAATATTTCGTCAAAATTATCTACAGCCTCTTTTTTTTCAATCTTTGCGATGATTGGTCTTACTATGTTGCGTTTAAGCAGCCATTCACGTAAATCAGTAATATCTTTTGCGCTTCTTACAAAAGATAGCGCTATAAAATCTATATGATGTTGCAGAGCAAACTCAAGATCGCGGTAATCTTTTTCTGTAACCGAGGGTGTGGAAAGTTTCATACCGGGCAGGTTCATTCCCTTTCTCGGCTTTAAAGTTCCGCCGTTTTCAATAAGACAAATAACCGAACTTTTTTGTTTTTTTGTTATCCGCAATCTTAACAAACCATCGTTGATTAAAACCGGGTCGCCAACTTGCGCATCGTCTGCAAGAAATTTATAGGATGTTGAAATTTTTTCTTTAGTACCAATTATATCTTCTGTTGTTATTTCAATTGTTTCACCGGATATCAATTCTATCTCCGGCTCTTCAAGTTCACCGACTCTTATCTTCGGTCCCTGCAAATCCATCAGTACTGCAAGAGGTGTATTTTCATCTTTACAAGCGCCGTCGATATTATTAAATACCTCTTTATAAAATTCGTAACTGCCGTGCGAAAAATTAAGGCGTACTCCATCCATACCGGATAAAATTAATTTGTAAATCGTTTCTCTACTGTAAGTGGCGGGACCAAGAGTGCAGAGAATTTTTGTTTTTGCAAATACATCTGTTAAATGTTTTTTCATTTTGTTTTTGCCGCCGGTTTTTTAGTCGTTGGTTTTTTTGCTAATCTTCTTTTAGGGGGTCTAGCTGCGGCTTTAGCTTTTTGAAACAGTTCTTTTATTTTCTTTTCAACAAGATAAAAAACGGAATTAGTTTCGTATTTATTGTTTATCCGTCTGCCCGCTTTTACACCGGTTAATATTTCAATGCCCTGTTCAATTCGTTCAATCGGGTAAATGTTAAACTCGCCTTTTTTTACTGACTCGATAATATCTTCGCGAAGCATTAAATCTTTTACATTTTGTTTAGGAATTACAACTCCTTGCTTTTTATTGAAGCCATGGAATTTGCACACATCATAAAATCCTTCAATCTTTTCATTAACCCCGCCTATAGGCTGTACATCACCTTTTTGATTGAGCGAACCGGTAACTGCTATGCTTTGTTTTAACGGCAAATCGGCGAGTGTTGAAAGCAGTGTAAATATTTCCGCGCATGAAGCGCTGTCGCCGTCAACCATTGAGTAGGACTGCTCGAACACAATATTTGCATTAAACGAAAGCGGCATTGATTGTCCGAATGTTTCTTTAAAGTAGCCTGTAATAATCAGCATTCCTTTATTGTAAGATTTTCCGCTCATACCGGATTCGCGCTCTACATTTATAATAGAGCCGTTGCCAAGCGAAATGGTTGCAGTAATTCTTGTAGGTCTGCCGAAAGCGTAAAACTCGGCGTCGTAAACAGCAAGACCGTTTATCTGCCCGATACGCTCTCCCTGCGTATCAATCAATACGCTTTGCTCTTCTATCATATCGTTCACTTTCGATTCGAGCAAACCGTGGCGTTCCTTTGCGAGCATGTACGCTTTTTGAACATGAGGCGCGCTTACGACTTTAAAGCCGTCATCAAGCGCCCAAAAATTCGCCTCGCGAGCAACATCGGCAATTTGCGAAAATCTTGTAGTGAGTTTATCCTTCTGCCCGGCAAAACGCGCTGAAAGTTCAATAAGATATGCAATCGCGCTTTTATCAAACTCGCAAAGGTTTTCATCTTTAATAAGTTTTTTTATAACGCGAGCGTATTGAACAAGTACAACCGAATTTCGTTTTATCTCGTAATCAAAATCAGCCTTAACTTTGAATATTTTTTTAAAGTCGTATTCATAGTTAGCAAGCATACTGTAAATCTGCTGGCTGCCTATCATAATAACTTTTGTATCTATATTAATTGGTTCGGGTTTAAGTGTAGAAGCTGTAAACTGATAATAACTTCCGGGGTCTTGTATTTCAAGTTTGCGGTAGGTTAGCACACGTTTTAAAGTACGCCAAACCGATGGTTCTTCAAACAGATGATTTACATTGAGCACAAGATATCCGCCGTTTGCTCTTAAAAGCGAACCGCATTTAATTTTTGTAAAATCGGTGTACCAGCCGCCTCTGCCGTCGCTTATTTTTTCAACCGTACCGAAAATATTTGTGTGCGTCGGGTTTGTTTCAATAATTACAGGGCACTGTTTTAACCCGCTGTTGTCGAGAATTATATTTACATCATACGCTCTAAAATAATCTATCACAAAACCTTCCGGGGTTGTTGCGCCTTCCGGTTTTAAACCTTTGAACACGTGGATATTATCGAGAATATTTTCTTCAACCTGATCGAGGTATTCAATTACTTTTTTGTCGGTATACTTTTCTTTTAAGTTTAATATAACTCCGTTTACAACAGCCTGTGCATATTCGCGTTCAAGATTTTCAAGTTTATCTTGAAACTCCTGACTTATTTTTAACCCTTTTCTAAATATTTTTTGAAGCTCTTCTTTATGATGAGTATATTTTTTTACGATGTCTGAAGCCTCTACTTTTGAAATCACTTTTTCCTGTACCTTTTCATCAATCATTTGAATAGGCACCGACTTTCCTTTAATGATCGGGAAAACCTCCGGTTGTGCGGTATCGCCAACTTTAATATGACCGAGCGAAAAATTTTCTTTTTCCAATCTTTCATTAAAACTATTCAGCAGTTCCTGTTCTTTATCGCTGTACTGGTTTATAATTTTTTTCTTTTTATTCGAGTATGCCTCTGTCTCAAGTGCAACCGGTATTTTCTTTTTTAATAGTTCGATTGCCGATGTTAAATCGTGCTGAAACTCTTTTGCTATTCCTGTTTCAAATACTAACAGTAACGGCATATCTTCATCTTTAAAATTATTTACATATGCATAATCGTATAACGAAGGACAATTGCCGCTTATTTTTTCGAGCATCTTTTTTACTGTTGTGGCTTTACCTGTACCGGAAAGACCGGCAATATAAATATTGTATCCGGGGCTTCTCAAATCTACGCCAAGCTTTATTGCCTTTAGCGCACGTTCCTGTCCTATTATTCCTTCAATCGGCTCTATATCGCTTGTCGAGTCGAAATCGAAAACATCTTCGTCGCATTTCCACCTAAGTTCTTCCGGTTTTAAAGAATTGAATTTTGCTGGACGGGGATATTTTACAAGGGATTTTGCCATTTTTTAACCTTTGTTTGTTATGATGATAACTATGTTAAAAATAATTTCTTTACTAATTGAAAACTTAATTATTATTGTAGTTATAAACAAAATACTTTTATCGTGTTTGTTTTTATAAATATAATTTATGGTAATAAAACAAAGAGAAACAAAAAATGACGATATCTGAAGCAAGGGAATTATTCCCGCATATAAAAGAAGGCAAAATTTATTTTAACCACGCCTCAACCGGACCATTTTCAACAAGAGTTTTGAGTGTTCTCGATAAACAAATAAAAGAAAAAACAATCGGTGAAATTGACGGTTACGAAAATTTTGTAAATACAACCGCTGAGACAAAGGCAATGCTGGGCTCGATGATAAACTGCCCGCCGGATAATATTGCCTTTACCGACAACACAACAAACAGTATAAACATACTTGCCCAGGGTTTAACCTGGTACGAAGGAGACGAAATAATTTTAAATGATCTCGAGTTTCCCGCAAATGTTTACCCGTTTCTTAACTTAAAAGAAAAAGGGGTAAATATTAAATTTGTTGCTTCTGAAAAAGGGATTGTTGAAGCTGACAAACTGATAGAAGCAGTAACCGAAAAAACCAAATTAATTTCGGTTAGTTTTGTCCAGTTTTTAACAGGCTATAGAATCGACTTAGAAAAACTCGGACGATTTTGCGAAGAAAAAAATATTCTGTTTTGTGTAGATGCAATCCAGGGTTTGGGAGCTATAAAACTTGATGTACAAAAATACAAAATAAATTTTCTCGCTTGTGGTACCCAAAAGTGGTTACTTGGTATGATGGGCTTAAGCTTTATTTATGTTGACTACAATCTTTTAAAAAATATTAAACCTGCGTATGCCGGCTGGCTTTCGGTAGAAAATGCATGGGATCTTCTAAATTATAATTTAACCTACCGCTCAAACGCCGAACGATTTCAACCCGGAACGTTAAACGCTTTTGGTATTTATGCGTTAAATGCCTCGTTGAAAATATTTCACGAGGTCGGCTTAACGGATGTTGAAAATGCTGTAATAAGTAATTCAACTTATTTTGTAAAAAGGTTGGTCGAACTTGGATTGGAACCGATTTTAAAAGATGTTCAAGAGAACAACATTGCCGGTATAGTGAGTTTCAGGCACGAAAAAGCAAACCGGATTTTTAAAATATTGATGGATAACAATATTCATTGCGCCGTGCGTGAAGGTATGGTTAGGTTTGCTCCCCATTTTTATAATATAAAAGATGAAATTGATATAGTTATAAATCATCTGAGGGATGTAAAATGAAACAAATCGGGATAATCCTAATTATCTTAAAATGTCAGTTAAACTATTAATGTTTTCTTTTATCAAATTGGATAATGAATTTTAATTATTATTTACTAAATTGCGCAAAGCTAATCTTCAAATACAAAACACAGCAGGAGCGGATTGATGATTTTAAACTCAAAATATTTCGGGCAATTTTTATTCTTTGCTTTATTACTTTCAACTGCATTTGGAGCCGCAAACGCGCAGGATAAAGAGAAGAAAGTTCGTATAAGTCCAATGGCTGAAGTAAAACAAACCGTTGGTTTTACCGATATAAAAATTATCTACAGCCGTCCCGGTGTAAAAGGAAGAACTATATGGGGCGGACTTGTTCCGTATAATATAGTTTGGCGCGCCGGTGCAAACGAGGCGACAAAATTTATTTTCAGTAATGATATAATAATTGAAGGTAAAAAATTAAAAGCCGGTTCTTATAGTTTTTTTGCTTTGCCGGGTAAAGATGAATGGAGTTTGATATTTAATAAAGTTGCCGATCAATGGGGCGCGTTTGAATACAACGAATCGCAAGACGCAATAAGAATAAAAGTTAAACCTCAAAAAAGCAGCTACACTGATTGGCTTACCTACACAATAACAAAGACAGGCGACTTTAAAGCGGAAATAGCTCTATTGTGGGAAAAATTAAAACTTGAGTTTGAAGTTAAAGCGCCGGGAATTTAAAAACAGAGGGCTGTCTCAAAAGTAATTTTTTGCGTTAACTGAAACCCGTGGGTAGTCAGTTAAATACTTGGAATCGATAACTTTTGAAACAGATCTTTAATAATCTAACTTCTAATTTTGTCTAACAGCTCTTTTGTTTTTTCTTCCATTAATTTTATGTTGCCTCTCGATTCCACATTCAGGCGGATAATCGGTTCGGTGTTTGACATTCTTAAATTGAACCGCCATTTATCGTACTCGACACTCAAACCATCTGTGGTATCTTTTATACCACCGGTATATTGTGCATCTATTTCTTTTAGTTTTCCTGCCGGGTCGGTTATTTCGCTGTTAATTTCGCCGCTGCATGGATATGCAGCAATCATCTCTTCAACAAACTGAGAAAGCGGTTTGTCCTCCTCCGAAATTAATTGAAGAATTAAAAGAAAAGGAATCATGCCGCTGTCGGAGTAAGCGTTATCTCTAAAATAATGATGCGCCGACATTTCGCCGCCGTAAATCGCATTAACTTCTCTCATCTTCTGCTTGATATAAGCGTGCCCGCTTACCGATTGAACGGCAGTGCCGCCATTTTGCGAAACAACTTCAAGTGTGTTCCAAACAAGACGAGGGTCGTGAACAATATTTTCACCCGGATTTTTTTTCAGAATTGACTTTGCAAGAAGGGCTACTATGTAATAACCTTCAATAAAATTTCCTTTTTCATCAAAGAAAAAACAACGGTCATAGTCACCATCCCATGCTACTCCAAGATCTGCTTTATTTTTTACAACGGCATCCAGCGTTGGCTGCCTGTTTTGCGGAAGAAGCGGATTAGGAACACCGTTAGGAAATGTGCCGTCGGGCTCGTTAAAAACTTTTATCATTTTAACCGGTAACTTTGGCTCAATGGCGTCTAATGCAAGTCCCGCGCAGCCGTTGCCTCCATTTACAACAACTTTAAGGGGTTTAATTTTTGCCGGATCGTAAAACTTTTGCAGGTGTTGAATAAAATCACTCATTACATCTTTTTTTGTATACCCGCCTTTATCACTTACAGGATGCGGTAATTCATTAGTTACAATCATTCTTTCAATTTCATTTAAGCCGGTATTATAACCGAACGGTACAGAATCTTTTTTTACAAATTTCATCCCGTTATACTCTGGCGGATTGTGGCTTGCTGTAATCATTATTCCACCATCGGCTTCAAAAAACGGTGTGGCAAAATAAATCATCTCTGTACCGCACAACCCGATATCAATTACATCGGCGCCGGCATCGTTTAATCCCTTGCGCAACGATCCGGCAAGGGTTTCGGAAGATTCGCGAATATCATAACCGATTACAATTGTCCGGGCTTTTAAGTATGCCGCATAAGCTAAACCAATTTTATACGCCATTTCAATGTTAAGTTCTGAAGGCACTTTCCCTCTAATATCATATGCTTTAAAAGCTTTTATTTTCTCCATAGTTGCTCCTAAACGTATTTATTAACTAATTAGTTAGTGAAAAATTTTTCATGGAATATATTATGAATTACATTCCAGCCAATAACAAGATAATTTGAGGCATTCAATTTATGAAATTCCTGCTTTGAATCAATCGAACAGGGAAAAAGTTTAAGAGATTTTTTTTTCATTGGACTTTTTATATTTAACTGATTAAGTTTGGACCGTTTAATAATAGGATGAGGGAGTTCGTTATCGATAATAGAAATACTGTTAAGTGGCATTTTGCAAAATGTAATAATTCCAAGTGTAATTCTATCTTTCTGGTTAACCCAAAAGAGTCACCGGGAGAATTAGGTTTCATTTGCCCTGAATGCAGTGCAAAAACCACGACCTCGCACATAGTTCAATGCTCAAGCTGTAGAACTATCTTAAATTTTGTCCGTGCAACACCAAATGAAGAGAAGGTGGTGTTCTCGGTTCCCAAATGCTCGCACTGTGTTGGTACAGTGGAAGACGAATGGGAAATAGAACCTTTGTACCAGCCAGATTCCTACATCTAAGCTGAACATGGTTGATTTTATTAGCCGGCAATAACTCTTCCCAAAAAATTACTGCCGGCTCATTTTATTTTACCTTCTTTTATTCCATTTTTTTGATGAATGGTTTATTGCTATGATGATTTTATTGTTTAAGCAATTCCCTCCTTATATTTTCCTACTTGTTAAAATTATTACATCCAAAGGTATGTCATGAAAAAAGTTTTACTTTCATTTTTCCCTTTTGCAGCCTTAATTTTATTTTTTATTACCGGCTGCTCAACCACCCGGCAAACCACAATTAATGCTTACAATGGTTTGCTGCTTGATACGGTAAAAGCTCAAAAGTTTGATACCGGTAAAATGTGGACATTCGATTTTCCACCCCTCGATTATTTTGACCAAACTTATCACTTCCGTCCTAGCCAGCAATGGCTTGATGAAGTTAGAATGTCGGCAATCCGTTTCGGTAGCTGGTGCTCATCTTCTTTTGTTTCGGAAGACGGGTTGATTCTGACAAATAATCACTGCTCCGATTTTCTGATTCCAAAAATTGAAAAGGATGGTGAGGATATTCGTAAAAACGGATTTGTTGCCGCCACGCTTGAGGAAGAACGACGCGCCCCCGATCTTCATGTAGACCAGCTTGTTTCTATCGAGGACGTTACAAAAGAAATTCATGATGCAATTGCAGCCGGCAAAACTGAAGATGAAGTGGTTAAAAATAAAAAGGCAAAAATTGATGAATTAAAAAAAACCACCTCTGCAAAAACAGGATTAATTTATGAAGTAGTTACTCTATATAATGGCGGCAAATATTCACTTTACGGTTACAAAAGATATAACGACATTCGTCTTGTGCTGATGCCGGAGAGCCAGGCTGGATTTTTCGGCGGCGATTATGATAATTATACTTACCCGCGTTATAATTTGGATTGCACCTTCTGGCGTGCCTACAATGAAAACGGTAAACCTGTAAAAGTTAAAAATTATTTTAAGTGGAGTAAAAACGGCGCCCAGCAAAACGAACCTATTTTTGTTATCGGAAACCCCGGACGAACAAGTAAACTTAAAACCATTGCGCAATTAGAATATTTAAGAGATTATTCATACAGAGTAAATTCTTTTGCTTTTGATGCACTGCAAAAAATTCTTGAAGAAATGATTGCCGAACACCCGGATAAAACATACGATTATATTGATCAGCTAAAAGGTGCTGCAAATAGCAATAAAAGATTTACCGGTGTTTTGCGCGGTTTAAGAAATGAATATTACATGGCTCGCAAAGCTGATTTTGAAAAACAATTCAAAGCAAAAGTAAATGCCGAGCCTCGCTTAAGTGATAAATATTCTTCTATGTGGGATAATATTTCATCAACACGTAATGAGATGAGAGTTATTGCAGATGAACTGTCCGGCTTAACAAGAAGTCCTCTCGTAACTCCAAAGTATTTTACGGTTGCAGATAATCTTATAAAACTTGCCGATCAATTAAAACTACCCCTGGATCAGCGTGAGGATAAATATAAGGGGGAAGAACTTGAAAAAACTATCGCCTCTGTTTTTCCGGATGACTTTGATACTAACTGGGAATTTAAAAAATTGCAGCTTCACGCTCAGTTTTTAGCGATGACCATCGGAACTGAAAACACACTTTATAAAAAATTGTACGGCAATCACTCCGGTATAGCTGCTGCCGAGTTCGCTCTTTCCAACTCGGAAATAAAAACAAAAGAAGCCGCTGTAACACTTGCAAAAAAAGGTGCGGAAGCAATTTATAATTCGACCGATCCGTTTATTTATTTTTTAGTTAACACAGCAGATAGATATGCTGAACTTCAAGCGCTCTCAAAGGAAATAACACAAACAGAACAGGTTTTTGAGGACCAGCTTGGACAAGCGATGTTTGAAGTGTACGGAACTACAATTCCGCCTGACGGATCATCTACGTTAAGGATTGGCGACGGGGTTTTGCAGAGTTATAATTATAACGGCACTATAGCCCCCGAAATAACCACTTTTTATGGAATGTACGATCGTTATTATTCGTTCCATAAACAATATCCGTTTAACCTGCCGGAAAGATGGATTAACCCATCGGCGGATTTTGATATGAATACACCGTTTAATTTTATATCAACCCACGATATCGTCGGCGGAAGTTCCGGCAGCGCAGTAATCAACAAAAATAAAGAAGTTATCGGTCTCGCGTTCGATGGAAATATCGAAAGCAACAGCGGCTATTTTATTTACGACACTGTTGAAAACCGGATGATCTCGGTTGCTTCGCAGGCTATGTTAGAAGCAATACAGGATATATACAAAGCATCCAGAATAAGCAACGAACTTATAAACGGGAAAATAGCAGGGAACAATAATTAGAATTACTTTTCTATCAAATAATAAAACAGTTTCCGACTATATTTTTGCCGGAAACTGTTTTTCAATTTTAATATTTTTAAACATTCCTTTAATAAATCACATAATTAACCTAATTTTGCATCAACTTTTATTAAAACTTCAATTTAAAGGATTAACATGAACTACAGAGTAAAAGCAAGAGTGCTTTTGTTTGCACTTTTCCTTTCAGCAGCAATGATTGCCGGATGTTCCTCGGGCAGCATGGTTTCTAAGGCAGGCAGCGGAAATTATAGCTGGTTGAATCTTGATACCGTAAAAGCCGGTAAATTTGATACCGGTAGAATGTGGACATTTGAATATGCCCCGAAAGATTATTTTAAAACAGAATATAATTTAAGCGCAACAGATGAATGGCTCGATAACGTTCGCATGTCGGCTCTTCGTTTTGCAAGTTATTGTTCCGCATCTTTTGTTTCGGCAGATGGTTTGGTAATGACCAACGACCACTGCGCCCGCGAAAGTGTAACACAGGTTACAAAAGAAGGCGAAGATTTGATGGAGAATGGTTTTTACGCGGCTACCCTTGATGATGAACGCCTTGTACCGGGTCTTTTTGTCGATCAGCTTGTTCAGATAAAAGACGTTACCGATGAAGTCCATACCGCAATGGATAAAGGAACTACGGATGAAGAAAAAATTTCTCTCGAAAAACAAACAATAAAAGAAATTGAAAAAAGAGAAGGCAACGCAAGCGGTTTTAAAGCATCGGTAACGAAGCTATTCAATGGCGGTAAATACTCTATTTACTTTTACAAAACTTATAATGATGTCCGTTTAGTATTCAGCCCTGAAACACAGCTTGGATTTTTCGGCGGTGACCCGGATAACTTTACATATCCCCGCTATAACCTTGACTGCAGCTTCTTCCGCGTTTATGACGAAAACGGCAAACCGTTAAAAACAGATCATTATTTCAAATGGAGCCCGAACGGCGCTGAACCGGGTGAGGCAGTATTTGTTGTTGGTAACCCCGGTTCTACAAGCAGATTAGTTTCGGTTGCGCAGCTCGAATTTATGCGAGATATAACTTACCCGAGAGTTGTAGATTTATTGGATGGATTGGTTGCTATATATACAAAATTATTAGAGCAGCATCCTGAGAAAAAAGCAGAACTCCAAAATAGAATTTTTAGTTTTGCAAACAGTCAGAAAGCATACGGCGGTATGCTTAAAGGTTTACGCGACCCGATTTTAATGGCAAAGAAAAAAGATTTTGAAAAAACATTTAAATCGGCTGCAATGAATAACCCAAAACTTGCCGGACAATACGGTAATCTTTGGGAGGATATTGCTTCTGCTCTACAGGAAGAAAAAGAAATTGCAAACGAGTTATATTTTTACAGTATAAATCCTTTCCGCTCATCACAGTATTTTGTTATTGCAAGTAAATTTTTAACGCTTGCAGAACAAAAACAATTGCCCGATGACCAGAGAAAAGAAGCATACAAAAGCGATAAACTCCAAAATACAGTAGACGGCTTTTTCCCTGAAGATTTTGATGCCGAGTTCCAGCATATGTTCCTCGAAATGCAAGTCGGCATGATGTTAAAATATGTTGGTTTAGAAAATTCAGCCGTACAAAAACTTACAGGCGGCAGAGCAGATGTTGGCGAAGCTGTAAAATATCTTCTTAATAACTCACTTCTAACATCAAAAGAAAAAGTTGCGGAGTTGGCTGCTAAAGAGGCTGACGGTATATTAAACAGCGGCGATCCGTTTATTGACTTTATGAAAATTGCAAACGAAAAACGCCCTGCACTTTTCGATAAACAAAAAGCATTATCGGCAAAAGAAGATAACTTTACGCAATTACTCGGTCGTGCTTTGTTTGAAGTTTATGGTACAACAATTCCGCCGGATGCTACATTTACACTCCGTATTTCGGATGGTGTAGTTGATGGATTCCCATACAATGGAACAATTGCACCTCCTGTTACTACATTTTACGGAATGTACGATAGGTATTTTGGATTCAACAAAGAATATCCATGGAATCTGCCAGAAAAATGGGTAAACGCACCTGCAGAATTTAATTTGGCAACACCATTTAATTTTGTTTCGACAAATGATATTATCGGCGGTAACTCCGGTTCGCCTGTAATAAATAAAAAAGCTGAAATTGTCGGTCTTGCTTTTGATGGAAATATTCAAAGTTTACCAGGTAATTTTATCTTCACAACTGAAGAAAACAGAACAGTATCGGTGCACTCCAAAGGTATGTATGAAGCATTAAAAAATGTATATAAAGCTTCCCGTCTTTCAGGCGAATTAAAAAGCGGCAATTTGGTTGAAGAACCTAAAGCCGAAACTAAATAATTAATTTTTCTGATTTGGTTTTCATAAGGGAGCTCCGGCTCCCTTTTTTATTTGTTTTGTTTTTGTTCCGATAGCATCACTCCTCCCTTTTTTATAATTTTGATTTCATTTGTTTTACAAAAAATTGGAATTATTATGTCCTCATCTGCCATCCGATTTTACATATCGTTTATTCTATTTACTGCTATTATTTTAACCGGCTGTTCTTCTAAAGAAATTATAAAAGAAGAAATTTCAACTCCGGCTATTATTAAACTTGCCGAACTCCGTAAGGATATCCGCACAATAAACCTTAAACTCAATTTGCCCTCCGGGTCGCGGGTTGACACGATAATTATAGATGACGCAAAAAAAACAATTGCGGTAAATTTCAATAAAGCAGTTTCGTACATCCCCTTTCGAAAAAAAAATGTTGATGATATTTATTCATTTATAAAAAGTTATTTCGGAGATGATTACTCTTCTTACAGCTTTTCAATAAAAACGATGGGATACGATATTAAAGAATTAATCCCGAATTTTTATAGAGATAAGAATGATTATGATAAAAACAGAATGCCCAAACTGCAACAACAGCGCCCTAAACAAATAGTCAAAAATATTAGCGACAAAGTTGATGCGGTAAACGGGTTAGAAGGTAAAAATATTTTGCTATGGCACAGTCACGGCTGGTATTATAGTGTTAATTCAAACCGCTGGGAGTGGCAGCGCCCCCGTCTTTTCCAAACAGTTGAAGATTTAATTCCGATGTCTTTTACAATTCCATATCTAATCCCGATGCTCGAAAACGCCGGGGCAAGTGTGTTTGTTCCCCGCGAAATAGATACACAAATAAATGAAGTTGTAGTGGATAACAATTCTCCAAAAGACGAAGGCACTTTTTATACTGAGACTATTCTCGATAAAAGTTTTGAATGGATAGAGCCCGATAAAAAAGGATTTGCTTTCGGCGCCTTGCCATACCCTGTTAACTTTAACCCATTCGAAAGTGGAACGTTTAGAACAATAAAAACGAGCGTTATGGAAATAGCCGATGCATCATGGATGCCTGATATCCCAAAAGAAGGCGAATATGCTGTATATATTTCTTATGGTTCAACTGATAAGAATGTTACAGATGCAAAGTATACGGTTTATCATCTCGGCGGAAAAACTGAGTTTAAAATAAATCAGCAAATTGGCTGCGGCACCTGGATTTATCTCGGAAAATTTAAATTTGCAAAAGGTGTTAATGAACAGTTGGGTAAAGTTGTTCTTTCAAATATAAGTACTGAAGATGGAGTAGTAACTGCCGATGCAGTTCGTTTTGGAGGCGGTATGGGCATTGTTGAAAGAAACGGAAATACAAGCGGAAGACCAAAATTTATGGAAGGCGCGCGCTACTGGTTACAATACGCCGGCATGCCCGATACACTTATTTACAATTTGAATCAAACAAAAAACGATTATAACGATGATTATCAAAGCCGTGCCGAATATGGTAATTATCTTTACGGCGCGCCGTTCGGACCAAATAAAGACCGGAGCATAAGAGGTCTTGGTATACCGATCGATCTTTCTTTGGCGTTTCATACAGACGCCGGTATAACCAATAACGATACGACGATAGGGACGCTTGCAATTTATTCGCTTGAAGGAACAGATAAGAAGCCGGTTTTTCCGGATGGTGTTTCTCGAATTGCAAACCGCGATTTATCGGATTTAATACAAACCCAAATAGTTGAAGATTTAAAACAAACTTTCGATCCGGTTTGGAACCGGAGGCAATTAAAAGAAGATCAATACAGCGAGTCAATGCGTCCGAATTTTCCAGCAGTTTTACTTGAGTTGCTAAGCCATCAAAATTTTCTGGATATGCAATTTGTTCTTGATCCGAGATTTAAATTTCAGGCAGCGCGCTCAATTTATAAAGGAATGTTAAAGTTTTTATCCGCACAGTTTAATTTTGAATATGTAGTGCAGCCTTTGCCGGTAACGCATTTTACAGCACAGATCGAAAACGGTAAAAGTTTTTTAACCTGGCAGCCCACAATTGACTCTCTAGAATCGACAGCAGCGCCTGATTATTATATTGCTTATACACGTATTGACAACGGTGGTTTTGATAATGGAACAGCGGCTGATATACCCGAAATAAAACTCAATATTGAAAAAGGAAAAATATACAGTTATAAAATAACCGCTGTAAATAAAGGGGGCGAAAGTTTTCCATCCGAAATTTTATCAGTATATAATTCCGGAGATGGGAAAGAACCAGCACTGATAATAAATGGATTCGATAGGATTGCACCTCCGGCAGTTGTGGAGACAAATAAATTCGCGGGTTTTATAAATACATTAGATGCCGGGGTACCGGACGTTTATGATATCGGATTTACAGGAATACAAAATAACTTTAATCCCGCCTCACCGTATATTTCAAATGATGCACCGGGTCACGGGGCTTCAAACGCAAATTTTGAAACGAAAATAATTGCCGGCAATACACATGACTTCGTGTACATTCACGGCAAGTCGTTTAAAGCTAACAGCCGCTCTTTCGTTTCATCAAGCAATGAAGCAGTTTGGGATGACATGCTAAATCTTAATAATTACAAACTTGTTGATTTAATTCTCGGCGAAGAAAAAGAAACGCACTGGCAGAAAAAAACCGTTGATTTAAGAAGAGGAACAGAGTTTGAATCATTCCCGGAAAATTTTAGAACCGCTATCACTAATTATCTTAACAACGGCGGAAGTATTTTTATAAGCGGCGCTTACGTTGGTACTGATTTATTTGATGATCCGAAAGATTCAATTAGTATAAATTTTGCAAAAGATGTTTTAAAGTTCAGTTTAGATGCGGACCACGCAGCATTAGCCGGTAATGTGTTTGCTGTTTCTTCTGAATTCGCATCGATAAATAATATAAAGTTTAACACTGTGTTAAATGATTCCATTTACGCAGTTGAAGCGCCCGATGCTATTAACCCGGCAAAAGGGGCGCAGACTATATTCAGATACAACGAAAATAGTTTTAGCGCAGGTACCTCGTATAAACAAAATTACGGGGTGGTTGTTTGCGGTTTTCCTTTTGAGACGATTATCATGGAAAAACAGCGAAACGATTTAATGAGACAGGTAATAAAGTTTTTACATTAGATTTATAAAATAAATTGGTATTGATGAAACTATTATCATGAAAATGAATCTTATGAAAGGTAAATGTAATATTGATACCTGTATGTATACTTTTATACCCCGGTATTTACACACAATAATTTTTTCATTGTACATTGTACATTATTTCGCTGACAGGTTTATGAAAGAAATTAAAAGAATAAAAACTCTTGAGGAGTTTGAAGATTTAAAGAAAACTGCGATAAATAATTCAGAATTGATGCTTTTTAAGTATAGCCCTAATTGCACAATTAGTTTTGTGGGCGAAAAACTTTTCGACCGATGGTTTTCAGGGCTTTCCGAAGATACTAATATTATTTGTGCAAAAATTGATGTGCTTGCTGCAAGACCTTTAAGCCGGCACATCGCCGGTGAGTTAGATATTAAGCACGAGTCACCCCAGATGATATGGCTGAACAAAGAAGGCAAAGTTAAATGGCACGGCAGTCATCACCGGATAACAGAAAGAACACTTGAAGAAAATTTGATGCTAAAATAAAGCTAATACATTATTCAGTTTGATTTCTCAAACAAAGATTAAAGGCTGTTCTATAGGAACAGCCTTTTTTTTATAACCTGAAGTCGACACCTACTTCGAGCCCGCCGTAGCTAATTGTTCCGAACGAAACTCTTGCAGATAGTGCAGTTTTGGGGTTTAGCCAATAACGGACACCACCCTGAAAACCAAGCCATAAACCGCCGGTTGAGGGAGTTGCATAATTTACATTTGTTCCCTGCCAATCGACTGAACTTGTACTTATAGCAAGTACCAGCCCAACCCACGGTTCTATTTTTTCATTTTCAAGCTTGAAATAATAATTACCCTGCGCCCCAATTACCACATTAACGTAATTCCAGCGCCCGGCATAGAATGTTTCTTTATAACTCCAATATCTAAAAATACCACCTACACCAATCGTTCCTATATCATTCAGTTTCATTCCGTATTCGTAATTAGCTCCTAATTGAAATGTGGAGCCGAGAAATGATAACCCAACAGAAGGGCCGAGATAATGCCGCCGTGGTACTATCTGCGCAAATGATGATGATGAGATAATTATTAAAAGTACAAAAAAATATTTTTTCATCTTCCGACCTTTTTCTTTTTAGATAAACAAAATTAAACTTTTAGTTTAATTAGGTCAATGAAGTTTTGAATAAACCCTTGGACTATGCCGTCTTTATGTTGGGTTTAAACTTAAATCAATACCAACAAACCGGAGGAACAACTTTTTATAAAGCTTTAATTATTTCACCCATTCCTGTTTCCGGAGTGGTGGGTGTAAAATTAAACCTCCTATTAAACTTACTGCTGTTAAAGTGATAATCCCTATCAAGTTGGTATGATGTATCTTTTAATTCTTTGATGATTGGAACAAAAAGTCCCAACGCACCCATTGCCCAAACTGGTATTGCCTGTATTTTTTTCTTTTGACCGAAGGCACTCATTAAAAGTTCAATCCACTCTCTTGATGTCAATTTCCCTTCGTATGTTGGGAGATGCCAAACCTGGTTATACGCATCCGGAGTATTGCCGAGCAATGCCGCTGCTTTGCCGATATCGACACTGTAAGTAAAATTGTGAAGAACATCTAATTTTCCGAGCCACTGCGGGTTTTTATTTTTAAGAAGATTGTTTAAGACGGTTTGAGTTAGGAAACTTGCATCTACATTTGGTCCGTAAAAATCGGCGCCCCTTGCTACGAGTGCCTTAATTTCGTTATTATTTACGGCATTCATAAGCATATCAAAAATTTGAGCGCGAACTTTACCTTTTTTGCTTGACGGATTTATCGGTGTCTCTTCCGTCATGTTCGATATATAATTAGTATCGTACATATACATATTATCTATGAACACTATTTTGGAATTGTGCTTTTTACTCAGCTCAATAAGGCTGCCCATGAACATAGGCCATTTTTGTCTCCACACTTCAGCATTGTACTCAAAACTTACAGTAACATAAACCACTTCCGAGCCATCTATTGCCTTATCAAGCAATACCGGGTTCGATATATCCGCCGCAAAAAGCTGATCCGTCTGATTCACTTTTCTCGGATTTCTACTGACTAATTTTATATCTTTTGTATAATTAATAAGCTGCTTTGCTATTTCGGTTCCGGCAGCGCCACCCGAACCAAGTATTGTCTGCATAAATTCTCCTTACATAATTTTCTCATCAAAGTTGTCAATTCGCCAAATAATTAAGCGAATTGACCATAAATTTATTTCTTTAAAAGTTTAAATGCATGTGTCCATCTGTTTTCTCTAAAACCCGGAATGCACCAGAGAATACACAATGGCTCAATAGCGCGAGCGGCTTCCGCCATGCCCATATCTTCGGTTTCCCAGTCGAATAGGTCGAGAATATTTTTGACCTCAGTCTTAGATTTATCGTTATCGCCCGCTATAAACATTGTCGGTTTTATGCCGCCGAAATCGGGGTTAACCATAAATGCCGCCCCAACACAACTAAAAGCTTTTACAAAATTTGCTTCCGGATAATTTGATTGCAACTTTTCCATCAGCGAACTATTTTGATCTGTAAAAAATTGAAGCACACCATTTATCGGGGGAAGTTCCGCTATGGGATTTGTTGTATCAATTACAGTTTTGCCTTTAATATTTTCTTTCCCCGCGAGTAAAAGCGCTGACTCTGCCGAAGTTCCCTTTACCGCAAGCACAACAATATCTCCGAACTTCGCGGCATCTTCAAAAGAACCTACCTTTGCGTTATCACCGTTGTTGTTCTTCCAATCAGAAAGCTTTGCCGCATCACGCGTTCCAAGCATAACTATGTATCCGTGTTTTACAAATCCTTCACCGAGGGTTTGCGCAACAATTCCCGAACCGATTATTCCAACTTTCATATCATTGTTCCTTGCTTTTATTGTAATGTTTAACTTTTTATAAAATGAAAACGAATATACTATTTGACGATTTGCTTTTACTCATGAAAATTATTTTCATCGCAAAGAAAATATATTCGCTCTTTTTTTAAGAATTTTTTTTCAACTGTTTAGTAGTGGATGGTTTTTTGCAAAACAATGCATGTATAAATAACAAACATTATTGTTTTGGGCAAGACAGTAATTTGTGAATGTTGTAAGAATAATTGAAAAATTAATCGGGAAGAAATAGCTCGAATAAGATTTTATTTATCCTTACAAACCGGTATATCTTTCTGTATAACGGGTTCGTTGTTTTCGATATTATAATTAAAATTTGCTAAAGTTTGAATAAGGAATTAATACTGATTCTTTGACAAATCTAACGGAAATAAAACATAAACCAAACGATGATTTTTTAGCGCTATACAAAATCAGCCCTATCTGCGCATGTTTAAATATACGGCAGGATTAGAACCACTTGCTTTTTTCGTGATAAAATTTATCAAATATTTTTTTGCCTTTCCCGGGAAAATACCGGAGCCTTTGTTTATGATTTTAATGTAAACCGGCCCTTCATCTATCACGTCATTTTTTTTACGTAAGATAATATTTTTAGAAAAGCTGAGCCAGAAGTTAGACTTACCGTACGCTCAACCTAAAAACTCTGAAGTTTACTCTGCGTAATAGATTTTTGTTTGAGCTAATGGAGTATTTTTGTTTAATTGACTTATGGTCAGTATGCCTTTCATTTGATTTGACTTCCTTTATTTGTGTTCTTGGATGCCTAAAAGTTGACATTCTATCGAGTCATATCTTCGACATTTCTAATGTGCATTACAGCAGTAATAATATCAAATCCCCTGCCTTGCATATTCAGGTTATTAGTATTAAGTTTGGATACTTGTTTCGCCCTTTTAAGGGCGATTTTTGTTTGTATGAATATATTAGAAAAAAACATATATAAAATAGCAGAGGAAACAGCCGAAAAACACGGACTGTTTTTAGTCGACTTAACATTCCGCGGCGACCGCAAACGACGTATTATCGAAATTTATGTCGATAGCGAAAAAAAAGTTACCGCTGACGATTGTGCTTTGATAAGCCGACAGATAGACGAACAACTCGAAACGCTCCCGGAACTAAATTCTGCTTACCGTCTCGATGTTTCATCACCTGGAGTTGACAGACCGCTGAAATTTTTAAAGCAGTTTCCCAAAAACCAAAACAGGAAATTTGAAGTCTCTTATAAAACCGAAGATGGCGAAAAAACTTTAACAGCAGTTCTAACCGCTGTTGAAGGAGATGAACTTCACTTTTTGGCAAATAAACAGCAGACAGTAATTAACTTTAATAACATAATAAAAGCGAACGTAATAATTAGCTTTTCTTAATGGAGGAATGATAAAATGAATTTCGATATTGTTGAATCTTTTTCCCAGATGGTAAAAGAAAAAGGGATTGACAAAGATGTGCTCGGCGGCATTATCGAAGAAATCTTCGGATTGCTGGTCAGAAAAAAATATGGCGAAGAAGCTGACTATGATGTTGTTGTAAACATGGATAAAGGCGATATCGAAATATTTCTGGTTAGGGAAATTGCGGAGGTTGTTGAAGATCCGAATAAACAAATTAGCATTGAAGAAGTTGAAAAACGGGGCAACTCAGAAGAACTTGAAATAGGTGAAGAGTTTGTTGAAAAAATTCAACTTGCAACTTTCGGAAGAAGGCTTATCACGCTTGCTAAGCAAAACCTAAACCAGCGCATTCGCGAAATTGAAAAAGATATTATTTATAACGAATACAACGATTTAGAAGGCGAAATAGTTGTCGGCGATATTTACCAGATACGCAAGCATGATATTTTAGTTAACCATAATAAAAACGAACTTCTGCTGCCTCGTAACGAACAGATTCCTCACGAAAGATATAAAAAAGGGGAAACTATTCGCGGAATTGTTAAAGAAGTAAAACGCAGCAATACAGGCCCTTTAATTATTATTTCGCGTGCCGATAACCTTTTCTTAAGGAGATTATTCGAAATTGAAATACCGGAAATTTATGACGGTATAATTGAAATAAAAGCAATTGCCCGCGAACCCGGCGAACGTGCAAAAGTTGCAGTTGAGTCGCAGGATGCCCGTATCGATGCAGTTGGCGCATGCGTCGGAATGAAGGGTGTTCGTATTCACGCAATTGTAAGAGAACTTAACAACGAAAATATCGATGTTATCAACTTTACTGAAGATCCTTATCTTTATATACAGAGATCATTAGCCCCGGCTAAATTAAAAAATATTGAGATTGACGAGATTTCGCAAAAAGCAGTAGTTACCGCCGACAGTGATCAGGTATCATTGATAGTTGGTCGTAACGGTGTTAATATTCGCCTCGCAATGAAATTGACAGGTTACGAGATTGAAATATTAAGAGAAGAAAAACCGTTCGATGAATACGAAGATGATATCGAATTAATAGACTTAAAAGAAGAACTTGGTTCTGAAGTATACGAGTTGTTAATAAACCATCGTTACGATACTGCAATTGAAGTTCTAACCGCCGGACCTGAAAAATTAAAAGAAATTGAAGGTCTGGATGAAGAAAAAATTAACGAAATAATTGAAATAATTAAATCGCAGTTTGAAGAAGAAGAGTAGTTAAAAAACAGGTAATTTTTATTATGCCCGAAACCAAAGCGAAAAAACTGCGGGTCTATAAACTCGCATCAGAATATAACTTAGCAGTTGAAACACTGATCGATTTTCTTGGAAAGAAAGGATTTGAGATAAAATCTCATATGTCCATTCTTACCGATGAGATGATTGATGCAATTTCCGATCATTTCAAGAAGGATATTGAGAAAGCTGAAAAACACTATAAAAAAATAGAGGAGTTTCAGAAAAAGCGCGATAAAAGCAAAGTTGACGAGAAGGTAAAAGAAGATGAGAAAGTTGCGGCAGAGGCTGCAATAGCTGATCTAAGAAAAGAATCTATAGAAGAAATAGAAGAAGGCATTGAAGCCGAATCTGAAACTGTTGCCGGGGAAATTGCTGTTGAAGAAATTAAGTCGGAGGACGATACAGCCGTTAGTGTTGAAGCATCCGATGCTGAAACTATAACTTCACCCGAAGTTGAACAGCAGGTGGAAGAGGTTTCCCCTGTTGAAACACCGGTGCCTGAAGTTACAGAAACTGCGCCCGAAACAGTCGACGCTGAAAAACAAGGCGATGCTCAGGAAAAACCGGAAGGAAAGAAACCCGTTAAGACTGAAAAGCCTGCGGAAACTGCAAAAGTAGAAGAACCGGCGAAACCCAAAAAACCGATATTCGTGTCACCCAAAGAACTTGAGGCGCGTAAGAAAAAAGGTCTTACGGTAATCGGCAGAATAGATTTGGGCGTAAAGAAAAAACCTGTTGTTAAGGATGATGAAGTAGCAGCAAAATCTGAAACATCGGGTGATAAAAAGGTTGAACCTGTTAAAAAGAAAAAGAAAGCTAAATCAAAGAAAAAAATTGTAACACCAGAACCGGAAGAATCGGCGGCTTCAAAGAAAAAGAAAAAAACTAAACGTTTTGAAATTGATCAACGTGAAGTTGATGAAGCAATCAAAAAAACTCTTCTCAGCATGGACGATGCAACCGCTCCAAACCGTGCAAATTTTAGAAAGAAAAAACGGAAAGAACGAGAAGCCGAGGAAGAAAGAATACAAGAACAACGTACATTAGATTTGAAAAAAATTACGGTAACCGAGTTTATAGCAGTAAACGAGCTTGCAAATTTAATGGGTGTTTCTGTTAGCGATGTTATTTCAAAATGTATTGGTCTTGGCTTAATGGTTTCAATAAACCAGCGTCTCGATGTCGAAACAATTACACTCGTTTCGGATGAGTTTGGCTTTGAAGTAGAATTTGAAACAGAATATACTTCCGAAGTGTTGGAAGATACTCCGGATGATGCGGAAGATTTATTGCCGCGCAGCCCGGTTGTTACTATCATGGGTCACGTTGATCACGGTAAAACTTCACTTCTTGATTATGTCCGGCGTACAAACGTTGTTGCCGGAGAATCAGGTGGTATTACACAGCATATAGGTGCATACAAAGTTGATGTTGGGAATGGAAAAAGTATTACATTTCTCGATACCCCGGGTCATGAGGCATTTACCGCAATGCGTGCCCGCGGCGCCCAGCTAACCGATATTGTTGTGCTTATAGTTGCAGCCGATGACGCAGTAATGCCTCAAACTGTTGAAGCCATAAATCATGCCCAGGCCGCAAATGTACCGATAGTTATAGCTATAAATAAAATTGATAAGCCCGGCGCTCACATAGACAAAATAAAACAGCAATTGGCTGATAGAAATGTGCTTGTTGAGGACTGGGGCGGTAAATATCAGTGTGTTGAAATATCTGCCAAACAAGGTTTAAACGTAGAGTCGCTTCTCGAAAGAATTTTACTCGAAGCAGACTTACTTGATCTTAGAGCCAACCCCGATAGAATTGCACGCGGTTCGGTAGTGGAAGCCGAACTCGATAAAGGACGCGGAATTACCGCTACTGTGCTTATTCAAAAAGGTACTCTAAGCGTAGGCGATCCGTTTGTTGCCGGCGTTTATTACGGTAAAGTACGCGCAATGTTTGATGAGCGCGGTAATAAAGTTACCGAAGCTCCGCCGTCTACTCCCGTCCAGGTATTAGGTTTTGAAGGCTTTCCGCAGGCGGGCGATACGCTTGTCGTTGTCGAGTCGGAACGAGATGCACGAGAAATCAGCATCAAACGTCAGCAGTTAAAACGCGAGCAGGATCAGAAACAGGTTCATCATATTACACTTGATGAAATTGCTCACCAGATTAGCATAGGCGGTGTTAAAGAATTACCTCTTATAGTTAAAGGTGATGTTGATGGTTCAATCGAGGCGTTATCCGATTCATTGATGAAACTTTCTAACGAAGAAGTTATTGTTAGAGTAATACACAAAGGCGTGGGTGGAATATCGGAAAGCGATGTGCTTCTTGCCGCGGCATCCGATGCAATTATTATCGGTTTCCATGTACGTCCAAATCTTAATGCAAGAAAACTTGCCGAATCGCAGAAAGTTGATATTCGTTTGTACAGCGTTATTTATAATGCCATTAACGAAGTTAAATCGGCTCTCGAAGGATTGTTATCGCCGATACTGAATGAAGAAATTACTTCAACTATCGAAATAAGAGATACCTTCAAAGTGCCTAAAATCGGTACGGTAGCGGGCTGTTATGTACAGGACGGAAAAATTACTCGAAACAGCAAAGTACGTTTAATTCGCGAAGGTATTGTAATTCACTCAGGCGAAATTGCTTCGCTAAAACGATTCAAAGATGATGTGCGTGAAGTTGATGCCGGTTATGAATGCGGTTTGAACTTTGCAAATTTTAACGACCTTAAAGTCGGCGATATTATCGAATCGTACAAAATTGTTGAAACGAAGAAAAAATTAGCCTAACTGCTCCACGGTTAGGTTTTAATTAATGAAATATGAGATGTACCGATGTCCTATAGAATTGATAAAGTTGAACACTTAATAAAAGAAGAAATAAGCCTCATCTTTTTATATAAACTACAGGACCCGGCATTCGGGTTAGTTACAATTACCGGTGTAAAAGTAAGCCACGATCTGAAAATTGCCAAGGTGTACATCTCTGTTTTCGACAAAGAAAAACGCCCGGTGGTTCTTGAAAAAGTTGAAACAGCTTCCGGTTATATTAGATCGGAACTTGCTCACCGAATAAGGTTGCGTTATACACCCGAACTAAAGTTTTTTATTGATGATACACTCGATTACGTTGAGAAAATTGAAGGATTGATTAAGAAGATACACAAGGATGATGGTAACAAAGGAAACGAAGGCGAACAGACAGTTTGATTTTTTGTCGGGTGAGGTAATTTTAATTGACAAACCTCTACGCTGGTCTTCCTTTAAAGTTGTTCACGAAGTTAGGAAAGCTGCCGGCGTTAGAAAAGTGGGGCACGCCGGAACTCTTGATCCTCTCGCTACCGGGCTTCTTATACTCTGCACCGGTAAAAAAACCAAATCAATAACTTCATACCAGGACCGTAATAAAACGTACACCGGCACTTTTTTACTCGGGCGAACTTCCGAAACAATGGATTTGGAAGCTGAACTAACCGGGCAAAAATCGTTAGACGAAATTACCGAAGAAAAAATATTTACGGCGCGCGATAAATTCCTTGGTTCAATAAAACAGCTTCCTCCTATGTATTCGGCTGTTAAACATAAAGGAAAATCGCTTTATCAAATTGCCCGCAAAGGCAAAACAGTTGAGCGCGAACTGCGCGATGCAAATATCTTCAAGTTCAATATTACCGGCATTAAATTGCCGGAAGTTCAATTTGAAATTGAATGTTCTAAAGGAACATATATAAGAGTTATTGCACAGGACATGGGCGATGAACTTGGCTGCGGCGCTGTTCTTAGCAGTTTGAGAAGAACAGCAATAGGCGAATTTAATGTGACAAATGCGTTAGAAGTAGCTGAATTTGCCGCCTTGATGGAAGAAAATAAGATAATGGAAACCGAAGCGTAGCCGTTTGAGCGGGTGGTTAAGTTTCGTTTTTGGATTAAAATAAGTTATATTTATACGCTTTTTGAATAGATTTTTGCGAATGCATGTTTTTTACGATTTGGCGGAAGTACAAACAAATAACAAAACTGTTGTTACCCTCGGTACTTTTGATGGCTTACATCTTGGACATCAAAAAATTATTAAAACAGTGGTGGATAAAGCTTCCGGCAACGGCGGCAGAAGTTTTTTAATTACTTTTGAACCCCATCCCCGAAATATAATTTCGAAGGATTATAAGTTAGAACTTCTTACTACCATAAACGAAAAAACTGAAATTCTAAACCAGCTCGGAATCGAAAATCTTCTTATAATAAATTTCACAAAGAAATTTTCGCAGCTTTCGCCCGAGCAGTTTATAAAAAAATATTTGATTGACGGATTAGGCGCCAGCAACATAATAATTGGTTACGATCACCATTTCGGCAAAGGTCGCGGCGGCGATGCTGTAACAATTAAAGAACTCGGTAGAGAATACAAATTTGACGTTACTGTTGTTGAACCATTTGATCTTGAAGGCGAAACTGTAAGCAGTACAAAAATACGTAACGCGCTAAACGAAGGTAACCTTTCCGATGCAAATAAAATGCTCGGCAGGTTTTATTCGTTCAGCGGAACTGTTGTTTCAGGCGACAAACGTGGAAGGCAGCTTGGCTTTCCAACTGCAAACATTAAACTTGATGAAGAAAACAAGCTTCTTCCATCGCTCGGTATTTATCTTGTTGAGTTTATTGTTGAAACACAAAAACATTTTGGTCTTTTGAGTATTGGTAAACGACCGACGTTTTATAACTCCGGTTCTATTGTGCCGGAAGTTTATATTTATGATTTTAATGCCGATATATATGGCAAACACGTAACCATAAATATGGTTGAAAGAATTAGAGGTGAAGAAAAATATTCTTCGCCGGAAAAACTTATTGAGCAGATGAACAAAGACAAACAAAATGGTCTGCTCATAATAAAAAAAATTAGCAGTTAATTAGCCCCGGTAAGTTCTGGGTCTATATTGTATAAATAAACAAAGGAAAAAAAATGACAAACGAGCAGAAACTCGAAATAGTAAAAAAGTACGGTGAAAACGACAAAGACACCGGCAAAGCTGAAGTTCAGATTGCGCTGTTAACGGCGCGGTTAAACGAACTTACCGAACATTTTAATGTTCATAAAAAAGACCATCACTCACGCAGAGGATTAATGGCAATGGTTGGTAAAAGAAGGAGATTATTAAACTATTTGATGAAAACAGAAATCTCCCGTTACAGAACAATCATAAAAGAATTGAATATAAGAAAGTAAAGGTTTAATAATGGTAGTTACTAAAGAATTAGAATTCGGCGGAAAGAAATTTTCGATTGAGACAGGCAGATATGCTCGCCAGGCAAACGGCGCAGTAATGGTAAGATACGCCGATACGATGATACTTGTTACCGCTGTAGCATCCGAGGAAGCTAAAGAAGATCAGGATTTTTTCCCGTTACAGGTTGAATACAGGGAAAAATCCGCCGCAGCCGGAAAATTTCCGGGCGGTTATATTAAAAGAGAAGGACGTCCTTCGGAAAAAGAAATTTTGAGTGCACGGTTAATAGACAGACCAATAAGACCATTATTCCCTGAAAATTTCAAAAATGAAACACAAATAATTGCATTGGTGCTTTCGCACGACGGCGAAAACGACGCTGATGTTCTTGGTGCTGTAGGCGCTTCTGCCGCACTTTGCATCTCAAATATTCCTTTCGATGGTCCGATGGCTTCGGTAAGAGTTGGACGCGTAAACGGCGAGTTAATCATTAACCCTACTTTTACACAACTAAAGGATAGCGATTTCGAAATTTTGGTTGCCGGTACCGACGACTCAATTATGATGGTTGAAGGCGAAGCAAAAGAAATTAGCGAACAGGAATTTTTAGAAGCATTAAAATTTGCGCATAACGCTGTTAAACAGCTTATCCAGCTTCAGATAGAACTGATGAAAGAAGTTTCAAAAGTTAAAATGGAAGCGCCTGAAAAAAATATTGACCCGGCTTTAAAGAACGATGTTCTTGAACTTGCGACGGCAAAATATAAAGAAATAGTTCACTCGGTGCTTGCCAAAGAAGAAAGAAGCGCAAAAAATAAAGAGCTAACAAAATCAGTAAAAGAAGCTTTAGCCGAAAATTATCCCGAACAGGAAAAGGTTATAGGCGAAATTCTGCACGATCTTGAAAAAGAATTAATGCGCGCACGAATTCTTGACGAAGGTATACGACTTGACGGAAGAAACACAAAACAAGTTCGCCCGATAACAATAGAGCTTAGCGTGCTTCCCCGAACCCACGGGTCGGCATTATTTACACGAGGCGAAACTCAAAGTTTAACTTCATTAACTCTCGGCTCAAAAAATGACGAGCAGACAGTTGACGGTTTAACAGAAGAGTACAGCAAAAAATTTATGCTACATTACAACTTCCCGCCGTTTAGCGTTGGCGAAGTTGGCAGGATGACCGGCGTTGGCAGAAGAGAAATAGGCCATGGACATCTTGCTGAAAGAGCATTAAAAATGGTTCTGCCAGAGGAAGAAGTGTTTCCGTACACCTCAAGATTAATTTCCGATATTCTTGAATCAAACGGTTCATCTTCAATGGCTACTGTTTGCGCCGGTTCATTATCTTTAATGGATGGCGGCGTTCCGATGAAAAAAGCTGTTTCCGGTATTGCAATGGGTCTTGTAAAAGAGAACGATAAATTTGCAGTATTAAGCGATATTCTTGGAAATGAAGACCATCTTGGCGATATGGACTTTAAAGTTGCCGGAACAAGCGATGGTATTACAGCAATACAAATGGATATAAAAATTAAAGGCATCTCTTTCGAAATTATGGAAACTGCATTGCTTCAGGCGCATGAAGGCAGAATGCACATCCTAGGTATAATGAACGAAGCCATTGCACAACCCCGCGAACAACTTTCGCCGTTTGCTCCACGACTTATTACAATGAAAGTTGAACAAGACCAAATTGGTTTGATTATAGGTCCCGGCGGAAAAACTATTCAGGGAATGCAGAGGCTGTTTGGTGTTGATATTGTTATTGACGACAACGGTACCGTTAATATAGCATCACCAAATAAAGAGAACGCCCAAAAATGTAAAGAACATATCAAAAAAATGACCGCGACTCCCGAAGTAGGAGAAATATACGATGGCGTGATTACAAAAATCATGGACTTCGGTGCGTTTGTTGAAATACTTCCCGGTAAGGAAGGGTTGCTGCACATCTCGCAGATTGACAACAAACGTGTAAACAAGGTTACAGATTATTTCAAAGAAGGCGACAAAGTAACCGTTAAACTTCTTAAAGTTGAAAACGGAAAATTTTCGCTGAGCAGAAAAGAATTATTGAACGAAAATAAACCTGAAGCTCAGCCCGAAGCCGTTCCGGAAAATAATCAAGAGTAATTTTGATTTAATGCCAATTGTTTATCAATTGGCATTAACTAAATTTTAAGAATATTGCGTCTTCTGCCGGGACGGAGAGAAATTTTTCTTATGAATAAGGAATGTTTCTCTCCGTTTCGGCATGAGGTGTTTTATTAAAAGAGTGTTATAAAGTTTTATTAAAAGAAAGCCCATAGTGGAAAACAAATCCGCAATATTATTTTTCTTTTTACTGGCAGGATTATATCTACACCGGAATGATAGACAATATTATTTTCGGAGTAGTCATATGTCTTTACTACCGGGCTGTCTATTTTCAGAAATTTTCATAATGAAATTATCAATTTCATCAAAAGAGTTTTTACTATATGGTAAAAGAAATAATAATAAACGCATCGACAACACAAACGCGTGTTGCCATAACAGAAGAAGGCAATTTAGTAGACTTCTTTGTTGACTATCCTGAAAACCGCAGGATGGTGGGGGACATTTATCTTGGAAGAGTAGCAAGAGTATTGCCCGGCATTAAAGCCGCTTTTATAGATATAGGCATGAAACACGATGCCTTCCTTCATTTTTCAGACATCGGTGATACTACCGAACAACTCCAGGATATGCTTGGAGAAGATGATTCGGATGTGGATAATGATGATGATGAAAACGGAAGCCAGCACAGAGTTCCCGAGCAGAAATACGATTCTGACAGATCGACACTACCCCGACTGAAAAAAGGGCAGGATATTCTAATCCAGATAACAAAAGAACCTGTTAATAACAAAGGGGTTCGTGTTAGCTCATCAATATCACTCCCCGGCAGGTTTTGTGTGTTGCTACCTTTCGATAACAAAATCGGCGTTTCAAAAAAATTATCCGACTTTAAGGAAAGAAGAAGACTTCGTAATATTGCGCGCAGCATTCTACCGAAAAATTACGGATTAATAATTCGTACTGTTGCCCGTAACCAGTCGGAAGAATCGTTGAAGGACGACTTAAAAAATCTGCTCGATACCTGGAAGGATATTCAGCAGACTGTTAAGACTGAACAACCGCCATCGTTAATTTACCAGGATCTGAATACTACTTCGAGTGTTATTAGAGATTTATTTACCTCCGACATTTCAAAAGTATTTATCGATTCCCGCAAAGTACACAAACAGATAAAAAGTTATGTCCATCTTGTTCAGCCGGGTCTTTCCGATAAAATAGAACTCTTCCGTTCTTCCCACTCCATTTTCGATTCATTTAAAATCGAAGAGCAGATTAAAACCCTTATGGGAAGAAAAGTTTCTCTCCCGAGCGGCGGATATCTTATCATCGAACATACCGAAGCAATGGTTGTTATAGATGTTAACAGCGGACGTTATGCAAAAAGTAAAGAGCAGGAACTTAACTCCTTAAAAACCGATCTTGAAGCTGCACGCGAAATTTGCCGGCAATTAAAGCTCCGCGATATAGGTGGAATTATAGTAATCGATTTTATCGATCTTGAGGAGGATAAAAATCGTAAAAAAATATATGATGAACTAAGAAAAGAGTTCCGTAAAGACAGAGCAAAGGTTTCCGTATTACCAATGTCCGATTTCGGTTTGGTTCAAATTACCCGCCAGCGTGTAAGACAAAATATTATGCAGGCAATGAAGGAAGTGTGTCCTTCATGTCTTGGTACCGGCATGTTAACAAAACAATCACATCTTATTTACGATATCGAAGAGTGGTTACGGAAGTATAAACGACTTGCAAAAGAAAGATCGCTTCTCTTAAAATGCCATCCTACAATTGCCCATAAACTAAAGGAAGGCAATATAAATTTTATTACTAAACTTCAGTTTAAATATTTTTTAAGAGTCCGTATTGTTGAAGAAGAATTGATGCCGCTCGGGCAGTTCCGGTTTCTATCGAAAAAAACCGGTATCGATTTGACTGACGAAGTAAGTTAAAAATTTATAAAAATTAAATTTTTTGCCGGAAGAAATATGTTATTTAATTAACGGCATTATTGCTGTAATTTATAAATCAAAATAAAAGTTATGGTTATGAAAAAAACAACATTTTATAATATACACGAAAAACTTGGCGCAAAGTTGGTTGAGTTTGCCGGTTACTATATGCCAATCCAGTACACATCAATTATCGCCGAGCATAAAGCTGTTCGCAATGCTGTCGGTGTGTTCGATGTTTCCCATATGGGCGAGGTTTTTGTAACAGGGGAAAAAGCACTCGATTTTGTTCAGCACATTACCGTTAACGATGCATCAAAACTTTTCCCCGGCAGAGTGCAGTATTCTGCAATGTTATACGCTGACGGCGGTATTGTTGATGATTTGCTCGTCTATAAAATTTCCGATGAAAAGTTTTTGCTCGTAATTAACGCATCGAATATTGAAAAAGACTTTAAATGGATGCAGGAAAATAATACTTTCGGTGTTGAACTCAACAACCAGAGTGATGAATATTCCCTCCTTGCCGTTCAGGGTCCATTTGCAAAAGAAGTTGTTCAGGCGGTATGCGACCAGGAGATTAATTTGGAGTATTATCATTTCTTCGAAGGCAAGGTAGCCGGGGTAGATATGATAATTTCGCGCACAGGTTATACGGGCGAAATTGGTTATGAACTTTATTTCAAAGGAAGCGTTGAAGAAGCTGAAATGATTTGGAATAAAGTTTTTGAAGCCGGAGAAAAATTTGGAATTCAACCTGCCGGTCTCGGATGCCGCGACTCACTTAGACTTGAGATGGGTTACTGTTTATACGGAAACGATATTGACCAAACTACAAACCCGCTCGAAGCAAATCTTGGCTGGATTACAAAAATAAACAAGGGCGAATTTATAGGTCGCGATGTTTTATTAAAAGTAAAACAAGAAGGATTAAAACGTAAATTAGTGCCTATAACCGCAGATGAAAAAGCTTTTCCACGCCATGGTTACGATATAACTGTGAATGGTAAAAAAATCGGTACGGTTACAAGCGGTACTGTTAGCCCGGTGTTGGAAAAACCTATCGCGCTGGGTTATGTGGATATTGAACATGCAAAAGAAGGAAGCGATGTTAACTTTTTTATAAGGGGAAAAGAATTTCCTGCCAGAGTTGTTACACTTCCTTTTTTAAAAAAATAGATTATAAAGAGAGAAGATGAAAGTTAATGTTTTTTTATCCCCGCTTTCAGTAGATGAACTTTATTTTACTGGAAAAACAACCGTAGTTATAGATGTATTAAGAGCTTCGACAACAATCGTAAATGCACTTCAAAACGGCGCAAAGGAAGTAATTCCTGTTGCAACCGTAGAGTTCGCTGTAAAAGTTTCCGGTGGAATGTTCGGAGGACTTACATTGTTAGGCGGGGAACGCAACACGAAAAAAGTGGAAGGTTTTGCACTCGGTAATTCACCATCGGAATATACTTCCGAAACGATAGGTGGAAAGACAATAGTTTTTTACACCACTAATGGATCTAAAGCTGTAACGAGAGCTAAATTTTCTGAAAATCTTTTTATCTGTTCGTACAATAATATTTCTGCAGTTGCTGCTACATTAGTCGGATTGGATAAGGATATTGAATTATTATGCGCCGGTAAAAATAATGCATTTGCCCTGGAAGATAGCTGCTGTGCCGGTAAACTTGTTGTTGAAATATTAGCCTTAAAAGAAGATGTAGAATTGACTGACAGTGCGCGTGCCGTACAGGCATTGCACAAGTCGTTCGGCAAGAGTATCTTTAAAATGTTAAAAGAATCGGAACATGGAAAATTGCTCGTCGAAAACGGTTTTGAAGCCGATGTCAAATTCTGCAGCAAACTTAATTCGACCGATGCAGTACCGTATTTTACCGGGAATACATTAAAACTTTTGCCGGCTCAAACGGCTCAAACAAATAACGAAGAATAATTTTAGGATGGCGGTTAAGAAGAAAAAAAAGCCGGGCGAAACTTCAAAGTCAACCAGCGGCGAAAATTATTTTACTATATCTATTGATAAGAAAAAAAAGATACTCGGTATTTTTATAATTGTTTTTTCAATATTGGTATTATTAAGTATAATCTCTTATTCCCGTTTCGACCAGGCAAATCTTAATTATAATTTTTCTGATTTATTCAAAGTTTTTAATCCCGATGCAGCGTTCCGGGAAAAACTTTTAAGCACCCGTAACTGGCTTGGTGTTTTCGGGGCATACATTTCAGATATTTTTATAAACTCTACCCTAGGAATATTTGCCGCTGTTTTCCCGGTGATACTTTTAATTTGGGGGATAAGATTTTTCCTTAAAATAAATTTTAGAACCTTAATTCACTCCACAAACTTTCTTCTTGTTTTAGGACTTCTTACCTCGACATTTTTTGGCGTTCTTCGTTCTGAAAATTATGCATTCCGCGAGTACTATGAGTTATCCGGAAATGTTGGATATTATCTTGGCGAAGTACTCGGGCGTTTATTGGGCGGTGCCGGCAGTATTATCTTATTAACCGCTGTTATTATTATAGTGCTAATAATCGCGTTCGATATAAAAATCGAAAAAATATTCCATTTTATTAAAAATATTTTCAGCAGTTCGGCTGCAAAAATAAAAGAAGAAATGGAACGGAGTAAAGAAAAACCGATTGAAGATAAAAATTTACAACGGCTGAAAGAACTGAACGAAGAGAAGAAAAAAGGGAAGAAACGATCCTCAAAAGAAATTGCGTCGGGAGTTGTTGAGGAACTATCCGCCCAGGAATTAATGAAAAAAGCCGCTGATGATTATGAAACACAGATTCGTATAATTCGTAAAGATGAAAAACCGGCCAAGATTGAAGAAAATAAAATTGTAAAAGAAGAATCGAAAAAAGTTGATTTAAAAGAAACCGGCGAGCTGAACTCTGACGGTATTGATAAAGACAACGAAGCCAGATTGCCCGACCAGTGGACAGAAAAGATAAACTACAAATTCCCCGGGTTGGATATGCTTGACCCCGCGCCGGCTCAAAATTTTATGGTTGCCGAGGAAGAACTAAAACGGAATGCAGAACTTCTGAAAGAAAAGTTAAAACTGTTTGATATTCAAATAGATGATATTTCAGTAACCCCGGGCCCGGTTGTAACGCTTTACGAAATTGTTCCTGCTCCAGGAGTAAAAATAAGCCGTATTGTTGGGCTAGAACATGATATTGCTCTTGCTCTCGCAGCACGCGGTATACGTATAATTGCCCCGATACCGGGCAAAAGCGCTATCGGTGTCGAGATACCAAACGCTGAAGCTACACTTGTAAATGCCCGCTCGGTACTTGCTCGTATTGCTGAATCGAAAGCGGAGCTGCCTATTGCTCTTGGTAAAACAATAAACGGCGATGTTTATGTAACCGATCTTGCAAAAATGCCGCATATGCTTATTGCAGGCTCAACCGGTTCCGGCAAAAGTGTTGGAATAAATATGCTTATTGTAAGTCTGCTGTATTCTAAGCATCCGGCTGACGTAAAACTGATAATGATTGATCCTAAAAAAATTGAACTTTCATTTTATAACAAACTTCGGCGTCACTATCTCGCAGTTTCCCCTGATCTTGATGAAGAGATAATAACAATCCCTCAAAACGCTGTATTGCTTCTTAAGTCGGTTGAATATGAAATGGAAAAACGTTACGATAAACTTGCAAAAGCAGGTGTTCGTAATATTGTTGATTACAACAAAAAAGTGAAAGACCCGAAAAAGCGTCCACAGGATACTGATAAGATAAAACATCATCCGATACCATATCTTGTAGTTATTATTGATGAGCTTGCGGACTTGATGATTACCGCCGGTAAAGAAGTGGAGGAGCCGATAGCGCGTCTTGCACAACTTGCCCGCGCGGTTGGTATTCATCTTGTGCTTGCAACACAGCGCCCATCTGTAAATGTTATTACCGGTGTTATAAAAGCAAACTTCAGCGCGCGTGTTGCGTATCAGGTTGCTACAAAAATTGACTCGCGTACTATTCTCGATATGAACGGCGCTGAACAATTACTCGGAAAAGGCGATATGCTTTTTCTCCCGACAGGCTCGCCTAAACCAATTCGTATTCAAAATGCTTTTATCTCGACTGATGAAGTTGAAAAACTTACAAACTATATCTATTCTCAGCCGGCTTATTCAAAACCATACTTTTTGCCATCGCTTTATGATAAAAAGAAAGAAGCCTCTGCCGGATTTTTATCCGACCTCGATCCGATGTTTGAAGACGCAGCAAGAGTTATCGTCCGGCATCAACAGGGTTCCGTGTCGCTCTTGCAGCGCAGGTTAAAACTCGGTTACTCACGCGCCGCCCGCATTGTTGACCAGCTTGAGGAAGCAGGCATTGTAGGACCGAACGACGGGAGTAAAGCACGCACAGTTATTGTTGAAAACGAAGAACAACTTGAAACCATTTTGAGGAATATTTAGATATTACGGACGTAATTTTTAATTGGGAACATATACTTATTGTGGGAAGATAGTTATGAAATTTTAATACCGAAGGTTTTAATTTCATTAAAAAGTGGGTTTGTATCTACAAAATCTTCTTCACGAATCGGATGCGGCTCTATTAAAAAACTAATTTTTCTTCTCAACTTCATCATCTTTACCATTTCATCGTGCGAATTTGAAAAATCATTAAGTATGATGGCAACATCTATATCGCTGTCTATACGGTTCGTTCCTTTGGCGAATGAACCGAAAAGATAGCTATTTCTGATTATATATCCCGACATACTGAGATGGGAAACGAAGTCTTTTGCAATTTTTATTGCTGTTTGTCTATCCATGCTAAAAATTCCTTAACCTTTAAAAAGTAATACTGCGTATATTCTTCATTACATTTAGTCTTAAATTCCTGTTTATAATCATCATAACGAGCCTGAATGTTGAAGGTTGTAATTACATCGAGCAAATCGATGTATTCATCCGTTAGCGCTAACTCAGTACTCATAACCAATCTAGTAAGGTCATGAGTAAAAGGAGGATTTCCTTTATGTCTTTTCATAAAGTACCCCTTCAATCTTTTTTTCAACTGAAATATGAAGAATAAAAAGAGCCCACGAAAAACTTCTGTTTTTAAAAAGTTTTTCTGCAGTTGATAAATCTTCATCGGAAGATTTAAACCAGTAAAATATTTTTTCTTCAAAGTTCATAGACTAATATTAGTAAAATTTGGATTTAATGTGAATAAAAATTCTTGATGCTTTATATTAATCATTGGCTCACCCCAAAATTTCATCTTCTCACCACTCTTAAAAATTCTTTATATTTGCACTTTATAAAAAAACGAGAACTTGATAATGACCGATAACCAGATAAATGAAATTCCAAAAGCATACGATCCCTCGCAGGTTGAGGACAAATGGTATGGTTACTGGCTTCAGAATAAAATATTTAAATCAGAAGTTGACGCAACAAAAGAACCCTACACAATTGTAATTCCACCGCCGAACATTACCGGCATGCTAACTATGGGACACATTTTAAATAACACCTTGCAGGATATTATCATCCGCCAGAAAAGAATGCAGGGTTATAATGCCTGCTGGGTTCCGGGCACCGATCACGCGTCAATTGCTACCGAAACAAAGGTCATTAATTATCTAAAAGAACAAAACATAGATAAAAGAGAAATTGGGCGCGAAGAGTTTTTGAAATACTGCTGGGTTTGGAAAGAAAAATACGGCGGTATAATTATTCAGCAGCTAAAAAAACTTGGCGTAAGCTGCGACTGGGAACGCGAACGTTTTACAATGGACGATGCTTATTACAAACGGGTTCTCGAAACATTTGTAGAGCTTTATAACGAAGGTAAAATTTACCGCGGTTACAGAATGGTTAACTGGTGCCCTGCTTCAAAATCGGCTATAAGCGATGAAGAAGTAAACTATCGCACGGTTAACGGCAAACTCTGGTATTTTCAGTACCCTGTAAAAGATTCGGATGTTTTGGTAACGGTTGCAACCACTCGCCCCGAAACAATGCTCGGCGATACTGCTGTTGCCGTTAATCCGAATGATGAACGTTATAAGGACCTGATTGGCAAAAAAATTCTACTCCCAATTGTCGGTAGAGAAATTCCTATCATCGCCGATGAATATGTTGATCTTGAATTCGGCACAGGCGCGGTAAAAGTAACACCGGCGCACGATGTAAACGATTACGATATGGGCAGCCGTCATAATCTTGAGTTTATAAATATTTTTTATGAAGACGCTACCACAAATAAAAATGTACCGGCAGAATATCAATCGCTCGACCGCTACGAAGCGCGTAAAAAAGTTGTAGCAAAATTTGAAGAGATCGGACTTCTTTTTAAAACAGAAGATTACCAGAACAAGGTTGGTTACAGCGAGCGCGGCGGTGTGCCAATAGAGCCCTATTTAAGCGAACAGTGGTTTATGAAAATGGATGAGTTCGCGCAGCCTGCTATAGACGCTGTTAACAACGGCGATATAAAATTTTATCCGGGTCATTGGGTTAAAACATTTGACCACTGGATGGAAAATATAAAAGACTGGTGTATATCGCGCCAGCTTTGGTGGGGACACCGGATACCTGTTTGGTACTGCATCGACAATACAAAAAAGGATTGCGGCGAGCCGATTGTTTCAATTGAAAAACCTGAAGCATGCCCCCATTGCGGCTCATCAAACTTAAGGCAGGACAACGATGTGCTCGACACTTGGGCATCGAGCTGGCTTTGGGCTTACGATGTTTTTAAAACCGATGAAGAAATAAAATATTATTATCCTACGGATACACTTATTACCGCGCCCGATATAATATTCTTTTGGGTTGCACGTATGATAATGGCAGGACTTCATTTCAAAAAGGAAATTCCGTTTAAGAATGTTTACTTTACAAGCATCATCCGCGATGTACAGGGACGCAAGATGAGCAAATCGCTCGGCAACTCCCCCGACCCGCTAGAAGTAATACGCGATTACGGTTCCGATGCGCTGCGGTTTACAGTTATCTTCCTCGCGCCGCTCGGGCAGGATGTTATGTTCAGTACCGAAAGATGCGAGATTGGAAGAAACTTTGCAAACAAACTGTGGAACGCCGGACGTTTTCTTTTAATGAACGCGCAAACAATTAATCGTGACAAATCGCTTGTTGATAAACATATCGATTTTTCCGATGAATGGATGTTGAGCCGTTTTAACCAGACGTTAAAACAACTAAATAAAGCGATGGATGATTTCGAAATTAACAACGGTATAAAACTTATTCATTCATTCGCGTGGAACGACTTCTGCGACTGGTATATTGAACTCGCGAAGAACCGATTATACTCGGCTGAAGAAGAAGTAAAAGCGGCAGTACTTACACGCGCGCTTACGATGTTTGAAAACCTTTTAAAACTTGTTCATCCATTTATGCCGTTTATTACCGAAGAACTGTGGCATTTAATTGAAGAAAGAAAAGACGGCGAATCAATCTCAACATCGGCTTACCCGGTTGTCGACGAGTCGCTCATAGACCCGAAAGCGGAAGAAGAGATGGAGTTTGTACAGGCGATAATAACCGCCATTAGAAATATTCGCGGCGAGATGAACATTCCGCCTTCAAAAGCGGTAAAAGCTTTTATGAAATCGAAGGAAGTAAAACAGTACCAGATTGATTACATAAAAAAACTTGCGCGTGTTGAAGAAATAAGGGTTGATGAAAATCTATCCAAGCCGTCGGCAAGTGCTGCAACGGTTATAAAAGGATGCGAAATTTATATTCCGCTCGAAGGCTTGATTGATCTTGATGTTGAACGCGGAAGACTTCAAAAAGAGATTGACAGGCTGCAGGGTGCGCTTACTGGCATCAACAAAAAACTTTCGAATGATAAGTTTGTAAACAACGCAGCCGCCGATGTCGTTGAAAAGGAAAGACAAAAACAAAAAGATTGGGAAGACAAACTTCATAAGTATAACGAACTGTTGTCAGCTATTTCTTAGTTAAGGTATCCCTAAAAATCCGTTATCCGTTTCCGTTAGCTAGCGGAAACGGATTAACTAAAAGTTAGTAGAGATACCCTAAACCAAATTGAAGCGACATAAACAGACGCTATTTTATAAAAACAATTTGAGTCTATTCTACAACCACACTTTAACATCCCGGCATTAATGATAGTGGTTCATTAGCAAGCACTCGTTATATGTTTTTTATTTAAAGTTAGTATCATAAAAGATTATTTTAACAATACTATTTTTTTAACAGCAGAATAATTCCCCGCATCAATTTTGCAAAAGTATACTCCGCTCGTAAAATTATGCGCTGAAAATACGGCTTTGTGAATACCGGCTTTTAGATTTTCATTAATAATCTGTGCAACCTCTTTACCCAGAATGTTGTAAACTTTCAGCGATACAAACTCATCCGTTGGAATGGAAAATTTTATAGTCGTAGTTGGGTTAAACGGATTAGGATAATTTTGTTCAAGAGCATACTCAACCGGCACAGTGTAATCAACTTCAACGGTATTGGAGTATTTGAATGTGCCGTCGAAATCAATTTGCTTTAGTCGGTATTTGTATTTGCCGGGGACTAAATTTTCATCAGTAAATGAATAACTATTTTTTTCTGCGGATGTTCCGTTACCGTTAACAAAACCCGCAGTCTGCCACTCCTCTTTACCTTCTATCCGTTGGTTAACGGGTTTCGCTTCGCCCAACTTTTTCCTTTCTACTTGAAATCCTTTGTTGTTCGTTTCGCTTGCAGTTGTCCAGTTGAGTAGGGCTTTTCCGTTTTCCAAGGCAACAGTAAATGATGTTAATTCAACGGGAATAAAAATAGAACGGTCGAATGGCGAAAGCCATTGCCCGCTTACACCGGAGATTATTGTTCGAATAACTGCCCCGGTAGTCGGATCAAGTTCATGCAAACCGGCTGCATTAGAAGTTAATATGTGTCCGTTGCCAAGAATCCAAACGCCTCTATTTGCCGTTACTACATTTAATAAACTTATAAGTGATCCGGTTGAAGAATATATGCGGACGCCGCCGCCCACGCCAAAATCGGCGATATAAATATCACCATTTGGTTGTTCAAGCATTTCTTGCGGAAACGAAACACCGGTTATAAAATCACTTTGATATATTCCTGAATGATTGTAAGCGTGTATAGCATGACTACTTGATCCGCCGACTAAAACATCATTTGCTCTCCATAGAATATCATAGGGAGAACTTAGTCCGCCTGCACCGGCAGCAATAAAGTTACCAAGGTAATTTCCGGCGTTATCAAATTCTGCTACTGTATTCTGATTTGAACCGCTTCCATTTGAAACAAGTAAGTTGCCATCCGGTTTATAAATATGTCCGCGGCAGTTATCTAAAATTGTGTTGTTCACTCCGCCGAGCGGGGCAAAATATCCCATGGGGGTTCCGGTTGTGTCGTATTCTGTTACTCCGTCGGAAAGTTGATCGGAAATGGTAATTGTGGCGCGGGGAGTTAATCTCGCAATCTTCGGAGTACCAAGCAGAACAGGGTCTTCCAATACTGCGGGGATAACAACGTCGCCGGTAATGGGGTCTAAACCAACCACACGGTCGCCGGTTGATTGCATAAACATAATATAACTGACTGTGCCGTCTGTTTGTTTGGTAACAATGGGTTCGCCTACATGCGGATTTATAATATTTTCTTTACTATAAATAAGCCGGGCTCCTGATAAATTATAGCGGCTTTTAATTTCTTCAAAAAAGACTGTGTGCCCGCCGTCGTAGGGATTTATAAGATTTGTAATTACAGCATAGACAGGTCTGTTGTTTTCAACCGCGAGAGCTTCCATAAAAACACCTTCGGGTGTAAATATGCTCCATGGTTGATTTTTTTCAAGCGCGGTTAAACGCGCTTCGGTTTTATGAATTGAATTGGTTTCAGATTTATCTAATAAATCAATAAAGCTTATCTGTGGTTTTAATTGCGCGAAAACCGTTACTGTAAGAAGTATAAAAAACGAAAAAACTTTTAAAAGTAACTTAAATTTCATTTTTGCTCCTAAATTTTGTTGAATGAATTCATCTTGATTCAAGTTCAGGTTGCTGAAATTAAAGAAAGAAATTTCTGCAAGTCCAAGATAAGAAACTTGCTACTAAATTTCATTTTCCATAGGTTTTAATATCAATTTTATAAAAAAGTGAGGATTAAAATGTTTGACCCAAACTATAAATACACATGCGTCGATAGATTTCTAAAATACGTTAAATACGACACCCAATCAGACGAGGATTCGCAAAGTTTCCCGAGTTCCGACAAGCAGAAAATTTTGTCGAAAGATCTTGCAAACGAATTAAAAGAGATGGGGCTCGCCGATGCTCACATGGATGAATATGGTTATGTGATGGCTTCGCTGCCTTCAAATACCGAAAAGGATGTGCCTGCAATTGGTTTTATTGCACACGTTGATACATCGCCGGCGGTAAGCGGTGCTAATGTTAACCCGGTTATTCATCGTAATTATCCGGGCGGCGATATTGTGCTTCCAAAAGACAATACACAAATAATAAAACTTAGCGAAAATCCCGATTTGAAAGATATGATCGGATTCGATATCATCACCACAGACGGAACAACGCTGCTTGGTGCCGATAATAAATGTGGTGTTGCCGAAATAATGGATGCTGTTAATTACCTGCTGCTTCATCCCGAAGTAAAACATGGAACCATAAAAGTATGTTTTACTCCCGATGAAGAAGTCGGACGGGGTACCGAAAAATTTGATGTAAAAAAATTCGGTGCAAAGTATGCCTATACAGTTGACGGTCAAACACGCGGAGAAGTTGAAATAGAAACCTTTAGCGCCGATGCCGTGGTTTTAACGTTTCATGGAAAAAATATTCATCCCGGTTATGCAAAAGATATTATGATAAACTCTATAAAAGTTGGTGCGGCTTTTATCGAAAGTTTGCCGAAGGATAAACTATCGCCGGAAACAACAGACAAACGGGAAGGTTATGTGCACTGCGTATCTATTAACGGAAACGAAGAACAAGTAGTTCTTAAATTTATCATTAGGGATTTTGTAACATCAAAGCTAAAAGAATATGAAACAATATTAAAAGACCTTGCAGAGAAGGTAATTGCAAAATATCCCGGGTCTAAATATGATTTTGAAGTTATAGAACAATACCGCAATATGAAAGAAATTCTCGATCAGCATCCTCAGGTTGAAGCAAACGCGGTTGAAGCGATGCAACGTCTTGGCATTGAGCCGATTAAACAGGCAATACGCGGCGGTACTGATGGCGCGCGTTTATCCTTTATGGGTTTACCGACACCAAATATTTTTGCAGGCGAGCACAGTTTTCATTCGAAACTTGAGTGGGTGGCAATACAGGATATGGAGGTTGCCGTAAAGTGTATAATTAAAATTGCAGAAGTTTGGGAACAAAAAGCGTGAGTTTGTTTGTGGTGAGTGGTTTGTTGTTTGTAGTTAGTTGAGAAGAAATATGGAATCGATGTATGAAAAACTTGAAGTATTTAAACTTGCCATAAAACTCGCTGATGAAATTTGGGAAGCGGTAATTTTATGGGACAATTTTTTTAAAAATACTATCGGCAACCAATTAGTAAGGGCTGCCGATAGTATTGGCGCTAATATTACGGAAGACTTGGGTCGTGGCAGTTATTTAGAAAATAGGCGATTTTTCAAAATATCTCGGGGTTCATTATTTGAAGTAAAACATTTTTTACATCAAGCATATAAAAGGCCACTTCTCAACGAGGGAAGTGCTAAAAGAATTCAACAGATTCAGGAAGAACTAACTCCAAAGCTTAGCGCATATATTAATTATCTTTCCATGAAAATTAAATCAGAAAAATGAACGAATCAATAAATAACAAGAAACCTCAAACTACAAACAACAAACCACTCACACCCCCCGAGCTAATGGCTCCGGCAGGCGATTGGACAATGCTTATAGCGGCTGTTAACGCCGGAGCAAACGCGGTTTATTTCGGCGTGGAAAAATTAAATATGCGCGCCAAAGCCGCCAACTTCACGCTTGATGAACTCGATAAAATTGTTGGATTCTGTAAATCAAAAAATGTTAAAACCTATCTTACATTAAACACAATTGTTTTTGAAGAAGAACTTGACGAAGCAGATGAAATAATATCCGCAGCAAAAACGTCCGGTGTTGATGCCGTTATCTGCTGGGACCTGGCAGTTACACAAAAATGCCGCGAACATAAAATGCCGTTTTGTATTTCAACACAAGGTTCAATCTCAAATTCCGTAAGCGCTAATTTTTATAAATCTATCGGTGCAAAACGTGTTGTACTTGCGCGCGAGTGCTCGCTGGAAGAAATAAAAAAAATCCGCGCCAACACCGATCTTGAAATTGAAGCCTTCGTTCACGGGGCAATGTGTATTGCGGTTAGCGGTCGCTGTTTTATGAGTCATCATCTGTTCGGCAAAAGCGCAAACCGCGGTGAGTGTATTCAGCCGTGCCGTCGCGAGTTTGAAGTTCACGATCCGACTGTCCACAAGTCGATGATTATGGGTGAAGATTATGTTATGTCTCCAAAAGATTTATGTTCAATTGAATATATTGACTTGTTGATTGAAGCCGGTATTGACAGCTTTAAAATCGAGGGGCGTAAAAGAAGTCCCGAGTATGTAGCCCAAACCGTTAAAACTTACCGCACAGCAATAGATTTATATTTTGAAGGGAAGCTTACTTCGGGGATAAAAAAACAATTATTTGAAGATCTCGGCGAGGTCTATAATCGTGGTTTTTCTGCGGGTTTTTATTTCGACAAACCAAGCGCCGCCGATTATTCAGACATTCATGGAAGCAAAGCAACCACAAAAAAAGAGTATGTGGGACGCGTGCTGAATTACTTCAAAAAAGCAGAAGCAGTGCACATGCTTATCGAATCAGGAGAATTAAATAACGGCGATAAAATTTACATCATCGGAACAACAACCGGGGTTGTTGAATTAACACTCGAAAGTTTTCTAAAAGACGACAAGCCTGCTGAGACCGCGGCGAAGGGGGATGAAATAACTTTTATATGCAAAAGCGAAGTTCGTCCGCGTGATAATATATATTTAAAAAAATTATTACTGAAAAACGATTTTGATTTGTTCAAACCCTAAAGCATTATTTGTCAATATGTTTCGAATGATCAACTATTTTGAGAATACCGTCGATTGAGTGAACGAATTTATATCAACTCAATCATTACACTTTATAAAGATACACTTCCCTTGATTTCTTTTATTTTTTCGTGTTAGCAGCAAAAAACACCAAAATTGCTAAAATAATCGCAAAATAAAACATTACAATTGCATTCACATTATTTTAAAATCCTTTCTTGACTCACCGGTCAAATTTGTATTGCTTGAAAACAATATTTTACTTAGTTTTGCACGCACAGGTCAGTTAAGGAAAAATAATGAAAGCTGTTATAGATTTTATAAATATTTTACTGCCGGTATTGTATATAATTACTTTCGGCATTTATTTTTACGATTTTATGTATGGCGGGAAAAATTTTGCCAACTCGAAGAGGATTTTTCTCTTTATTACACTTCTTTTTCATGCAATTTACCTTATTCTCAGAACCATTGAGTTCAATCATCCGCCGATTACAAACGTTTTCGAAATTTTTACAGTGCTCGCTTTTTCAGTCAGTTTTTCATACTTCCTTCTCGAACTTTTAACCGATATCCGCGGCACGGGACCGTTTATTATAATCATCTCCATCTTCTTTCAGATTATTTCAACATTATTTATTGAAGATCTCGTTTTAGTAAAAGAAGTTCTTCGAAGCAATCTTCTCGGAGGGCATGTTTTTAGCGCGCTTCTCGGTTACTCCGGTATTACAATTTCCGCTGTTTATGGCGTGCTTTATATGATTCTATACCAGGATATAAAACTCAACAAATTCGGTTTAATATTCAACAGATTGCCGAGCCTTGAAGTTTTAGAGCGTTTAAGTTTTGTATCCGCAATTATCGGGTTTACAATGTTAACCATTGCTATTATTATAGGTGTTATATGGCTGCCTAAAGCATTCCCGGATTTTTCTTATGCCGATCCGAAGCTTATCGGAACAGCACTTGTTTGGCTTTTATACGGAATTGGAATTTTGAGCAAAACCCTTGGCAAACTGCGCGGTAAACGCGTTATTACTCTTTCTATAATTGGATTTGTGATTGCCATTTTGTCTACAACATTAAGCAACTTTCTTTCAAAAAGTTTTCATACTTTCTATTAATATGAATTTAATAGCCGTAACAATAAATCATCATACTGCGCCTGTAGAACTCCGTGAAGCGCTGCATTTAAGTAATGAAGAAATTGCCGACTTTGTCCAGAAAGCAAAAGAAAAATTGTTTAAAGAAGGTCTTGTTATTTCTACATGTAACCGAACCGAAGTTTATGGAATACCGATTGACCCCAAGATTGATTACCATGAAATACAAAAATTTTTATTAGACGAAAAATCTGTCTTAAGTATTAAGGCTGATAATTTTCGTAATTATCTTTCAACTGCGGCGGTCAAACATCTTTTTAGCGTTATTACAGGTATCGATTCGCTGCTCATTGGCGATAACCAGATTTATCACCAGGTAAAAGATTCGTTTCAACTTGCCGAAGAATTAAATTTTACCGGGTATTTGACAAAGCGGTTATTTGATGCAGCAATTAAAACAGGTAAACGTGCAATTACCGAGACTGAAATAAGCGAAGGCGCTGTAACGGTAAGTTATGCCGCGGTGCAGCTCATTGAAAAAATATTCAGCAGCTTAAACAAAAAATCGGCGCTTGTTATCGGCGCGGGCGAAACCGGTGAGATAGCCGCAAAACATTTAAAGGAACGGGGAATCGGCAGGTTATCTATAACTAACCGCACAATTGAGCGAGCCGAGCCGCTGGCCGAAAAACTCGGTGCGCGCATTCTTCCTTTTAATACATTCAAAGATTCGATGCACGAGTACGATATAATCTTGAGCGCGACAAGTTCCAACGAGCTTATCTTAACAAAAGATGATATAAAAAATTCGATGAAACGCAGAAATTATTTACCTACTGTGCTAATGGATATTGCCATTCCGCGTGATATTGATCCGAAGGCGCGGGATATCGATTCTGTTTTTTATCACGACATTGATTCGCTGAATATTATTGTCGGTCAAAATTTAAATAAACGCATGGATGAAATTCCAAAGGTAGAAAAAATTATTGATGAGGAAGTTGCAAACTTTTTTAGCTGGTATAACTCGCTCGAAGTTGCGCCTACAATAAAATCGTTACGCGAACATTTCGAAAACATTAGGGCCGAAGAGGTTGAAAAAAACATAAACCGTTTTAGTGATGATGATAAAGAAAAACTCGAAATTATAACAAAAAGAATTGTAAATAAACTTTTGCATCAACCAACGGTGGAATTAAAAAAAATGTCCGAGCAGGGTCAAAATAGCGACGAAGCGGCAGTAAAAATTAGTATTCTAAAGGATATCTTCGGAATAAACAACATCGCAAAGGAAGAACAAAATTGAAGACAAAATTAATCATCGGTTCACGCGGCAGCGACCTGGCTTTATGGCAGGCGAATTTTGTAAAGCGAGAAATTGAACGTAACAATAAAAATGTTTCGGTTGAAATAAAAATAATAAAAACAAAAGGGGATAAAATTCTCGATGTTGCTCTTTCGAAGATTGGCGACAAAAGTTTGTTTACAAAAGAGCTTGAGGTTGAGTTGTTGAATAAAACTGTTGACCTTGCCGTACATAGTCTTAAAGATCTTCAGACAAAAATTCCTGATGGTTTAAAACTCACCGCAGTTTCAAAACGTCATTCTGTAGAGGATGTTTTAATTGCCCGTAAAAAAGGGATGACAATAGACAAACTTCCTGAAAACGCGATTGTCGGTACCGGTTCGTTGCGCCGCCGCAGCCAACTGCTTCATCTTCGCCCCGATATAAAAACCGAAGAACTCCGGGGCAATGTTCCTTCGCGCATCGATAAATTTTTAAAATCTAAATGGGACGCAATTATACTTGCCCGCGCCGGGGTTGAAAGACTAAAACTTTCTAAAAGCATTTCTTCAATAATAAGTACCGATGAAATGCTTCCGGCAGTTGGACAGGGTGCGCTCGGTATTGAAATTCATGAGAACAACAAGTTTGCCGAAGAAATTATAAAATCAATACATGATGAAAATACATATTATGCCGTAATGGCGGAACGTTCTTTTCTCCGCACACTCGAGGGCGGCTGCCAGGTTCCAATCGGCGCTTTTGGCGAAGTTAGATCAAACGGATTTTATTTTGACGGATTAATTGGCAGCCTTGATGGAAGTTTAACTTTCCGCAAAAAAGTGCGCGGCAAAAAAACGGATGCAGAAAAAATAGGCAAACAAATGGCAAAAGAGATGTTAAGAGCGGGCGCAAAAAAAATATTGGATGAAGTTTATAAATCAGCGAGACAGAAATGAAATTAAAAAAGATGTTGTTGTTTTTATCCGGATTGTCAATTGCGGCGCTTACTTTTATTTCTTTTTCATGTTCGTGCAGCTCGTGCAGCCAGAAGGAAGAAATTGATGTGCCGGTTGAACTGCTAAAAAAAGCAAATGATTTTATCATCTCAAAAACAGGCGACGAATTTTTTAAGAAGTACATTTCGCCGGATTTTGTTTTAACAAAAAAAATAGGCGGCACTTATGAAATGGCATACCGTTTTGTAATGCCCGAGAAACCATTCGTGGATGAGTTGATTCATTTTACAATTGACAGCACCGGACGGGTTGTAAAAGAAAGAGAAATTTTTGGCATCCCGGATTGTCTCAGCGATCCATCATCCTGCACATTTAATATTGATGAGGAAAAAGCGCGTACAATTGCTGCTGAGCTCGGGCTTGAGCCGGGGGTAATTGAGTGGAAGGTTGGGTTTTTATGGGACGAAACTCTTAAACAATATGTGTGGCATGTTTTAACAACACTTTACGAATCACATGGCTCTAACGGATATATTGGAAACGGAAAGGAAGTAATAATAGATCCTAATACCGGGCTCATGCTAAAAGAGAATGAGTGGAAAATAAGGTAACTTTTCAAAGATGATGGATGCGAGCAGCATATTGTTAAAAAAAGAAAAAAAGCGCGAGATGATTCTCGAAGCGGCTTCGCTTCTTTTTTCTCAAAAAAATTATCACGAAGTGATGATGGAAGAAGTTGCGCATCAAATTTCGGTTGCAAAAGGAACGCTTTACAATTACTTCAAATCCAAAGAAGATTTGTACTTTTCAATTATGACGATGCGGATGAGGAAACTTGTTTATTCACTCGAAGAAAAAATCAATACTGAAACAAGCAGTATCTCTTCACTCCGCACATTCATCATTCATCTTTATATGTTTATGATGAAGTATCAAAACTTTTTTTTGATGTACCAAAAGGAAAACTTAACAGGCAAAAGCGAACTTTGTACGCAGCTCATCATGCTTGATAAGGAACTGAAACAGATGCTCGAAAGGATAATAACAAAAGGGAAAGAAGAACTTCTTTTTAGAAGAATAGAAGCAAAATTTGCAGTTGATGTTATTCTCGGTTGTATATACGCGGCAGTACAAAGAGGAATAGATAATAAGCTGAAGGATACGCAACAAACTCTAGAGCGCGAAAAGATTTTTGATTTTGTTCTGTACGGATTACTGTCGTGTGAGCAATATAAAGAACTGCTTCCGTTAAAAGGAAAAACAATAGTTCTTACCCGGACGATGGAACAATCTGATTCATCAGCAAACATATTTAGACAACTTGGCGCAAATGTAATTCCTTTTCCAACTCTCGATATTGTGCCCCCCGCAAGCTGGCGTATTTTTGATGAAATAATATCCTCGGGGAAAAAAATAGATTTTCTTATTTTTACATCCGGGCATGCTGTTCGGATGTTTATTCACCGCTGCTCGGAGTTAAAATTGGTTTATAATTTTAACAATGTGAAAGTTGTTGCGGTGGGCAGTAAGACAGCATCGGTTTGCAGCAAACTCGGGGTTCCGGTTCATATAATACCTAAAGAGTTTAGCGGCGAAGGTGTAATCGCGGAACTCATTCATCATCCGCTTGAGCAAAAAATTGTGTTCATTCCGCGATCGGCAATAGGCCGGGAAGAACTGCCACGCGGACTCGAAGCTCTCGGTGCTGTTATAAAAACCGCGCCGGTTTATAACGTGGCTATTCCAGCAACCGAAAAAATATATGACCATATTGAAGAACTTCATCACTCTTCACCGGATTTAATAATTTTTACAAGTCCTTCTACATTCGAAAATTATTTGCAAATATTAAACATCGCCCATCCGGAGGAGTATTTTGCAAGCGTACTCGTAGCTGCGATTGGGCCAACAACTAAAGCCGCAATTGAGGCAAAAGGTATAACAGTAGAAATTATGCCGGAAGAATACACTATCGATGCCCTGGCTAAATCTATTGTTGAATTTTATAGAAAATAATATCAAACGGAGAAACTATTGAGCGAACTACAAAACGACCTTTTTTTACGCGCATGTAAACGGCAGCCAGTCGACCGCACACCTATCTGGATTATGCGCCAAGCCGGTCGTTATTTGCCGGAGTATCGAGAGGTAAGGGCAAAAGCGGATTTTTTAACGATGTGTAAAACCCCGGAACTTGCTTCGGAAGTTACCGTACAGCCAATTAATATTATAGGAACAGACGCCGCCATTATCTTCAGTGATATACTCGTGATACCGGAAGCGATGGGGATGGAATTAATAATGCACGAAGGTAAAGGACCGATTTTCCCGTCTCCTATTAGATGTGAACTGGATGCAAATCAATTAAATGAAATTGACCCGTTCCTCGATTTAGGTTATGTGCTCGATGCCGTTGTTATGACTAAACGAGCGCTCAATAACCGCGTGCCGTTAATTGGTTTCAGCGGTTCACCATGGACACTTTTAACTTATATGGTTGAGGGAAAAGGATCAAAAAATTTTTCAGAAGTAAAGAAGCTTATTTACAATAACCCAAGACTTGCTCATTCGCTGCTCGATATGCTGGCTGACTCCATCGCGTTATATCTTTCAGCAAAAATTGAAGCCGGTGTAAATGCCGTTCAAATTTTTGATACATGGGGAGGAATTTTATCGCAGAATGATTTTAATGAATTTTCGCTTCAGTATATGGTTCGCATAATTGAGCAGATAAAACGTAAAGATGAACCTGTAATAGTTTATGCAAAGGGAGTACACTACGGATTGGATAAGCTTGCGGCGAGCGGCGCCGATGTAGTCGGGCTCGACTGGACAATGGATCTTGGCACAGTACGAAATCAAATTGGAGATAAAGTTGCGTTGCAGGGAAATATGGACCCGACCGTTCTTTATGGAACACATGAAAAAATAAAATCTGAAGTGGGTAAAGTCCTTGCTTCGTTCGGAAATGGAAGCGGACATATTTTTAATCTAGGTCACGGAATACTTCCCGATATCGATCCGGAAAACGCAAAAGCACTCGTTCGTTTTGTAAAAGAGGAAAGTGTAAAGTATCATGTTTAGGTTAGGAGTTTTTGATGTTTGAGTTTGATTTAGCCAAATTTAAGAAATATGATAAGCCGGGTCCGAGATACACAAGTTATCCAACAGCGCCTCAATTTAGCGATTCATTTACTGCGGAAGACTATCTTGATGAAATTGTAAAAACAAATTACGGTGAAAAGCTGCCTAATCTGTCGCTTTACTTTCATCTCCCCTATTGCGACACATTATGCTACTTCTGCGGCTGCAATATGCTTATTACCCGTAACCGCGAACGTGTAAATAGTTATGTTGATTATGTAAAAAAAGAAATTGATTTATTACGCGGCTATATTTTACCCGAAAGAAAAGTTTCGCAGCTTCATTGGGGCGGCGGAACACCAACACATTTAAGTCCCGATGAAATTGCAGATTTAGCGTCATACATTCAGCAGTCATTTAAATTTATTGATGACCCGGAAAATAGTTGCGAAATTGATCCCCGCGGATTAACAAAAGCTCATCTTGAAGCATTGCGCAGTAACGGTTTTAACCGCATCAGTATGGGCGTTCAGGATTTTAACGAAAAAGTTCAAAAAGCTGTAAATAGAATTCAACCCGAAGATATAACCCGCCAAACTATTGAGTGGGTACGCGAACTAAAGTATCAAAGCATCAATCTTGATTTAATATACGGTCTGCCGTTTCAAACGGTGGAAACATTTCAGGACACGGTTGAAAAAATAATTGATATTTCTCCCGATAGGATTGCGGTGTTTAATTACGCACACGTTCCGTGGATGAAAAAACATATGGCATTAATTCATCCCGAAGATTTACCTGCGGCAGAAGAAAAGTTAAACATATTAAAAATGACTATTGAAAAGCTTACAGACGCGGGATACGATTTTGTCGGAATGGATCATTTTGCAAAACCTGACGACGAACTTGCCGTTGCGCTGCGCGAGAAAAAACTTTACCGCAACTTTCAGGGTTACAGCACCAATGCCGATGCTGATTTATACGCCTTCGGAATAACAGGAATTAGTCAGCTTAAAAATATTTATGCTCAGAATTATAAAACAGAAAAAGAATATTACGACGCGCTTGACAATGAAAAAATTCCAACCACAAAAGGTTATCGTTTAACAGAAGATGACCATATCCGCCATTATGTTATAATGAGGTTGATGTGCGACTTCGAATTAAACTTCAAATCGATTGACGATAAATTCGGGATAAACTTTAAAGAGTTTTTTGCATGGGGATTAAATAATCTTGCGGAAATGGAAAAAGACGAACTCGTAAAAATTGACTCTGATAAACTCGAAGTAACAAATATGGGAAGACTTCTTATCCGAAACATCGCAATGAACTTTGACGGTTATATTGAAAGAAAAGAAGATAAAGCGCGATATTCAAGAACTGTTTAATAATAATGTTTGTTATGCTCTTAATCAAAAGAAATATATGGAAAACGAATGAGTAAATACGCAGTAGTTTTATTTAATCTTGGCGGACCCGATTCACTTGAAGCTGTTCAACCGTTTTTGGAAAATTTATTCAATGACCCGGATATATTTAAACTTCCATTTCAAAAATCACTCGCCAGATTTATTTCAAAAAAAAGAGCTCCGAAAGTTGAAGAAGAATATAAACTAATTGGCTGTAAATCGCCTATAGGTGAGTGGACAGAAAAACAGCGAAAAATGCTCGAACTCAAACTTCGCGCCGCGGGAAAAGATGCTGATGTGTTTGTTGCAATGCGCTACTGGAAACCCTTAACGGAAAAAACGGTAAAAAAAGTTGAGCAAGGAAATTATGATAAAATAGTAATGCTTCCATTGTATCCCCATTTTTCAAAATCAACAACGGGTTCTTCTTTTAATGAATGGAAACGCTTCTACACCGGTAATCTTGAAAAACTTATTTTCATAAATGATTATTATGAGCACCCGGAATATGTCAAATCAATAAATGAAAGAATCGATGAAACGCTGTTAAAGTTTCCGGAAGAAATTAGAAGTGATGTTCAGCTTGTTTTTAGCGCGCACGGAACGCCCGTTAGTTATGTAAAAAAGGGAGACCCATATAGCATGCATATAGAAAAAACAATTGCCGCTGTTATGAATGAAAGAAAATATTCACATAACCATCATTTATGTTTTCAAAGCAAAGTTGGACCGGCAAAATGGTTAGAACCATCAACCTCCGATATGATAAAAGAACTTTCAGCAAAAGAAAAAAAACATCTTTTAATTATTCCCATAAGTTTTGTATCCGACCACGTTGAAACTCTGTTTGAACTTGATATCGAGTACCGACATGTTGCTGACAAGGCTGGAATAAAAAACTATATTGTAATGACCGGATTAAACGATTCGGAAACTTTTGTTGCAGCATTAAAACAATTAACCCTTGAAAAGTTGAATTAAAATTGAACGTAACATTATCATCAAAAAAAATAGTTGTGCTCGGCGCGGGCATTTCCGGTTTAACAACAGCATATCTTCTTTATAATAAAGGTTATGACGTTGTTGTTCTCGAAAAGAAAAACGAAGCTGGCGGATCGATGGAATCGGTGCGTGAAAATGGATACCTTTTTGATAAAGGTCCGAATAGCGCGCTCGAAACAACACCGCTTATAGCAAAACTTGTAGAAGAGTTAAAATTACAGGATCAGCTTTTATACGCCAATAAAGCCGCAAACAAAAGATATATTCTTAAACGCAATTCGTTATACCCGCTGCCGATGTCACCGGGAACATTTATCAAAACAAAATTGTTTTCAACACGCGCAAAACTCAGGTTGTTTGCCGAACCCTTTATCGGTAGGTCAGATGATGGCTATTATCAAAGTATAGCCGACTTTGTGAAAAGAAGACTCGGACGTGAATTTTTGGACTACGCAATCAATCCTTTTGTAGCCGGTGTTTACGCAGGCAACCCGGAGGATTTAAGTGTTAAATCTGCGTTTCCAAAATTGTATGCTTTAGAAGAGAAGTATGGCGGACTGATAATAGGAACAATTAAAAGTGCAAAAGAAAGAAAGAAGCGTGCAGAGGTTTCGAAACAGAGCGCAAAAATGCTTTCATTCAAAGATGGTATGCAGGTACTGCCCAAAGCCATAGCCGACGCTCTCGACCATAGAGTTCGTTTTAAATGCGAAGTTAAAGATGTTTCCAAGACAGAATCCGGGTATAAAGTTTCATTTGAGCACGCCGGAGAAACGGAAAGTATTTTATGCCAATCGATTATTTCGGCTACTCCGGCATATAGGACGGCGGAGATATTTGGGAGGTGGGATGATAAATTAGCAAAACATTTAAATGAAATTTATTACCCGCCTGTTCTTGTTCTTTATATAGTTTACGATAAAAAAGCTGTCGGACATCCTTTAGATGGCTTTGGATTTTTAATTCCAGCAAAAGAAAAAAAATCATTTCTCGGCGCGTTATGGAGTTCGGTTATATTTAATAATCGAAGTGAAGAAAGCAAAGCCGTGTTCACTTTATTCGTCGGCGGTTCCCGCGATGCCGATCTTTTAAAAATGGATAAAGAAATAATTATTAAAAAAGTTCAAAAAGAATTTGAAGAGCTGATGAAAATAAACGGCGCGCCATTATTTTCAACTTACCGCTACCGGAACAAAGCAATACCGCAGTACAATCTCGGATATATTGAACACGAAAGATATTTTGAAGAATTCGAAAAAAACAATCCGGGTATAATTTTAAGCGGCAACTATCGTGGCGGCATCTCCGTGGGCGATTGTATTAAGAACGCTGAATTAGTCGCGGAAAAATTCACGGTGAATAATGTATAATGAAGAAGGCACAATGAAAGTGTATGAAAAATATGTTGGGTATGAAAATCCAATCGTAAAAAAGAGTTTCGATTTTAGTGTTAGAATTTTAAAGTTTACTTTTTATTATAACAAGAAAGACAAATCATTTGAATTATTATATAATCAAATACTTCGCTCAGGGACATCTATCGGAGCAAATATAGCTGAATCACAGTCATCTCCAAGTAAAAAAGATTTTATAAACAAACTTACTATTTCATTAAAAGAAGCACGAGAAACAGAATACTGGTTAAATCTTTTTTACTCTGCCGAAGTAATAAACAGTAATGAGTATAACAGTTTGAAAGAAGATTGTATCGAATTAATAAAATTATTAACCTCTATAATAAAAACAGCAAAACAAAATTTATAAATTGAATATAAAATCATTGTACATTTTTCATTATTCATTGTGCATTCCAAAGGAGAAACATGGCAACATATCCAACAAAACGGTTAAGACGTTTGCGCTACAATCCTCTTGTAAGAGACATGGTGCGCGAAACGGAACTTTCAAAAAATGATTTGATTTATCCTTTATTTGTTCTGCCCGGCGAAAAGATAAAGAATAAAATAAAATCGATGCCCGGCGTTTACCAGATGTCAATTGATGTCCTTGTTGAAGAGTGTAAAGAAGTTCGAGATCTCGGCATCCCGGCGATAATACTTTTCGGCATCCCGGAACACAAAGATGAAAAGGGTTCTGAGGCATATGACCCCAACGGAATAATACAGCGGGCGGTACGCGCGATAAAAGAAAATGTTAAAGAACTTCTTGTTATAACCGATGTTTGTTTGTGCGAGTATACTTCGCACGGACATTGCGGATTGTTGAACGGCGAAGAAGTGCTGAACGATGAAACGGTTTCCCTTCTTGCAAAAGAAGCTGTTTCGCATGCGGAAGCCGGCGCTGATATCATAGCTCCATCAGATATGATGGACGGAAGAATCGCAGCGATAAGAAAAGCTCTCGATTATAAAGGATTTACAAAAATTCCAATTATGAGCTACGCAGTAAAATATTCATCGGGTTATTACGGACCTTTTAGAGACGCCGCGGATTCTGCCCCTGCATTCGGCGACAGACGTTCGCATCAAATGGATATAGCCAATACGAACGAGGCGATGCGCGAGGCGGAGGCTGATGTTGAGGAAGGCGCAGACATTATTATGGTTAAACCGGCGGGCGCATATCTCGATATCATCTACCGTGTAAAGGAAAAATTCGGTTTGCCAACAGCTGCGTATCAGGTTAGCGGTGAATATGCAATGATAAAAGCCGCAGCTCAAAACGGGTGGATTGATGAAGAGCGGGTGATGATTGAATCGCTTGTTGCAATAAAACGCGCCGGTGCGGATATGTTTTTAACATACTTCGCCAAAGATGCGGCTAAGTGGATAGACAGAAATAAGAAGTAGCTGAATCTGGAGTATCTGCGTATTTTTTTCGGCTGTTTATCCCAACCGAATGGATGAAACGATTAGGAAAGTATTTTATGAATTTAGAACAGATAAGAGAATATTGTTTATCTAAAAAAGGTGTAACCGAAACTCTTCCTTTTGATGAAGACACACCGGTTTACAAAGTAATGAATAAAATATTTTTGCTCGCTAATCTTAATCCGCCATATAGCATTAATATAAAGTGCGACCCGGAGAGGGCAATTGAGTTGAGAGAAAAATACGATGATGTGATTCCGGGTTACCACATGAATAAAACACACTGGAATACCGTCTATTTAGAAACCAGGATTCCTGATAAATTTATTTATGAGTGGATTGATCATTCGTACGATTTGATTGCGGCGGGTTTAAAAAAGAAAGACAAAGAAGAATTAGAAAAGATGTAAAAAAGGGCTATCGAATATTTTTATTCAATAGCCCTTATAAATTTTGAAGAATTATTTATTGTTGTTTTTTCTTAAAACTTCTTTTGCTTTTGAAGTTATATTCTCAACTGTGAATCCATATTTTTCCATTAGCACTCCAACGGGTGCCGAAGCGCCGAACCCCTCAATGCTTACGGAATCTCCATCCAGGCCAACATACTTGCTCCAACCTTGCGCAACACCGGCTTCAACAGATATACGAGCTTTTACATTTTTAGGAAGCACAGACTCTTTATATTCATCGCTCTGCTTCTCAAATAATTCAAAACTCGGCATACTGATAATACGGGTTTTTATTCCTTCATTATCAAGTTTAACCGCAGATTGTAATGTTACACTTATCTCCGAACCAGCGGAAAGAAAAAGAATGTCGGGTGTTCCTACGCAGTCTTTTAAAATATAACCGCCTTTTAATGTACCTTCGGCAGAGGCATATTTGCTGCGATCGTAAACCGGCAGATTTTGACGGCTTAATATTAATGCAACCGGGCTACCTTTATGTTCAATCGCGGCTTTCCAGCAGTAAACAGTTTCATTAGCGTCTGCCGGGCGGAGAACAATTAGTTTTGGAATCGCTCGCAATGATGCAAGTTGTTCAACCGGTTGATGAGTTGGTCCGTCTTCGCCAAGACCGATGCTGTCGTGTGTGAATACATAAATAACTTTTATACCGCTTAAACTACCGAGGCGAATAGCGGGACGCAGATAATCTGAAAAAATTAAAAATGTACCGCCGTAAGGAATAATACCGCCGTACATAGCCATTCCGTTCATCAAACTTGCCATAGCGTGTTCGCGAATACCGAAATGAAAATTACGCCCGCCATAATTATCGGCGGCAAAAGACGGCTCTCCTTTAACCTCGGTATTATTTGACGGCGCAAGGTCTGCAGAACCGCCGATTAAACCGGGAAGCTCTTTTACAAGGGCGTTTATTACCTGTCCGGAGATTGTGCGTGTTGCAAATGTTTTTTCATAATCATTAAAAACCGGGAGATTTGTTTTCCAATTGTTGCCCAAATTTCCGTTCATCATATCATCAAAAAGTTTTGCTTCTTCGGGGTATTTAATTTTGTATTCTACAAATAATTTATTCCATTCTTCTTCCGAAGTTTTACCGGTTTCTTTTATTTTTGCAAAAACTTCTTTTGTTTCGTCAGGGACATAAAAAAACTTATCCTCAACCCAGCCGAGGTTTTGTTTTGTTAGCTTAACTTCTTCAACACCAAGCGGAGAGCCGTGGGAGCTTTCTTTTCCCTGTTTGTTCGGGCTGCCGAAACCGATTTTTGTTTTCGTAATTATTAAACTGGGTTTGTCGGCTTTCTGAGCTTCTGTTAACGCTGTCTCCAAAGAGTCAATATCGTTAACATCATCAACTCTTAAAACATTCCAGTTGTATGCCTCAAAACGTTTTGCTGTGTCGTCTGTAAAAGCAAGACTTGTGCTGCCGTCTATCGTAATTCCGTTATCGTCATAAAAGAAAATTAATTTTCTAAGTTTTAAATGCCCGGCAAGTGAAGCGGCTTCGTGAGAAATACCTTCCATCAAATCGCCATCGCTGCAGATGCCATAAATAAAATGATCGATGATTTTAAAATCTTTTTTGTTAAACTTTGCGGCAAGATGTTCGCGCGCAATTGCCATTCCCACAGCATTGGCAAAACCCTGTCCGAGCGGACCGGTTGTAGTTTCAACACCGGGCGTCAATCCATATTCGGGATGACCGGGTGTTATACTCTTCCACTGGCGGAAGTTTTTTAAATCATCGAGAGATAAATTATACCCGCTTAAATATAGACTTGAATAAAGCAGCATACTGCCGTGTCCGGCGGAAAGAATGAATCGGTCGCGATTGTGCCAATTAGGATTACCGGGATTGTGTTTCATTATTTTAGCGTATAAAAGATACGCGATGGGCGCACAGCCCATAGGCATGCCGGGATGCCCGGAATTTGCTTTTTGAACGCCATCGACGGCTAAAAACCTGATTGTATTTACGGCAAGTTCATCAACCTTTTTTGAATGAACGGGCATTGATATCTCCATGAATGTATGATTATTAAAGACCAAATATATTAAATTTTTACGAACTCATTCTAAAAAGAAATGTTTTTTTTGGCATGCATAAAAAAAGTTCGATATTACGACTCAATTCCTCTACGCGAAAGAACGCCTTGTTTGTAATAATGTTTTACTTCTTTCATTTCGGTGACAAGATCAGCTTTATCAATCAATTCTTGAGGACAGTATCTTCCGGTTAGAATAAGTTCAACATTTTCCGGTTTAGAAGTTATAACCGGGAGAACATCTTCAACCTTTATTAAACCGAAATAAATTGCAACACAGACTTCATCAAGTATAATTAAATCATACTCTCCGCTTAGCATTTTATCCGTCGCCCGGTTTAGGGCTTCATTTGCTTTTTTTATTTCTTCCGGTGGTGCGGGTTCTTTTTTTAAGACGAATCCGTCGCCGCAATACTGTTCGATAGTTATCCACTCACTGAGATGGTTGAGACTTATTATTTCGTTGTAGGGATATTCCTTCATAAATTGAACGAAGTATGTTTTTAATCGATACCCGGCGGCTCGCACAGCCTGACCGATAGCCGCGGTTGTTTTTCCTTTTCCGTTGCCGGTATAAATCTGTATAAATCCTTTTTCAAGTTTTGTCATAACAATTACTTTTTCGGAAACCCCGGTGAATTTAACACTCTACCTATTTGCTCGAAGTGACGTTTGTCGTGGTTATAAATAATAAGTAAACTATCGCCAAGATTATATTTTAAGAACTTAGCAAACGGCGAACGAATTTTGTTTTTGTTCAGATCAGTTCCGTGAAGTTTTTCAGTAAAGGATGCTATTTTTTCAAGACTATTCCGGTAGTCATCAATAACCGTTTCGCTCACTCCGCTTTTTAAAGGATCGAAGGCGGCGGCTGTTTTTACTTTGCGCATTGTTTCCGGGTTTACCGCTTTAAAAATAAATTTTCCGGCATACGTCGGTTTGTGTATTTGTGTGTTCTGCGCTTTTTTCCCCCATTCTATAATTTGTCTGAATTCTTTTAGATAATATTTATCCGTTGTTACAAGGTGCTGCAGGCATTCCGCCGCGCTCCATGAGTCGGCAGAAGGTTTCCAATTTAATTCTTCGAGAGATAAATTTTTAACTGCCTCAAATGAATTTTTTAATTCATCGCCGATTTTTTTTACCGTAATAAATATTTCGTCGTATGTCATTTTTTTTTGCTTTCATATTTCTATACCATAACTACAACCCTGCTGTAAAATAAACAATTGTTAGAACAATTACTGCTGATATTTCAAAAAGCGGTTTATAAACCTGAAGTCTCTAAACATTTAATCTGAAATGAAAAATAGAACCACACAACGTTTGACCTGAGAAAAATTACTGAATATTATGGATTCAATAGTTTACAATTCTATTGACGGGTTTTTATGTAGACTTTAAAAGACACTGACGTCGTCTTTTTAGGACAAAACAAATAATTACCTTTATTTATTTGCTTCTTTTAATATTATTTGTTTGGTATTTATTTTGAGACAGGATACACAATAAAACTGAAGTTATATTAACGCAATCAGGGCATTAAAATGATAATAGATTTTCGAAGTAAAAGGGTTTCTTTTTATTTCCAAATAGTACAATCAATTAAAATTCATCAATTATTGAAGGGCTCTTATGAAAACACTATTCTTCCTCTTGCTTCCCCTAATTTCATTTGCACAAAGTCAATTGCCGGATACACTTTTTATTGTGGACGGTCGGACGGTCCCCTGTTTAATAACATCTATTGAAGACTCAAGGGTTTATTTTGATTATTCACAAAATAGAAGTGAATCCTTAGTACTAAAGGCTTTGGATCATATTTTACTTGAAAATTTCGGAACAATTTACAAAATGAATAGCGGATTTTTACACAACGAAGACGATATTTTAGCGTTTATTGAAAATAGAATAGATAAACTTAGAGAAGAACAAATAATTAAGGAAGAATTAAATAGAGTATCTTTTACTCCTGTAAAAGAAGAAAAAACCGAACCTAACCATACTACACCTGCAATTGAATACAAACCCGTTATTAAAAACAAAGATTACAAAAAATGGTCGTTCGGCGTACTGTATGTACCGTATTTTTCCGGTAGTGTTTATAATGTTATCTCAGGTACCTCTTATCAGCAGGAACCCTATGTTTACGAATATTCAAATAATCAAATAAACCTGGAGGCACAACTGGCTTATGCAATTGCTCCTCAAGTTAGGTTTACGTTTGATGCCGGATACTCCTCTTCATTTTCCGAAACAAGCTCTGAGTCCCACTATAGAGCGCAAAACAATAATGAAGACCAGGGTGAGATTAACACATATGGATTAAAAACATTCGATTTTAACCTTGGTATAAAATACTATTTCAAAAACTTGTTATCGGAAAAAGTAACTGTCTATACTGCTTTAAGCATGGGCAAACAATTTGCGTTTGCGCAAAATAAAAACGAAATATTATTCCAGGATTCCCCGCCAAACTATACAACTGAAAATAACGCAGAGAAATTTTCGGAGGAACTAAATTCCCCCTGGCATTTTAATATCGGTTTTGGTGCTGAATACTTTTTTAATGAATCGCTTTCATTAAAATCTAACATTCGTGTTTTGTATTCAACTGTCAGCGGTAAATATAATTCAAGGTATATCAGCGAAAACATAACTACTACCCAGACGCAGGAAATAAAAAAACACAATTTTATTACCCGCATAGGTTTAGGATTAAATTTTTATTTCTAAAATATATTTTTAGGGAATTACAATGAATATGAAGCATATATTTATCCGTATGTTGTTTGTCGGTTTGCTAATATTATCAACCGGGGCTTCCGCTCAAATTACAGAGAGACATGGGATTTACTTTAAAAACTTTGTGCTGAACCCGGATACAAACCACACAATCTCCAATGCAAATAAAAACGATAACAATTTAGCTTCCGACCCAATTATTCCACCGTATAGTAAAACTGATTTTATGATTAATACATTGGATGGCGAATACGGCAGTGAGCAATCAAGTGAAAGCGTAACGATGGATGGAAACGGCAATTATGCTTTTGCCTGGATTGATGCACGTAACGGCAAAAACGAAATATTTGCTCAATTTTTTGATGTCGGTGGAAATAAAATTGGTAAAAACTTTAAGGTAAACGAAGCCATGTTATCAGGAAATAATTCCCCCTTTATTGCGGCAAATAAAAACGGAGATTTTGTAGTAACATGGCTGAAAAACTTTAATGTAGTTGTGGCTCAACGTTTTTCTAACACGGGGCAAAAAATAGGGGAAAATATAGAGGTAAATACCACATATGGACAAAATACAATGGAGCCATCAGCCGCAGTGTATAAAGATGGTTCTTTTATGATAATGTGGGCCTCAGAAACAGGGAATTGGCATTATACGGTTTATGCACGAATATTCGGCAAAGATGGATTACCGCTTGGTAATGATATTGTAGTGAGTGAACCGAATGTAAATATTTCCAGCATAGGACATGGAAAATATATTGCTGTGGATGCTGAAGGTAATTACTGTATAACCTGGAGTTCGAATACTACGGGTGGAACAACATCCGAAATTTATCTTCAAATAATTAACATTAACGGACAGTTAATCGGGAGAAACACTATTGTCAGTAACCCGGATGATGGTTTGCGAAATTACTTCCCATGTATTTCCTCAACCGATGATGGTAATTTTTTAATTGTCTGGAACGTAAACAACAATTATCCGGTTAGTGATGAATTAGGGGTTAGAATATATAGGCAGAATAACAGCTCGTTTATAACCGATGTTATTAATTATGATACCGGGTTATCGTGGGCAGGTTACACAGCATCTTCGGATAGGGATAGCACGTTTTATATTCTTTTACCAAACGATACCAACCAGTACATTCAGAAAATAAAATCGACAGGGGAAATTATTTCGGATACAATTCTCGTCAAATTTAATAGTACAAATGCAAATTATTCATTTGTAAATGAAATGACTGATATACTCAACAACCGTTTTGTTATCGGTGTTGCCAAATATGATAGGAATGACGCGAATATATATATGCAAATATTTAATTCGGAAATAACTCCTCTCGGTCTATTTGAAAAAGTACATGATGATGCCGGAAGCGCACCGCAAAGAAAATCCCTTGTAAAGTTCAATAACCGGGGGGAGGCTATTGTGCTATGGGAAGACAAACGTAACGGAAGGTATGATTTATATGCACAGGTTTTCGATAAAGACTTTAACCCGATCGGCGAAAATATTCAAATAAATAACACGGTTACTGATTATTGGTTTTTAAATAATAAAGTAGTTGCAACTCAATCAGACGGAACATTTGTAATTGCCTTTACCGGTTCGGATGAATATTATCGTGATATTGTATGGCTTCAAAAAGTAAGCAGCGCAGGCAAGAAAATTGGCGACAATCTTATGGTGAAAGGAAAATTATATTATGAACAGTATGAGCTGGCTTTGAATGTTAATGGTAATGACGAAATATTAGTTTGCTGGTATAATAGATATGGCGCTAACTTGAGAGTATTTGACGGCAACCTTGTTCAGGTTGTTCCGGAAACAAATTTTAAAACTTTCTCAAAGGATTCAGCCTTTTACCCACTAACAATTTCAGTGGATGACAAATTTAATGTTTTTGCTGTTTGGAGAGATTATAGTTTAACAAATTACACATCAAACCCCCGAATATATGGTCAGTTCCATGATCGATACGGGAAAGCCACTACCTCCTCTTTCGTAATAGACAGCGTTAGCACGAATTCATCATTCATAAGATGTAAAAACTACGGCACTAATAATTATGTTGTGGTATACGATGAGAGCTACATGTATAAAATTAAAAGAAAATATACTTTCGATAAAGATTACTACTACAACACAGTTTTAAACCAAAGATATTACTCCATTTTGTATTCTAATATTGTAAAATTCGATAATCAGAAATTGCTTATTACATATAACGACGCTTTGCACGTGCTGGGATTTTACGCAAACGACAATAAAAATTTATCCATCAATTATAAAATACACGAATATGAAAGTATGAATACGTCCTACGATAATTATGACGGCATAAATGGCGCAGATATTTTTAATGATAAGTTATTATTTACTTTTGAAAACAACCAATACACCGGAACCGGATATGATATATGGGCTAATGTGCGTAAGGTGGAAAATATCAATTTTAGTGCTGAATATTTTTATTCGCCAAAAAACTCCGATTACTTGTACACTAATTATCCAAATCCATTTAACCCCAAAACTAAAATAGCTTACTCGCTGCTTGCGTATCACAGGGTTAAATTATCTGTGTATGATGTTTTGGGAAGAGAGGTAAAAGTATTGGTAGATGAAAACCAGGAAAAAGGAATTTACGATGTTGATTTTGATGCGACAGGTTTAGCCTCGGGAGTGTACTTCTATAAGTTAGAAGCATTTGATACAACCGTAAAAAAAATGATTTTAATAAAATAACGACATTTGTCCCCTCAAAAAAGGTTAAATTTCAAAAAACAATTGAAATGACTAATTGAAAAAAAAAGAATGCAGTCTTACAAGAAAAACAAACGTGAAATGCAGCTTGATTAAAGTAGTTCTGTTAAATAAGTTTTTTAATAAATAAAAAGTTGCTGGTATGTTCGGCATCGCTGTTCCGGGCGACCGCTTATTGGCGACAGCATTAGGCAATTACATAATCTTAATTTAAATACATGAAAAATAAATATATACATGATTTTGGAAATCTTATTTTTTCATTATTAGTTGTAGTTCCCAGCTTATTATTTGGTCAATCTGGGAAACCTGATTTAATAATTACGAATATAGAATTAAAGTATGTTAGACCAAATCATATCCACAAACCTGGCGAGCCAGTAAGTGGAAGCGATAATTTGCCATGGCCAACGTTTTTTATTACGGTAAAAAATATTGGTAATGAGGATTTTTCTGATGCTTTCTATATTGCTTATACAAATGACCCGCGAGATATTAGAATAGGTCGATATTCCCATTTGACTATTGTTAATACAGAAAAGCATTCTATAAAAGTAAATCATTCTTTGGTATTACAAATTGGAGGTAGTTATGGAAATGAAAACTATTTTAAATTTAATATTTTAAGCAACGGTAAAACTTATGGTGGTTATGTGCTTCCGATAATTGATGAAGTTAATTATGATAATAATACATATGAATGTTCATTTCCAAACTTTAAGTAAAAAATAAATTATATTCGAGAAATTGCTTAACAAGTTCTTCCGATTAAAGTCAACTCGGAAATTAGATGTTTGTTAAATTTTTTTAAGTACTTTCGGGGCGTAGTTATCCCGAAAGAACAATAACAATCCTTCCTTTTTGCGGATGTAAGAAGTAGAAGGAAATCTTTAAAATAAAATTAAATACGGGTTGTGTTTTAATAACTTGTTCCGTCCGTTAGCCGACGGACTTGACCTGCTCCTGACGGTTAACACGTCGTTAGGCGCTTAAAATAAATCAGAATCAAGTATGTTCAGTAAAAATAATATCTTAAAAATATGGAGTAACAAAATGATATTCCTCTTTATACTATTTGCACTAAGTTCTTATGATCTACAAGCTCAAGAGCTTATATGCATTCCGAGTTTTGATAAAGAAATTATCGAAGGAAGACTCAATGTACCATCAATTGGTTTTAAAAATGTTATAGTTATTGATGTTCCAAGTTCTGGCCCTCATACGTATGAGAATATGCGCAAAATTGGTAGAAGTACGGTTTTCAAATATCATGATTATTTTCAAAACGAATTTGCTAAACGAGGTATAGCCTACTTTAGTTATAGCACAAGATACACAATTCCTGATTCTACGAATCCGCCTAATTATGATAAGGTAGAAAAAGAAAAAATTTTCTCATACACTCCAAGTGTAAAAGTGAAAGATCTGGAAGAAGTAATAAAGTTCTTAAAGAAAGATGATCGGTTAACTTCGAGTAAGTTTATAATTCTTGGTTTCAGCGAAGGAGCAATTTTGGCAACTTTGGTTGCAGAAAGAAAGCTAGTTTCTGTGGAGGCTCTTTTTCTTGCTGGCACACCAACAGATGATGTTTATACAACTATGCTTTGGCAGCTCAGCGGGGCATCATCAATAATAAACTTTCGAAAATTTTTTGATACAAATAAAGATGGTATAATTCAGAAGAGTGAATATGAAAAAGCTGATCCAAGAGCAATAGCTCGAGTAGGTGGTAAGAAGTTTGAAGAATTGGATATGAAAGATGACTCGGTTTTAACCGCGGAAGATTTTCGAATTATTCTTGAGCCACATCTAAAACAGATATTAAACGCAATTGAAAAAGACGACAATGAATGGATATGGAATAATTATTTCAGAGTTGGGACACAATGGATTAAAGAACACCACTCTCTTGAACCAAATAAGACAAGGATTTTAAATCTTGATCTCCAAGTGTATTTGTTTCATGGTTCAGATGATGCAAATTGTCCGGTAGAAGGAGTAATTCAAATACAAAAAAAGGCACACGAACTTAATAAACAGAATTTACACGTTTTTATATTTCCAGATCACGATCATACTCTTGAGTTTCTCAGTTGGGTATTTAGAAAATCTTTACCAGATGGATTAAAAACATTGTTTGAGGAGATTGAAAAATTTTAATATCTGTTTTGCGCCTAACTTTACAAGTTATTCCGATTAAAGCCAAGCAGAAAATATGCTGTTTGTTAAACGATATTATATATTTTTGTAAAAGTGATTAGAATTGATTATAGTCTACATCATAAATAAAAGCTGATAAACATATAAGTTGAGTATTAACTTGAACGATAAAAGAACCCGCGTATGCCCAGTTGAATTAGCAAATTCATTGGACAATAAAATAAGAGGGTGGTTTCAGAACCCGCAAAAAATTCTTGCGCCGTATATAAAAGAAGGAATGAAGGTGCTTGATGTAGGGTGCGGACCCGGTTTTTTTTCAATTGAAATAGCGAAGATGGTCGGCGTAAAAGGTAAAGTATTTGCCGTAGATATGCAGGAAGGGATGCTGCAAAAAGTAAAAAACAAAATATACGGCTCGCCGCTCGAGGAAATAATAACTCTTATAAAATGTGAGCAGGACAAAATTAACGTAAAAGAAAAAGTCGATTTTATTTTGGCGTTTTATATGGTTCACGAAGTGCCCGGCAAAGAAAACTTTTTCAGAACATTAAAAGAGTTATTGGAAACAAACGGAAAAATTTTGATTGTTGAACCGAAGTTTTTTCATGTGTCAAAAACCGAATTTGATATAACAATAAGCAAAGCGGAAAAAGCAGGATTGCAAGCAGCCACGGGTCCAAAATTGCCTTTTAGCTTTTCGGCAATACTAACGCAAGCGTGCCAATAATTATGCAACTTAATAAATACAAAAAATATCTTCCCGTTTTTCTACTACCGCTTCTTTTGTCGGGCTTAACAAGCTGTGACTCTAACGGGGGGAATTATTTCATCGATAGTTATTGGGAAATACAAGCAGATACTGCTATTTATCTCAGTTCATTACCTGCGAATGTAAACTTAAAGCTTGGAAAAAGTGTGCTCATCAAAAACGGAAGTACGGTATTTAGGTTTGCAGAAGTGCTTGAATACAGCAACTCAAATTCGGCAATACTGCTTGAGGTAGAATCTGGCTTTAATAGCTACAAGGTTATAGAATTAAACACGCACAACATACCCGCTAGTTATTTGCTGGAAAACGGTTATCCGCATAAAATCAGTTTAAAGAAACTATATTCCCTCAATGATCAATACCGGATTGTTTTTACATATAATCAGTTTGGGTACGCTAAAAATAGTGCGCCGGATGATACAAGCCGGGGTGGAACCAAAGGTTTGTTAGCGGCAAAAAGTTTTAATCGTTTCTAAATTTTGTAACTCAAATAAATAAAAACTTATTTTGGAAAAATATAAAATGGATGAAATAATTTTTACAGACAAAAATAAAATGCCTACCGAAGAAATGATATTTTTGCAGATAGGCAAAAGAAAAATATATTGGGAATCTTTTTTCAAATATATTCATACAAATCATCCCGAATTTTCCGAGCAGTGGAATTATTACAACGACGGTAAACGCTGGCTGATGAAAATTACAAGAAAATCAAAAACAGTATTTTGGCTGTCGGTTATAAAAAACTCATTCCAAATAACATTTTACTTTGGCGATAAAGCTGAACCCGCTATAATGGAAAGTACAATATCTGATACAATAAAGAGGGAGTTTAAAGAAGGGAAAAGGTTCGGCAAAATCCGTGGTATTACGCTGATGATGAACAATAAACAAAATGTTGAATTTGGAAAAGAGTTAATTACGATTAAGCTGAAATATTAACTAAAAACAGCGTCCCTATTTATTTACCAAATAAAATTTTGTTTGATGAATAGCGTTCTACATTAAAAAGTTTTTGACTAAATTCATTTTAGAAAATTGATTCTTTAATATACTAAAGCAAACCAAAATGAATAAAAACTTTATTTTCGTTGTTTTATGTCCGTTATTATTTCACTCAGTGCATCTTCTATCTCAAACTCAATCTGAAAAGGATAACAACTGGAAACTTGTGTGGCAGGATGAATTTAACACTGCCACGTTAGACACAAGCAAGTGGAATGTTTTAATACGCGAAACAAGCAAGCACGGCGAACTTCAATATTACGTGCCGGATGATGTATATGTTGAAAACGGTAATTTGAGAATAAGGAGTCGTATCCGGAAATATGGTTCCCAAGAATATACAAGCGGCAGGCTTGATACAAAGGGGAAATTTGCGCCTGTCTATGGTCGGTTTGAAATTCGCGCAAAACTTCCTTTGGGCAAAGGGCTATGGCCCGCGTACTGGCTTTACCCGCAAAACCGTAACTGGCAGATGGAGTACATAATGTCGGAGGCTGTTGCTGCTGGCAAAGAACGTTTAATACCGGAAGAAAGACCCTGGTACAGTGAAATTGATATTATGGAATTTCTTGGTCATGAGCCGAATATTATTTACGGGACATTGCACTACTATACATTTGATGGAATAAAGAAAACAAGTTCAGGCAAGGTGGATGGAGATGTTAACTTCTCAAACGATTTTCACATTTATACATTAGATTGGCAGCCCGATTCTATCCGCTGGTATATTGACGGAAAACTTTTTCATGTAAGCACAGATGGAATTCCGCATACGCCACATTATTTAATACTTAACACGGCAATCGGCGGAAGCTGGCCGGGTAATCCCGATTCAACAACAATATTTCCGCAGTTCCATGATGTTGATTATGTTCATGTATATCAGAAGAAAGAATATTTTAAGAAATAGGGGTTTGAAGAAATTATTTGAGATGTTTTTTTTGAAGGATTAATTAAGTATAGATATTGACTGCAGCATAAAACATAAAAACCATTTAAAACATCAATTTTACTTTTACAAGCTCTGGAATAATAACCAGTATTTTAAAAAGTTCATAGAGTTTTCTCATCGTACATTATTAATTATACATCGGACATTTACTTATAAAGCCTGTTATACTTCTCTTGTGCAATCAAACCGGGGTTCCCTTCATATATTCCACCATCAACGAATCCGTCATACACGCGCACCGCTATTTGGTTTTTGCCGTTCTGTTTTATTATCCCATCGGGAATATAATAGACACGATTTTTTCTATAATAATCATCAAGCGGGGTTATAGGTTTATCAACAAACCATTTGCCGGTGGAGCCGATTAGTTCACCATTAATAAATACCTGATCGTAGTCATCAATTTTACCGAGAAGCAGAATTAATTTTTTGTTTTTTAGTTTTTCATCAAGCACAAAACTTTTTCTGTACCAGGCAAAACCATCGTAGTCACTGTAACCCTGTGGTTCCCAAAAACCAGGTACGCGTATTTCATTCCAGCCGTTATCATCGTAATTTATTTCCTTTCGCTCCGACTCATCACCCGTTGCAAACTTCCATTTGCCGGTTAAAAATTGTTCCGGTAAAACCATATCTTTTGTTATGAAGAGACCAACAGAGCCGGACATAATACCGCCGCCAAGTTGTGCGTCGTACACACGAACACTAATAATATTATCGCCATTGTAATTAATGAAATCCGGCGGCAGCGCGTATTTGCGCCGGGCGGAGTATGCTGTTACGTATTTAGGGGGGAACGAACCGCTGGCGCCAATAAGATATCCGTTTAGATAAGTTTCATCAACATCATCAACAAAACCGAGATCGAGATAAAATGCTGAGTTTTTGTATTTATCTGAAACTGTAAAGTGTTTGCGGTACCATGCGTAACCGTCGTAACCGTGAAAACCTTCATCTTCCCAGGGGGAAGGGACAAAAATTTCCTCCCATCCTGAATCGTTGTATGCCGGGTCTTCCCATCTTGGCTCATCACCAATTGAAAACTTCCAGTAACCTTCCAAATTTATATCGGGTTGTTTTTCCACTTCTGGTACCGAAGTTTCAACACAACCACCGGCGCCAAGCGCTGCGAGGGTTAAAAGAAAAACAATATTTATAATTTTTTTCAAAGATTATTATCAATTCAATATATGAAGATATAAATGTCCAGATTTCAAAGGGTCATCAAGTTGTAATTAATTGTAAAAAATTGTCACCGTTTTTATAACCCTGCTGTGCGGATATTTACATCAATCATATACTGATTATAAATTGCCGAACACATATTTTTTACTCTATTGTCGGAAGCTGAAAAAGCAAGATTTTTTACTGCCTCCATACCGTCTTTGTCGCCAATTTGATAAAATGAAAGAGCAATTAAAATTTTTATTTCCGGAAATTTTTCATCTTCTAATTGTTCTGTTAACGCATCTACAGCGTGGGTCATTTTATATTTTCCGGCAAGATATATCATGCTTTTTTTTACGCCTGTATTTTCAGACTTTATGCCTGTGCAAATATTTTCAATTGCGTATTCTGAATCTATTGTTTTGCTTTTATTATTTTGTGCTGCTACCGGGATGGATAACAACATAAAAGATGCAAAAAGATAAAGAACTGTTTTTTTTGCAATGTTTCTTTCTAAAGTTTTCATTTTTTTTCCTATAAGTTTTGTTGAAAGTTTATCAAAGTTTCTGTACCAAACTTATAGGATGAATCTGTCACGGGTGTCACCCCGCAGTAAATGATTGTAAAGAAATGTCACCTCAAAAAAACTAATCCAACAATTTATAACCAACACCGTGGACGGTTAAAATTATTTTGGGATGATTCGGATCCGCTTCTATTTTTTGTCTCAGTTTTAATATAAAGTTGTCAACCGTCCGGGTAGTGGGTGATTCCTCATATCCCCAGATTTCGGTAAGCAGGTTATCGCGGCTCACGGTCGTATTTCTTTTTTTCCAGAGGTAGTGTAAAATTTAAAATTATTTGTGCGTCATTTGAACCTGCTCTCCCCCTTCTTCCGCCGAATAGCTGCTAAAATTAATCCCGATTCTTCCTATGTTTATTATATCCCCGCCGCTTTTTACTAACATGTCATCGCCACGGCGCAGCACTGCTTTTACACGCGCAAGCAGCTCGCGCAAGCTGAATGGTTTTGTAATATAATCATCGGCTCCGAGTTCGAGCCCGAGTACTTTATCTATTTCTTCACCTTTTGCGGTAAGCATAATAATTGGAACCGTAAGACCTTTTTTGCGCACCGTTTTACAAACATCAAAACCTGACATTTTCGGCATCATAACATCAAGGAGCACAAGGTTATAACTTCCCTCAAGAATTTTATTTAACCCTTCTTCGCCGTCCACCGCGGTATCAACTTCGTAACTTTCAAACTCGAGATTGTCTCTTAGCCCCATACGCATTGAAGGTTCATCTTCAACAATTAAAATTTTTGTCATATCCTCTCCGGATTAAAATTTTCATAATATGAATAAAATAATATTTTCAATAAAAATATGATCGTTTAATCAGCTCTTTTGTTCCTCCCGTTTTTTCGGGAGGTTTAATCTGAATGAACTTCCGGAACCGGGTTTACTCACAAGAGTAATTTTGCCGTTGTGTGCTTTCATTATATGGTCGACGAGCGCGAGCCCGAGTCCGGTGCCTTTTGTATTATGCACAAGTCCGGTTGAAACACGGAAAAACTTTTCAAAAATTCTTTTCTGATTCTCGGGTGCAATTCCTATTCCGTGGTCTTTTACCTCAAGAAAAATATAACCGTTATCGTGCCCTGTTTTAACATTAATCTCTTTTATCTCTTCACTGTATTTCATAGCATTATCAATAAGATTTATAAAAGCTTCCGCTAAAGCTTCGCCGTCGGCATAAAGTTTGGGAAGAGAATCATCTGCGGCAAAACTATGTTTAAAGCCTTTACTCTGAAGATGAAAATTGTATGTTGTTAAAACAGAAGCTGCAATTTGGTTTAGATCAACTTCAGAAAAATTATATGTCCGTTTTCCGGCTTCCATTTTCGAAAAACTTAAAATCTTATTCACAATCCGGCTAAGTCTACCTGCTTCCTGGCTTATAATAGAATAATACTCTCTTGTTTTTTCCTCCGACTTTATGCGGCCCATTTCAAGTGTTTCCGCAAACATGCTAATAAGCGCGAGCGGTGTTCGCAGTTCGTGGGAAACGTTTGAAACAAAATCCGATTTTATCTGAGCGAACTCAACTTCCTTTTTTATGCTTCGGATAACAAAATATAACCCGAGAAGCAATAAAACTGTAAGCGCCGAAATTAAAATCATATTGGTTGTGGTACGCTGCCGCACTATGTGCGAAATACTATCGCCGCGTAAACCGATACCGAGATTGTATGCCGGAAGAAGCCACAATTTTTTTCGCTGCTGAATGTCTTTTGGATTAAAGTTTTCTGATCGATTAAAACTATAATTTTTATTTTTTGAAAAAACCGAAATAAAAAAATCATCCCGGGAAATTGACTGGATACGCGGTGAAAGGTTTTGATTAATAAATATTACGGGATTAACGGCAATTACGCAAATAGTTTTTTCACCGGAAGGCTTGTCTGTAATAAAAAACAGCAGTGAAAGGTTTTCATCCGTGCTGTCACCACCGGGTTCAATTTTTCTGTAGCCGCTTCTATAATATGTGTAAAGCCTTTTTATTTTTGTGTCATTTTGTTTTAGCAGTGCGCCAACCATCTCCCGCGAAAACAGTTCGGCACCGCTTTTCGGATAAAAATTTATTCTGGTTGGATTTAATGAATCGACTGTGAAGAAAAAATTTATCGCCTTGTTTTCATTTAAAATCGTATTTAATGTCTTCTCGTTCTCGTCAACTGTTTCGCTGTTTAATAAAAGATTTATTCTTCCCGCCCAACTATTAGCCAGATCATCCGAATATTGATTTACCGAAAATAAAATTGCGTCGAGCTGTCTATTGTAGATCGTAGAGAGTACTTCTTCATTCTGGCTAAGGTTATTTAATTCGTATGCGGTAAAAAACATTGCCGGCAGAAGAACCAAAAACAGTAAGAGAGCCGCTATTTTTTTTGTTGAGAAAGACATGAAAATGTACAATGTATAGTGTACAATGTACAGTTATTTTGAACATCGTACTTTATTTAATATTAATTTTTAATAGTCTGATTGAAAATATATAACTTTCAGCATCAAAAAAGTAAACAATTTATGAATTTAAAACCCGGCAGTCTTTCACTTAGCAAAATTTTCATCTTCTGGCTTCCATTGGCAGCCACCTGGTTGATGATGTCTGTCGAGGGACCTTTTCTTTCAGCTTTAATTGCCCGGCTTGCCGATCCTAAATTTAATCTTGCTGCTTACGGTGTTGCGTTTTCATTTGCATTAATAATAGAAGCGCCCGTAATAATGATAATGAGCGCATCCACAGCGCTTGTAAAAGACTATTCATCTTATTTAAAGCTGCGCAATTTTACGTTTGCTCTTAATATAATAATAACCGGGGTAATGATAATATTTGTCATTCCACCAATATTTTATTTTATCACTGAAAGATTAATCGGGCTGCCGGCAGAGGTTAGTCGCCTTACACACATAGCAACAATTATTTTGATCCCGTGGCCGGGCACAATAGGTTATAGAAGATTTTACCAGGGAATATTAATCCGCCGCAATTTAACAAAACGTGTAGCATACGGAACAATAATACGGCTGAGTTCGATGACAATAACGGCGTTATTTTTTTATCTTTTTACCGAAGTTGAGGGAGTAATTATCGGGGCAGCCTCATTATCCGTTGCAGTAACATTGGAAGCTGCAGCAAGCAGAATTATGGTTCATCGGACTTTGAAAAAAATGGTTGATGATAAAATAGAACTTACTTATAAACATATCTGGGATTTTTATCTTCCATTAGCCTTGACTTCTTTAATTACGCTCGGCGTGCATCCGTTTGTAGTTTTTTTTATCGGTCAAAGCCGCATGGCGCTTGAATCACTTGCCGTATTTCCGGTTCTCAACTCATTTGTATTTATTTTTAGAAGTTTAGGTCTCTCATACCAGGAAGCGGCAATTGCTTTAATGGGGGAACACCATGAAAATTATTTTATGTTAAAAAAGTTTGCGTGGATTATGGGCATCGGTGTTATTTCGGCGCTTTCTATTGTGGCGTTCACACCGCTTTCCTCTATTTGGTTTAATGAGGTTTCAGGCTTGAGCGTAGAACTATCAAGATTTGCATTTCTGCCGCTAATCATACTTGCAATAATGCCCGGTTTAACTGTATTAATAAGTTTTCAACGGGCGGTACTTGTTGAAGCAAAAAACACAAAGCCGATTACACTTGCAACCGCGGCAGAGTTTTTCGGCATTGTAATCGTGTTGTTTGTTTTGATAAAATACTTTTCTGCGGTAGGTATTGTAGCCGCCGCCGTTTCATTTATTTGCGGCAGATTGGCAGCAAACTTTTATCTCGCCAAATCCTTTGCCGAAACAGTAAAAAAATATTAGAACATTATCATGATAAAAAAAGCGGTGAAGTTATCAATAGAATCGGAAAAATTGTTTAAGCAATCTTATATAGATGATGAGCGGTTTGATACATAGTGTTTTTAATCTAATTTTTATCATCTTAAAAAAATATTGTTTGAGGTGTTTATGAAATTTAAGCTTACTTTTACTGCAATTATTCTTTCCTCGTTTTTTATAGCCTCCTTTGCACAATCGGATCTATACAAACCAAAAGAGATAAAAAAAGCATATAAAAAAGAGACCCGTTCTATATCAGGTCAGCCGGGAAAAAACTACTGGCAAAATTATGTTGTGTATAAAATAGACGTACAAATAAAGCCGGAAAACAAATTGGTAGTCGGGAGTGAAACAATAGAATACACCAACAACAGTCCTGATAGTTTGAAATCGATAGTGGTTAAACTAAACCAAAACATGAACAAAAAGGGAGCGGTTCGCTTCTTGGAAATTGGCGAGGATGCGGTTACTGAAGGGATGAATGTAACAAAAATATTTTATAATCAATCCGAGCTTTCTCAAGAACCTTCCGCAAAACAAACAAATCTATCCGGCACTAATTTAGTCCTTCGTCTGCCGACACCTTTACCTCCGAAACAAAAAGCGGAGCTTAAACTCGAATGGAATTTTACGATTCCGGCTTCATCAAATCCGCGTATGGGCTGGTATGATTCAACCTCTTTTTTCCTCGGGTACTGGTATCCTAAAATTGCTGTTTACGATGATATAAACGGATGGGATACATATTCATACGAAGGCGCTCATGAGTTTTACCAGGAGTATTCTGATTTTGATGTAAATATAACTGTGCCTCACGGATGTTTTGTTTGGGCAACAGGAATGGTAAAAAACTATAAAGAACTTTTTAACAAACAGTTTTCGGATAAGTATGAAGAAGCCTTAATATCAGACAGCGTGGTTCACATTGTCACCGTAAAGGATTTGGAAGCGGGAAGAATATTTCCTCAAAAAAGTGCTCTAATAAATTGGAGATATGAAGCAAAAAATGTTCCCGATTTTGCGTTCGGTATAAGCGATCATTATTTATGGGATGCAGCTTCGCTCGAAGTTGAACCGGGCAGAAGAACCGTCGTACAGGCAGCTTACAATCCCGACTCAAAATTTTTTGCAGACGCTGTAAAAATAGCACGTCGTTCTGTTGATTTTTTCTCAAATATAATGCCCGGTTTTCCTTACACTTATCCTTCAATAACTGTGTATAACGGTTCGGAGGGGATGGAATACCCGATGATTGTAAATGATGGTGATTTCGGAAATGCAATAGCTGATATTTATGTAACCTCACACGAAATTGCGCATATGTATTTTCCTTTTATTGTCGGTGTAAATGAAACACGTTACGCCTGGATGGATGAAGGTTTCGCTTACTTCCTGCCGTTTGATGTTCAGTACGAACTTTCTAATTTCGATCATAGAATAAGAGCAGCACGCGGCGTTGGTATTTATTCCGGAAGTGAAACAGATTACCCGATGATGATACCTTCATTCGCTTCTGTTGATCCTGATCTGAGTATGTTGTCTTATTACAAACCCGCTCTCTCTTATCTCGCTCTTCAAAATGCGTTGGGTGAAGAAATGTTTTCAAAATCATTAAAAGAATTTATAAACCGTTGGGAAGGCAAACACCCGCTGCCATACGATTTCTTTTATACATTTGAAGATGTTACAGGAGAAAATCTAAGCTGGTTCTGGAAGCCCTGGTATTTTGAGAGAGCTGTACCTGATGTTGCCATTAAAGAGGCTAATGTTAACGGTGATGAACTTGCTGTCATCATAACTAATATAGGCGGAATGCCCGTTCCGGTTGAGTTAAAATTTATTACCGATGACGGCACAGAAATAAAAGAAAGTTTGTCCTCTTCAATTTGGAAGGACAAAAAAGGAATTACTGTTAAAAAGGTAGTTGAGGGAAAGGTAATAAAAGTTGAGCTTGGTTCACCTATAATTCCCGATTCGGATTTAACAAACAACAGCTATACTATAAAGTGACAAAAATCTTAAAACTAAGAAGAGAGTAAGGGATGATCGCTTACTCTCTATCTATTAAGTTTTTAAATTTTTTCAGAGCTTGATTCATTATTCTCTTTTGTTAAGAACAAAGTCTGTGTCGGGTAAGCAAACTCAATTCCTCTATCTTCAAACTCTTTATATACGGCAAGATTTATAGTTTGCTGTATGTCCATATATTTAGCATAATCTGAGCTAAGCACAAAATAAACAAATTCAAAGTTTAAACTAAAGTCACCAAAACTTGAAAAGTGCCCGCGGTCGAAAGTGGCTTCAGGCAGGTCATCAATAATTTTTCTTACTATACCGGGAATTTCAGCAAGTTGTTTGGAAGAAGTTTGATATATAACTCCAAGTTTGAAAGCAACTCTTCTTTTTTCCATTTTTTTAAAGTTATGAATTCGAGAGTTAGTTAAATCGGTATTTGAAAAAACAAGCTGCTCGCCATCAAGTGCGCGTATACGCGTAGTCTTTAAACCGATATATTCAACGTTTCCGCGTTTGTCTCCGACCACAATAAAATCACCTATTTCAAAAGGTCTATCGAAAAAAATAACAAAGTGACTAAACAGATCGCCGAGTATTGCCTGCGCAGCAAGTGCAATTGCGATACCGCCTATACCCAGACCTGTTATAACGGTAGTAACATTAAAACCCAGGTTATCGAGCAAAAAAACAAAACCGAATACCCAGAAAAATGCAGATGCAATTGCGATTATGCCATTATATTGTTTTGCCTTAATATCTCCCTCATCTCTTTTGCGTAAAAAAGAATTAATACCAAATTTTACCGATGAAATAATGACACGAATAGCGAAAAATGTTATTAGTATAACGGATAAAATATCTATCCATTTGGTTATTTTAGGGTGAAGTGTAAGCGAAGTTAAGGCGATATAAAATACGCCGTAATAAAAAAGCGGTATAACAGAGTTTTCAACTCCGCGAACTAAAAAATCATCAACTGTCGTTTCTGTTTTTTTTGCCCACTTTTTAAAAGTTCCGACAACTGTTATTTTAAAAACCTGGACGCAAATTATTCCAACTATAAAAATTCCAAGCCCAGTTAAAAACTGAAGAACAGTATTCTCAAAATATGTTTGACTTAAAAATTCACTCATTAGGCAAATCCTCCTTAAAATTAATTGAATTTGTGTAATGTTTTAAATAGAATATTTTTCTATTATATCGTCAGGTATCCGTACCGGTCTGCCGCCCTTCAGCGATATCATCGTGTAAAGAACATAACCATCGGCAGCAATTTTATTATTATTCTTTAAAACGATCCAAAAAAATACTTTTGATTGAGCGCCGCCCATCTCGCCTATTTGAGTGCGGACTACTATTTTATCATCAAGTTTTACCGCTCTCTTGTAGTTTATTAAAGTAGAAGATACAACCCAACTGAATCCGCGTTCATGAAATTCATCCATAGACATTTTATAATTGTGGCGCATCTGCTCGTAACGTGCGGCTAATAGATAGTCGAGATATTTTGTACTGTGAACATGATTATTTAAATCGATATCATCGGGACGTACTTTTATTTCGGTTTCAAAAGTTGAATATTCCATAAACATTCTTGGATTAGTAAAAAACAATTTATTGTAATACAATTTACAAAAGTTTTAACTTTTACACTGAGAGTTTTAGGATGGCGTAGCCAGTGAACGGTTCGAAATCATTTTTTTAAAACTATCAAGCTACAACAACTCGATAAAATTTCTTAATAAAATCAATCCCGCTGATCCGGATTGTTGCGGGTGAAACTGTACACCGAAATAATTATCCCTCTCAATTGCGGCAGAAAAAACAATTCCGTTATTTGCAGCTGCCGTTGTATAATCATCAACGGGGATAAAATAACTATTTGCAAAGTAAAATTTCTCGGGACTTTTAATGCCATCAAACAGTAGGCTTCCCCGATTAATTTCAATTGAGTTCAACCCCAAAAAAGGGACGTCCGATTTGGACGAATCGAATTTTTCTGTGCGTCCCGGAAAAATTCCGAGCCCACCGACATTTCCTTCGGTGGTATAGCTGCACAATAATTGCATACCAAGACCAATCCCTAATATTGGTTTCTTTACCATTCGTATAGCGGAGTAAAGATTAGACAAATGCAGTTTTTGCATTGTCGAAGAGGGAGCCCCGGAACCCGAAAAAATTATTTTATCTGCGTTGCATATAAAAGTTTCATTTGCCGAAATTTTATATTCTGCTTTTAGCCCAATTAGAGCTTTCGATATAGCCTCAACATTTCCGCCTCCGCAATCAACTAATGCTATCATCTTACCCCTCTTGTTACCGGAGACATCTTATTTTTTAACGATTTAGTAAAAATGTGGATCATCATCTTCGTTTTTTTGAATATAAATATTCGGTCTTTATAAGGACTTTTATTTTTTTTATTAAACTTCGCCATAAATTTAAGTACCTTTTTACACTTAAAATAACCGCGATTCTTTAAAAATAAATAACCCGGCAATTGCCGGGTTAACCAAAACTCTTCGAACTTGAAATCGGTATCAGCGCAATCCGGTGATGTTATCATCGAAAAAATGAAGGTGATGATTAACATGTGTCGTATTTAATTTTACCAATTTCATTGACTGCAACATAAATAAAAAAAAATGTTGGCGCAAATCAAATTGACGTCTATAAATTCCCCCCCCCCTCCTTTTTATCGAAAAAAAATCAAAATTATGTATTCACTAAGCTAAAATATCTCTTCCAGATTTTGATATTTTGTGTGCATCTTTTCAACAGCTGCATCCACGTCTTCAAAGGCATTTTTCTGAAGTAATTCATTCAGCACTTTTGCCGAATTAAACAATGCCGAAGCAGCAGCGTCGAAAGTTTCATGTTTACTCTCGAGTCTTTTTGATAATTTAGCTTTTGTTATCGCATCCGTTTTTGCCACAAGACCATTGCCGAGCGCCTTAATTTTGTCGTACTGTTTTTCGGGAAGGTAATAATGATAAATAGTGTACATATCTTTGTGAAACTCATCTACTTCTTTCAAAACTGGTCGCACAATTCTTACAAGATTTTCGTACTTAGCATGAAGTTTTTCTGCGGATTTAAGTAAAACATCATCATCGGTACCTTTTACCGCAGAATTGAACTCATTAACAGAGGCTTTTAATTCGGCAACCCCTTTTTCCCACACACTTTTTTTGTCTCTCAGAATGCCGGGAAGTTCGGCTGCAAATATTTTTTCCGCGCTTTCATTTACCTGTGGAAGGAAAGAGCGGAGAGAAGCATAATCTTTTTCGGGATAAGCTGTGTGCCAGATTGGATAAATAATTTCGTGAAATTCAGAAAGTTCAGGAACGGTGCTATCAAGTTCGTGTTCCTTCTGAGCAAAAGAAAAAAGAGAAAAGGTTAAAAAGAAAACAAATAAAAAGCCGATATTTTTTTTCATAATAACTCCCGGTGAATTGTTAAAAAAGCGTTATATAAAATTAAGTTTTTTTTGACGATAAAACCATGAAATCTTTTACTTTAAAAAGTAACTACTGTAATGAAAATTTTCTGCTGTTTTAGGTAACGTTAATTTATTATATTTCGCCCATTAAATTAATCAATTAATAACAACTTAACTTTAGTTATAAATTATAAGGTATTGTTATAAATTGTACTGAAATACAATTTTTATCATTAAGAATAAATAGTAGAATAGCCGGGGCAGTTGCTGTCCCTTTTGGGAGAGAGGAAAGTCCGAACTTCGCAGAACAGGATGCCGGGTAACGCCCGGGAACCGGAAGCGAAAGTTTCCGGTTACGGAAAGTGCCACAGAAAATATACCGCCCCGATTTATCGGAGTAAGGTTGAAATGGCAGGGTAAGAGCCTACCGCGGTAATGGTAACATTGCCGGTCCCGTATGGGATTCCGCTAATTACGGAACAAGGTAAACCCCATCCGAAGCAAGGTCAAGCAGGAAGTTTTCCGGTTCTCCGGATCAGGGCTGTTCGCCCTTTATGCTTCCGGGTAGACCGCTCGATGTATGGAGTAATTCATATACTAGACAAATAATTGCCTTCCCCGTTATGCGGGGAATACAAAATTCGGCTTATACGGCTATTCTATTTTATTGTTCTTTTATTTTTAGGTTTTAACATATGTTGCTGAAACGTTGGAAAATAAGAGATGGTATAGACGACTATACAGTAAAGTCGCTTGCGGACTCATTGAACATTTCCGATGTTCTTGCACGACTGCTTGTGCAAAGAGAAATTAAAACTTTCGCACAGGCTAAATACTTTTTCCGTCCTTCACTCGAATCGCTTCACGATCCGTTTTTAATGGACGGCATGGAAACCGCTACCACAAGGGTTATAACCGCATTAACAGAAAATGAATTAATTACAGTTTACGGCGACTATGATGTTGACGGCACATGTTCGACAGCATTGTTATATATGTTCTTAAAGGAACTTGGCGCCAATGTTGAATATTATATTCCGAAAAGGTTAACCGAAGGTTACGGTCTTTCAACACAAAGTATGGATTTCGTAAAAGAACGCGGAACCGATCTTGTAATTACTGTAGACTGCGGAATTACTGCGGTAGAAGAAACAAAATATGCCAATTCACTCGGTATGGATGTCATCATCTGCGATCATCATCAGCCGAAAGATGAATTGCCGCCTGCTCTTGCGGTTTTGGATCCGCTAAAACCTCAGTGTAATTATCCGTTCGGATATTTGTCCGGCGCAGGTGTTGCATTTAAACTTGCACAGGGTGTGGCTGAACGAATTGGGAAACGAAATCTTCCCTTAAAGTATATCGATCTTGTTGCACTCGCGGGCGCCGCTGATATTGTTCCTCTAATTGACGAAAACCGTATTCTTGTAAAAGAGGGTTTAAATCTCGTAAACGAAAATCCGCGCCCCGGAATTCTTGCTTTAATAAAAATAAGCAATATGGAACCTGGCAATCTTTCGAGCGGGCAGGTTGTATTTACAATTGCTCCCCGCATCAATGCGGTCGGAAGACTTGGTGACGCGGAAAGAGCGGTTGAACTTTTAATTACAGAAGATGTTGAAAAAGCTTTGGAACTTGCAAAAGTTCTGGAGTCGGAAAATATTGAACGCCGAAAAATTGATGAAGATACGTTTGAGCAGGCGCTCGATCTCGTTGAGAGTTCACTTAAACTTGATATTGATATTCCTATTATTTTACACGGTGAAGATTGGCATCCCGGTGTTATCGGCATTGTGGCATCGCGATTGGTTGAAAAATATTACCGCCCCACTATAATGCTTACCACAATTGATGGGGTTGCCAAAGGCTCGGCGCGCAGTATTACCAATTTTAATATTTACGAAGCGCTAAAAAAATGTGAAGATTTGTTGATCCATTTCGGAGGGCATCAAGCCGCAGCGGGGTTAGCAATTGAACTTGATAAGCTTGAAGAATTTAAGATAAAGTTTAACCGTGTTGTAAAGGACTCGTTAACGAGATCTGATCTTATTCCGGAAATAAAAATCGATGCAAAAATCAGATTTTCAGAAATTACTCCGAAATTTTTCAGAATTATTGACCAATTCTCTCCTTTTGGTCCGGGTAATATGCGCCCAACTTTTCTTGCAGAAAATGTTGAGCTTGCAAACTCACCGAGGATAGTCGGGAATAATCATTTGCTCGTTTGTTTCAAGCAAAATGGTTCGGATAAAATTTTTGACTGTATAGGATTTAATCTTGGTGAACAATACGACTCTATAATAAATCCTGATGTTGATATTGACATCGTTTTTTCAATTGATAAAGCAGTTCGCGACGGTAGAACATTTCCACAGTTTAGGCTGAAGGATATTTTAGTAAAAGAAAAATCATCCGAAGCTGAGGCAGTTAAGAGTTAATAATGTTTTCAAAAACCAGAGATAGTTGTGGCAGAGTTTTTTAGATGATAATTCTTGGTGTTGATCCCGGAACAAATTTTACCGGTTGCGGAATTATAAATCTTGAAAAAAACTCATTTTCACATGTGTTCAACGGATTGATAAAACTTCAGCCGTCACAGCCAATTCATTTACGGCTCGAAGTAATTTATGATGAATTAAGCCGGTTGATGAAACTTTACCGTCCGGATGAGTTTAGTATTGAAACCGCATTTTTCGGAAAGAATGTTCAATCGGCAATGAAAATTGGATACGCGCGCGGCGTTTCGATACTTGCCGCGGTTCATAATAAAATACCTGTATATGAATATTCACCTAGAGAAATAAAAAAATCTCTTGTCGGAAACGGCGCAGCCTCAAAGGAGCAGGTAAGTTTTATGATAAAAACTCTGCTTGAGTTAAAAGAAAAAAAAATGCGTTATGATGAATCTGATGCGCTTGCTGTTGCGCTGTGTCATGCGTTCAGGTTAAAAACACCAAAAAAAAAAAGTACAAACTGGAAAGCATTTGTTGATGCTTTCCCTGATAGAATAATTGAATAGAATATATAGATTTGTATTTGACCGTAGGGGACGCATAGTATGCGTTTACCGCAATTAATTATTTATAAAATAAAAAATTTTATGATTGGACATCTTACCGGTAAAATAATTTCAGCCAAGCCGACAAAAATTCTGCTCGATGTGAACGGTGTCGGTTATTCGGTTAACATTACCATAAGTACATTCGAAAAAATAAACGAACTTGAAACGGTTTCACTTTTTGTTTTTACAAATGTTAAAGAAGATTCCATTACTCTTTTCGGTTTTTTTACAGAAACAGAAAAGGAAATGTTTGAGCTTTTAATTTCTGTTAACGGTGTGGGCCCGAAAACAGCTCAAAGCCTGTTGTCGGGTATTTCGGTTCAAGATTTAAAATCGGCAATTCAAACAGCCGATGTTTCGCGAATTGTCGCGGCTCCCGGTATCGGCAGAAAAACAGCAGAAAGACTTGTACTCGAGCTTCGTTCCAAAGTAGAACAAATTTCAGGTGAAGGTGTTTGGGGTGCCGCTTACAGTGTGCAGAGCGAAGCTATTGCTGCGCTTACTACGCTGGGATATAATCAAAAAACTGCGGACAAAGTTGTGCGCGATATTTTGTCAGCCTCAAAAGATATTTCTCTCGAAGATTTGATAAGAAAAGCCCTTGGACATTTTTCTCAATAGGTCATCCAACGCTGCATTCAAGCTGGGCAACACCGGTTATTTGTGCGTTTAGCTTATCGCCTTTTTCAACTTTACTTACACCTGCCGGGGTTCCGGTAAAAATTAAATCACCCGGTTCCAAAGTCATCAGTGAAGAAACATATTCAACAAGCTGCACATGATTAAATATCATCTTATTGAGTTTTTCTTTTTGTTTTACTGCACCATTCACAGTTAAAACAATTTCCTCATCTAAAGTTAGTTTATAATTTTCTGTGGAAATAAAATCGGACAATACTGCCGAAGTATCAAAACATTTTGCAATTGTCCATGGGTGTCCTTTTTTCTTCAATTCGTACTGAATATCGCGCAATGTCATATCGAGTCCAACACCGTAACCGGCTATAACTTCCTCTGAATTTGCTGCATCACCGTTTTTAATTTCTTTCCCAATTAAAAGTACGAGTTCAACCTCGTGATGCATTTCATCCGAAAAGGACGGGTAAATAATTTTACCACCGGAATATATAACGGCTGATGCCGGTTTTATAAAAACCACCGGTTTGTCTGGCAATTCGTTTCCAAGTTCTTTTGCATGTTCGGCATAGTTGCGTCCAACGCAAACAATTTTGCCGATGGCAAAACCTTCTTTTCCGGTTACAGTAACTTTTTTCATTTTAAGTTCCTAAAAAATATGTTTAATAGTAATGATGGAATATAACAAAAATGTTCGAGAGGAATGTGTAAACATAATCATGGATTATCAAATTAATCGGCATGAATTAAAAAGATAATTCATACCGATTAAAATTATACTGCTCGCAAAGAATCAATTATTTTTAACCTTGCTGCTCTAAGCGATGGGAAAAATCCACCAAGAATACCCATTGCAACTGAAAATACTAATGAGGCAACAGCAATACCCGGTGTTAAAGCAAACGAAAATTGCAGTTCTGAAAATGAAGAAAAGTTCAGTGTAGAAATTGAAAAGAACTGAAGTGTGGATGCCAATGCCAATCCAATAAAACCGCCGAGGAGGGAAATGATTAACGACTCAAATAAGAAAGCCGTTAATATGCTTCTTCTTTTAAAACCAAGTGCGCGCAAAGTTCCTATTTCTACGGTTCTGTTAGCTACTGCCGCATACATTGTTATCGTTGCGCCTATTGTAGCGCCAAGGCTGAATATAAAAGTTATAAATATTCCCAATATCCTAATGAATGTTGCAAGAAACTCCGATTGTTCTTCAAAAAACTTTCTCTCTATTTTTGCTTCGTACTGCTGAAGTCTGCGGTCAGCATCAAAAGCAAGCAGGAAGGAATCAAAATTATCAATGTTGTCTAATTTTAAAGTAACCGTAGAACAAGAATTGCCGCGATTGAAAGCATCAAGTAATTGCTGGGCATCTCCCCAAAACTCCGATTCGAACCCGCTGTTATCAGCTTCATATTTTCCAACAATAGTCCAATCATCACCTGTGAAGCGGACCTTGCTTCCGATTTGTGCTCCTTTAAATCTATTGTTAATTGAAGCGCCGACTATTAACTCACGGGTACCGGGATTAAACCATCTTCCCTCAGTCAGTTTTACTTGCGGTCGCAGCTCCTTTATTGGCGCCGATACACCGCGCACTGTAATATTACTCATTCCTCCATCATTTTTTTCAAGATTAATTATTACAACCGGTTCGTTGGAAATTATTTGCTGGCCGGATTGATTTTTTGCAATATGCGGAAGTGTGCGTATTACATCCTGTATCTCACCCGGAATAATGCTGGAGATTTCACCGTTAGCTGCTTTACGGGCTATTAAAACGTTGTCGGCCAGCCCTGTTGAAACAAGTGTTTTTTGTACACCGTATGCCATCATCAAAACAGCGGCAAACACAAATACAACAAGCGCAATACCGAAAATTGTTATAAACGTTGTAAGCTTACGAGCTTTGAAGTTTTTTAAGCTGTATTTAAACGGAACAGCCATAATTATATCCTTTGTTAAAATCTAAAATTATTAACCTACAAATCTAAATCCGTCAACTATTTTTGTTCTTAATGCTTTTTGAATCGGGAATATGGATGAAATAACTCCTATCATTATTGCAGCGGAAACTGCAAGTACTATTGTAATTGTTTCAAGTGTAAATATCGGGAAAAAGTTTTTGGGTATTACAAGTGAAAACCCGTTGATGAGAGGGAAAAGCAAAAATAACCCGACGCAACTACCAAGAAAAGATATAAACAACGATTCACCGAGTATTAAACCCACTAAATGTTTTGCCGAAAAACCGAGAGTTTTCATCACCGCATACTCGCGTGTTCTTTCGCGTGCCGACATAATCATTGTATTGCCGAGAATAAGCATAATAATTCCAATGATTACAAACGACATAACATTCATTGCAGTAATAATAGCGCTGGTTGAAGCTAAAAATCCCTGCTGAAATGCTCTTTCAGTTTCGGTTTTTGTTTCAGCATTCGAATTTTTAAACATCGCGTCTATCTGTGCAGATATCTCCGCCGATTTAGAAGGATCACTTATTTTTATAATATACCATCCAACATCTCCCGCGCGTAAAGGTTCTTCTGCATTCATTCTTTCATTTAAATAATCCCAATGAAAGTACATTCCGGTTCCGTCGGTAGTTTTATCGCGTGGTTTGTAAATACCTCTTATTACAAACTGCCACCGACCGGGATAAATATCGCCTTCGATAGTCATAACATCGCCGAGTTTCAAATTATACTGTTTTGCAATATCCGCCCCAACCACGCAGGCATTTCTTTCTTTCTTAAAAGTTTCAAGTTCGTTTTTTGAAAGAATAAATTCCGGATAAATATCGAACATTGTTTCGGCATCCACTGCAAGGCGCGGAAAAAATTGATTTTTATCGATGTAAACTCCCTGAAACCAATTGGCAAAAGTAACTTCTTTTACACCGGGTATTTGAGCTATTTTATCTCGGTAAGTGTAAGGCAGCGGAAAAATAAAGGAGACCGCCTGCCTTGAAATAAGTCTGTTTGCAGATGAAGCTTCGACACCAGCGTTCCAGGCTGTAACAACCGTGCGAAGTATCCCGAATGCAATAACGGCGATAGCAATTCCGAGTATAGTAAGTAAAGTTCTTAATTTATGCCGCAGAGCATTTTTAAATATTAATTTAAAAACTTTCATAAAGCCTCCACTAAATCGCCTTTGTCTATATATTTTATCTGGTGTGCCCGTTCAGCGGCGTGCGGATCATGCGTAACTATTAATACAGTTTTTTTAAACTCTTTGTTTAACCTTTCGAGCAGCAATAAAATTTCTTCGGCGGAATTTTTATCAAGATCGCCTGTAGGTTCATCACCAACAATTATTAAAGGATCGGTTACAATCGCTCTTGCAATTGCTACACGCTGCTCCTGTCCGCCGGAAAGCTGCTTGGGATAATGTTTCATCCTGTCTTTTAAACCGACAATTTCAAGAGCGGTTTCAACGTGAGTTTTCCTTTCGGCTTTTGTAAGTTTTGTTAGTAAAAGAGGTAGCTCAACATTTTCGAAAGCCGTAAGCACTGGTATTAAATTATAAAATTGAAAAATGAAACCGACATTATTAGCGCGCCATTTGGCAAGCGCAGATTCACTTAATCCTGAGATATCGGTACCTGCAACAATTACTTTTCCTTTGTTCGGTTTATCAATACCAGCTATTAAATTTAAGAGAGTTGTTTTGCCGGAACCGGAGGGCCCCATTAAAGCCTGGAACTCACCTTCTTCAATTTCCATATTTATATTGTTTAGGACTGGTATTTCGAAACTATCGCGAGAATACGATTTTGATACATTCTGAATTTGAATTACGGGAGGCATATTTTCTCCTAATACATTTTATAAAACGTTAACTTTTACACCGTCTTTTATTTTATCAGTTACTTCTTCAATTACTTTTTCACCTTCGGAAAGACCGGAAATAACTTCTAAATAATCGCCGGCAATTTTTCCGGTTGTTATTTCGGTTTCGGCGGCAACATCATTGATAACTTTAAATACAAGTTTTTTCGAATTTCGAATTACAACAGCCGAAACAGGAACAACTAAGATAGGTTTTTGTTCCAGGTCGGTTTGCGTTTCCTGTTCATCAAGAAATAAAACTTTTGCGCTCATTTCGGGCAGTACACGGCTGTCGTATTTATTAAACGCAACTTTTACAAGAACTGTTGCTTTTGACCTGTCAGCGGTCGGAACAACTTTTTCTATATAACCCGCGTATCTTACACCGGGGTAGGCGTCAAGAGTAATTTCGCAGCCCTGTTTCTGTTTAATTTTTTCAATATTCGATTCAGAAACATCGGTTTCAACCTGCAGTGATGACATATCCGCAATAGTTACAACGGCAGCGCGTGATGTAACGCTGGCGCCAAGCGGCGAAACAATTTCGCCAACATCAGCATTTTTTGTTAATACTGTTCCATCAAACGGGGCTCTAATCAATGTATATTCCACTGCAACTTCTGCGGCTTTAACCTGTGCTTTCGCCAGTTCAATAGAAGCAAGTACATGGTCGTATTGCGACTTTGCCGCAATATATTCCGTTTCCGACGCTACTCCCGATTCGAAAAGAGATTTTTTTATTCTATAATTATTTTCGGCGATTAATAAATCAGCCTTATATAGTTTTAATGTGGCTTCAGCCTGCGCGTGCATTGCTTTTACTTCATCATCTTCTAACCTGCCGATAACTTGATTTTTTCTTACTGCATCACCTTCAACGACCGCGAGAGAAACCAACCTTCCTGTGGCTTTAGAACCGATTGAAGCTTTTCGCTGCGCTACTACATACCCGCTAGCTGTTAGAATTGCGTTTGACTGCGATGCGGAGATAATCGAAGCGCGTGTCAATTTTACATCTATCGAAGGATTGAATAATTGACCCCACCCCCAGATGGCGGCGAGTAGAATAATAAATATAACAGCAAGCCAGGAAACTGCTTTTAATAATTTTTTATTTCCGCCGGAATTATTATCGGCGGATCGGTCAATTTTTAATGACGTTAAATCTGCGTCTTGTGTTTTCATTGCAAAGCTTAAAAAAAAGAGGGAAAATTTTTGAACAAAAATAGTACTTTGTCACAATAATAAAAATATTAATAGCTAAATAATATTAACTACCAATATATATTTTTTTTAACGGTTGAATTTTAACTTATAATTAAAAATAGCTCCATAAACGGCTGTTCAATTTTTTTAGTTTTATACAATTCGTACTTGCTAAAAAGTTTACACAACTATCTCTTTTATGTTTTTTGTTTTTTCTTTTTTGCCGCAGGGAAAAGTACGTTGTTTAAAATTAATCGATAACCGGGGGAGTTTTTGTAAAGAGTTAAATCCGTAGGCGGGTCGCCAACAGCATGCTGATAATCTTCAGGGTCATGTCCACTGTAAAATGTAAAAGTACCGCGTCCAAAACTTCCGTGAATATATTTTACCTGATCGGTTCCCTGCCGTTCCGCTAATATTATAACAGAAGGTTTTATTAGTTTTTTGCGGAACATTGTTGTCTGCCCCATAAAACCATGTATAACATTTGCATGATCCTGTGTGAGCATAGTTGGCACCGGGTCGTACTTTGCAGAAAATTCGAACAATGTAAAATAATCATTTTCTGCGCTGCCAACCTCAATAGGCTGAATATCTATATCGCAGTATTCATAAACATAAGGATTTGCTTCAAGAGTAAAATCGGTAAAGGCGAGAGTGTTTGAAAAATCAAGTTTTTTTTGTGCATCCGGGTCAGCAGCATCGCCGTCATACATCGGAGCGCATATATCAACATTGTGGGCTGCCAGCGAAATATCATACGAATCGGTAGCGGAACACATTGCAAATAAAAATCCACCCTGCGCCACAAAGTTTTTTATTGTTGACGCTACATCACGCATCATTTCCGACACTTTTTTGTAACCGTTCTTTTTTGCATTCTGTTCGTACATAATCTGCTGATCGATATACCATTGGGCGTTGCTGAAACTCGCGTAAAACTTTCCATACTGTCCCGTAAAATCTTCGTGATGCAGGTGAATCCAATCGTATTTTGAAAGATCGCCGCGGAGGATTTCATCGTTCCAAATTTTATCGTACGGAACTTTTGCGTACTCAAGGGCAAGTGTTACGGCGTCATCCCACGGAGCAAACCCGGGGGGAACGTACACCGCTATTTTGGGAGCCTTCTCAAGCCGGACAACATCCATATTATTATCTTCACTCTGGCAGAAGGCATAAATATCAGCAGCTTGCGAAGCGTTAATGGGGTCAAATGAAACATTTTCAATACGGCACTCGGCGGCAATGTTGTCCGTGTAATCAATCAGAAACGAACCGCCCCGGTAGTTCAAAAGCCAATCAGCTTTTAAGCCTTGTGTTAGAGCATGAAACGTAACTCCATATGCTTTTAAATGATCAGTTTGATCAAGATCCATATATATTAGTATCTTCTCCTGAGCGGTAATATTGAGCGCAAAGAGAATAAATATTAGAAATGTTTTTTTCAACAAACAGATAACCTATCAGATAGTTGCAGTGAAAAAATGAATAGTTTATGAATTAAAGCTAAAACATTTTGCTCACTTTAAAATTTAAGTACTTGTTTTACAAAAAAGCCCCACAAACGTGAGGCTTTTTTGATTTATTAATTTTGTTACGCCGACTTTCTATCCGCCTCGATGTATATCGGCTCGGCGCCTTCTTCAACAACATCGCGAGTAATAATACATTTATCCACGTTTTCTTTATCGGGGATGTCATACATAATATCAATCATAAAATCTTCAACTATAGAACGCAAAGCGCGCGCGCCGGTTTTTCTTTCAAGCGCTTTTTTTACCAAAGCATCTATCGCAAACGGATCGAACTCAAGCTGCACGCCTTCCATCAAAAACAACTTTTTGTACTGTTTTAATATCGCGTTTTTTGGTTCGGTTAATATACTTTTTAACGCATCTTCACTCAAGTTGTGAAGCGGCGCCGTAACGGGTATTCTGCCGATTAACTCCGGTATCAATCCGAACCGGAGAAGATCTTCAGGCTGAATGTGTTTCAGCAAATCTTCTTCAGAATGTTTGTCTTTTATTTCCGACGTAAAACCCATCTTGTTTTTGTTTACACGCGAAGCGATTATTTTGTCTATCCCGTCAAACGCGCCGCCAACAATAAACAAAATGTTTTTTGTGTTTATGTTTATCAGACTTTGCTCGGGATGTTTTCTGCCTCCTTTTGGAGGAACGCCCGCGACAGTACCTTCCAAAATTTTCAGCAGCGCCTGCTGAACGCCTTCGCCGGATACATCGCGCGTTATTGAAGTGCTCTCGCTTTTGCGCGCAATCTTATCAATCTCATCTATGTAAACAATTCCTTTTTGGGCGCGTTCCAAATTATAATCAGCCGCCTGAAGCAGATGAACCAACACAGTTTCCACATCATCTCCCACATAACCGGCTTCCGTTAATGTTGTGGCATCAGCAATCGCAAAAGGAACGTTTAATATACGCGCCAGGGTTTGTGCAAGCAATGTTTTACCAACGCCGGTTGGACCAATCAGCAGAATGTTACTTTTTTCAATTTCTACATCATCTAACTCAAAAAATGACTGACGGGAGTTTATTCTTTTATAATGATTATAAACCGCAACCGAAAGAACTTTTTTTGCCCGCTCCTGTCCGATGACATATTCATCAAGATGTTTTTTTAATATGTCCGGTGAGTGAAGTTCGAAACCTTTTGATATATTGTTATTAAACGCGGCGATGTTGTTTTTTAGAATATCAACGCTGCTGCCTATACAGATATCGCAAATGTACACATCCGGTCCGGCAATCATGCTTCCAACTTCACTGCCGTCGCGTCCGCAAAATGAACATTTTACAATTTTCTGGTTTTGTTTTTTTCCCATTACTAACTCTAACTTGTTTTTCTTAAATTAATTATTGCATCTCTTGCTTCATCCAGGTATAAAGATGACGGGAAAGAAGCAAGAAGTTTTTCATATGTTTCCACGGCTTTTTTTATCTCTTTCGTTCCATATTCATAAATTTTTGCCAGCAAATATAATGCTTTATCGGCATAAATGTTTTCACTTCCGCTGGCGGCAATTTCGATAAGGGTTAACTTTGCTTCATCATATTTATCCAAAGCTATTTCCATTTCGGCGGTGCGCAGTTTTGCGAGCGCGGCAACCATCAAACTTTTTTTATCGCCAGTAACTTCGCGGTATTTACCGAGCGCTTCTTCAAATTTATTTCCTGATGTCAGAAGTTCCGCTTCTCCGAATATCACAAGTTTAGACGAATCATTCATCTGGGTGTTCATTAAAAGAGAAAGCTCAATTGCGTCGTTTGCCTGATTGTCCCTTAAGTTTGAAGTGACATCGCCAAGAAATGTTTTTGCTTTTATAAAATCGCCCCGGGCAAAATATATTTTTGCAAGATTGTAGTTCGCCTCATTCCGCTGCTCGCCGGGGCTTCTTTTAGTCTCAATTACTTTTGTATAATATTTTTCGGCTGCATCAACATTGCCGTTTGTAAATTCAACTTCAGCAAGATTGAGAAGGGCATCGGGATAAAATGTTGAAAGAGGCGATTCGGTTATTATTTTGTTAAAATACTCTTTGGCGCCCTTCACATCATTTTGCATAGAAAATTTCATCCGCCCAAGCCGCCAGTAGGCTTCATAAGCCTGTTCGGAATGAGGATACAAGATTATTAATTTATTGAAAGCTTCAATTACCGTATTTACTTTTTCGGCTGGTATTTTTACCGGGGTATAAAAAGGCTTCCATAACGGTAAAAGGTTTTTGTATTCTTCGCCAAGCGAGGCTTCGAGCGTTTTTGCATAACCGAGTTTTGCGTTTGAAGTAAGCGGAGAGTTCGGATACCGTTCGATGATTGTATTAAATGTTTTCGACGCAGTTTCAAATTGTTTTTCGGAATAAGCAGCCTGTGCAAAATTAAAAAGTTCGGTGCCCTGGTTTTGCTGTTTGGCATCGATATCGAGATAAAGATTAAATGCTTTTTCGTAATCGTTCGATTCCATATATAAACGCGCCAGCATATAAACAGATGAGATGTTATCATCATCGGCGCGGCTTTCAAAAACACTTAAAGTTGGCTGAAGCGCTCCCGGTTTATTTATATACGACATAATTCTCGATTCGACAGAGCGCAACTGGTTCGGATCGGAGGAAATAATTTCGCTGTATTCTTCCGCCGCTTCTTTATACTGCATTGTAAGGCTGTAGATATTTCCGAGATCGTATGAAAATATTTTAGGATCGTTCGATAATTTTTTGCCGGCAAGGAGGTATTCGGCTGCTTTTTCAAAAGCGCGACGCTGCATTGTAAAATTTGCAATCACTCTATAATTAATTTGGTTTTGCGGAAGTTTTTTTAGTGCCTCATCCCAGGTATCAAACGCTTTTTGCTCATTGCCCATTACGTGGTATGTAGAACCAAGCATTCCCCAAAGGTTTAAGTCGAGCGGATTTTTACTAAGCCGATATTGAATTGCCGCGGCGGATTTATCGTACTCTTTTAGGTTTATGTACATCCGATTAAGAGCGTCAAAAAACAGATAATTATCGGGCTGGCGTTTTAGAAGGTCTTCTAATATTTCCATTGATTTTTGAAACTCGCCTGCCTGTTCATAGCTTTGGGCAAGCATAAAGCGGTTATTCAAATCCCCCATATTTTGCGCAAACATAACGGGGATAAAAAGAAGGAATATTAAAATGATTTTGTAAAGCATGGTTCAAAAATAATAAAATGAACCCTCTCATCAAGGGCAATTAGGTGCTGCGGCGAGTGCCGCCTGTTTAATAAGCTACTAAAGGTGAAGAAAAACAAATTTAGTCAGCCGGAACTTTTCATTTCCCGTGCGTGGTTTATCAGTTCGCTTATTTCTTCGGGACACATTCCCTTTATTGCATCGTGAAGGCTTTTTGCCTCTTGCCGGATTAGCGTGTTAAGTGGGTGCGAGGTAATTTCTTTTTGTTTTTCGCCGGGTATCCACTCAAACAGATCGTTCGGGGTACAGTGGAAAGCAACGCAGAGTTTTTCTATTTGCGCGGGTTTTATACCGACGATCTTTCCTCTTATTATGTTGCTTGCGGTAAGTGAAGCAAAACCGTATTTGGTAAGATAACCTACCGGTTTTGTTATGCCGTAAAGTGTGCAGAGTCGTTTTATGTTTAGTTTTAGCATATTTTTTACCTCCGGATGATAATAATTTTAATATACGAATATATTTTATATATGTAAAGATAAGTTTTATATATATAGTGGTGTGTTTTATAGATATTTATTCTGATTTTTATTCAAATTGATATGTTATTTTATCAATTTGATTGATTATTTTATCAGTTTAGTTGTTTAATTTATCTGTTGAATATTTTGTTTGTGCAGTTTTATTGGTTGTTTTTTGCGACATTAGTTTAGCCGAAAGCGCATGGCTGAGTTAGGGTAATGTAAGTGAAAGGGATTTAAATTTCGGTAAGAAGTATTTTTAATTCCATGTTCTTTTTTGAATAATTCTCATCGTACTGATTAAATATTTGAGGCATTCCGCCCCATCCGACATATTTAACTAATATTGCTTTTTCTTCGGCAGTCGCATAACGGTTTTCACTTAGGAGGGTTTTTAATGTGCGTATCGCGGCAATGTTATCTTTATATTTTCTCTCAAAATTAAAACTCTCACCGAGCTGATCTTTTTCGGTGATGATGTAATTTTCAGAATCTAAAGCGGAAGATGATTCGCTTTAACCAGTTCTTCCGCTAACATCTGAGTATGTCAGCGTATTTTTATTCGATAAGCATTAATCAAAGTATCTGATGCATTCATCACTTCATAGTCTTTAAGATCATTTTGGTTTTGATAGACACGCACAATCGCAAATTCAATATTTTGCAAGACGTCAAAATATTTTTCATCCATGGTTTACCTACCTATTTTATGTTGTTTAAAAATTGATATTGTAACTTACTCGTAAAACAGTTTAACAAAAGCGTAACAACAAAGTTGCTCACATTTTCCGATTGTCTTTAATTATTTGCATAATTCGCTTAAAATATTCTTCAAAAGTTTCCCCTGATTTTAGAGGAATATTTTCTAATGCCGCTCCAAAAGAATCCAGCAAATTATTGTACTTTTTAAAAGTTTCTTCCAATAATTTTTCATCATCGGTGTCCCAGTAGTTACCTTCATCTATAACTTTAAATTCAGAGAAATATTTCTTGTTCAGATATTTGAGCAAGTGAACGATAAGTTTATGAGTGGCGCTTCCGGCAAATTGTGTTTTTACTGAAAGCATGTATAAATATTTTTGATAATCTTCGTCGGTTGAATTACCAAAGAATTTCAAGTTTGGAGTGCTGCTCATTCTTCCATTAGATAAAAAGCATAAATTAACAGTTTCACATTCCGGTGGAGTAAAACAAATCCCGTAAATCTTGTTGGTGTAATCAGTCTTACCAATTTCATCAATAGAGAAATTTTGCTCAAAAATATGATACTTCCAATTATATATTTCTGCAATGTCTTTGACTTCTTCGATCATTTCCGAAAGAGAAGCATACTCGTTGAACCGACCGCTGTAATGAATTGTTAAGCCCATTTTAAATTCTAATATTCATTTTTTTATCGTGCACACTTTTGTTTTCTTATTTGCTTTTTTATGTTCACTTTACGTTAAACAGGGACTGCCATAAATTATCTTTTCTATTCGTGTTTATTCGTGTAATTCGTGGCAACCAACTTCCCGCCACTAATGGCACGAATGTTCACGAATTTATTTAGCTCTATATTTTTGTTTTGGTTCTTTTAATTAAAAACCAATTTGTTTCTTCGGAATTCTTAAGATTTCTGAGGTGGTCACAATTTGTGACCACCTCAGATATATCTTCAATAGTAAGCCCAAATCTAAAATCTTCAGAAACTCGTTCTTAATTTCTCTTTATTTGTTCTATCAGCCGACTTTTCTATACCTCGGCATCCGGCCCCATGTTTTTCTTTGGAGTAATCTTCCGGCTTTCCTCTTTTATTTACCACCACTCTTACCTCGTAACAAAACTTATAGCCGAGACTAATTTTGGTGCAGCCTGTAGTTGGGTTCCATGTTGATTCTGTCCATTCTATTTTTGAGTATTTCATACAAATCTTAAATTAATATTAGGAATTAATAGTTTTGCAGATTTAGAATTACCCTTTAACCCTATAATTACATCATGAATAATTAAGCTTTCTTAATCCATTCATCATAGCGAATGATGTTTTTCGATTCAACATCTTTTTCAATTTGAGTTTGAAATGCATCTAAACTTGGTCTGATAACCAAATCGTAATTAGCTTTTTTGTTCCAGGTATTAAGCTTATCCATATAGAGTTCTTTTTCAGGATTGTTAGCCTGCTCTTCTAAAACAAGCATCTTGCATTCTTTCGGGGAGAAAAGTTTGGGGTATGTTTTTGACAGTGCGTCGAAAAGAGTAATAGTTTTAAAAAGATTTTGTTGAAGAGTATCTTCCTGCAAATCCAGATTGATTATCTCACCGGCATATATGACACCATTGCCACCAATAAAATCTATCTTTGAACTCCCGATTAAAAATTTGCCGATTGAATTCTCTTTAAAATCGTAACCTATATTTAACTTTTCTCTTAATAAAACATTTGATTCTAATTTCTTTCTTAATTTTCTTCCTAATCTTTCATGTATTTCTTTTTTCGAAAGAGAAAATTTGTCTGCACCTTCTTCATAATAATCTGCAACGAATTTTAAATAAAGTTCGTTAAACTTTTGGTTTAAATCTTCGCATTCAATAATCTGAGTTTTTGAATATCTAATGTTCCCATTCGCATAAACAGCATTATAATCCAAAGTTTTTTTATCGTATGTCTTAGCGCTTATCTCCTCAATAGCTAATTCGATCAATAACGATTTTTTTATGCCGTATGCAGTATTTATTCTTTTTAATCTTTCTGCTGAAATTTTAGCGAGAGAAAAATGAGTTTCTTCAGAGATCAGAATTAAACCAATACCAAAACCTTCATCACGGTTGGTATCAGGATAATATTTTACGATGGATAGATAACCTTTCATCTTATAAACCTATTTCTTTTAATAAAATGTCAAATTGTTTTTTGACTAGATATTTTCTTGTATTAATAAAATTAAAAATTGCTTCTTTTTCTACACTATTTATTCCCCACTCAAGAGGAATATTGTCAAGAATTTTATAAATGGTTTTATCAGTTAAAGCTGAAATAGCCACGCAAATATCTTGCTTAACTTTATCAAAAAATAAACCGTATTTAAAATAAAGTTTTTGAAACAAAACAGCATCAACAAGATTTTCACCGATTGAGGGGAGTTCATCAACTTCTTTTTCTAAATCGTTATAATTTAGCTCTGAAAATATACTTGAATGGTCAATCGCAAACAATTTTAGAATGATTAATAAAATATTTAGGAAAGCAAAACGTGGAGATGTTTATGATAAAGTATTAAAAAAAAGAATAAAATGAATTAAAAACTTTAAACCAAAAATAATATAGAACCGAATTATGAAATCCTAATTTCCTGTTCTATTTCAATTTCATTTTCAATTTTAATTTGTTGATAAACTTCTAAGTTACCACCTAAGTCTTCAAAGCTTACCGCCAATGCATATTGAACTTCGAGATTCGGATCTTTATCCCATCCACGCATTCCAGTCACAGCGATTGAAAATTCAGATGGCAATTTATTGGAGGGAACAATAACCCAATCTTTTTGTAAAGTTGAATCATTTAATGCAATTGATTTTACACCCATATTTTTTTGACGCCCTAAATACCACGGTATTGAATCATGCTGTACTATTTCTGAATCACTTTCTTCATTTTCTATCGTCCTAATATCCTCTTCATCTTCAAGCATCCGATTCCGAAAGTTATTAAGCGGTTCATCAAATCTCGAACTTTCCCATTTCACCCAACCTGAAAAATATGATTTAGTCAACCTTCTAGTTCTTCTTGGTTTGGCTTTATATGATAGTGATACCTCAATCAAAATGTTTTCATCAGAACCCGGTCGTTTAAGTTCACCAGGTATTTTTATAGTATAAATATGAAGGTTTTTAGGTTTGACTTTATCGGAACCAATAAGTGTAATTCTAGACGGTCCGTTATCAGTCGACCTATCTAATGAGGCTAATCCATAACCCCATACTCTCAAATATTTTTCTTTTCCTTCTGTATCCGCTGGAGGTTCATTCAAAGGCCATCTAGCACCATTAGCTATAAGTACTTTATATATTAGTGCAGATTCCGATGGTAATAATTTTTGTAGTTCTGCTGCAATTTTAGTAACACCAGGAGTGCTAAATGAAGTTCCAACAGCATCTTTAGCATATGCGGGTCCCGGCAGAAAGGTCGTCCTTATTAATTCTAAAGAAGTAGCAGGATCATCTCGTAGAGTAATAGATACGCCTCCCTTTGAAGTTACAAAATCACCACCAAATTCTACAACATCTGGTTTAATAGTGTTCCATATTCCTAGACCTGCTCTTGAAAAAGAAGATATATCATTTCGCTTCCCAAATGATTTTTCAAAAGCAGTTTCATATTCACCTACACATAACGAACCAACCGTTAGACCGAGAAGTGATTGTCCTGGGTCAGCAACTCTTGAAGATTTCTCCAAGAGATAATTTGGATAATTTCTACCACTATTTAAATGGTCAAGTATCCCCGGATTATGATTCCCTGAATCAGGTAAATTCCCAGAAGAAATAATTACTAAAATGTCATTTTCGAATGATAATTTATCAATTGAAGCGGCCCAAGAAGACATATGTTTAGTTCTACACGGATTAGAATTATTTATGCTATGATTAAAAATTTTTGTGCCTAGAGGTAAATAATTTCTAATAATGTCTTGAATCAGTTGGGCTGGTGAAAATCGAGAAGGGATTTTATTGTTTGAATCTAAGACTTTAGCATTCTGTATCCAGTATTGAAAATATATATATCCAGTTCTAGGTATAATCTCACCGTACAGAATTCTTCCAGCAACTTTTGTCCCGTGTCCACCTCCCTTAACATCATCACTTGTAGTACTCCCTCCAATAAAATTCTTTCCACTATTTGGATCTATCCCATCTTGCAAAAGAATATGATTTTCTTGTATACCACTATCAATTACACAAATTTTAGGAGCAATTGTATCAGGAGGATAAGTTATTATATCGAGAGTTGTTTCACCTTCTAACTCATTAGAGATATCAGCTTTTACTTCATCAGCTTCCGTAACATCAAAAACATAAGGATAGTTAAGAACAAAATCTTTTAATCCTTTTCCTGAAACTCTAATGCGACAGTCAAATGAATCTTCATAATCTATAAAAGAACTTAAGAATTCACCGTTATATCCATTTACAATGAAGTGAGTTAATTCCTCTTGCCTCTCCATCGCTTGTGAATCTCTTTTCACCTCGTAGTTATGTTTCCAATTATTAAGCTTCTCGGAATAATTTGTATCAGCTTCATCAGCCTTGTGAACAGGTGCTTCACTCATTCTTAAATAATTTGCAATTGAAATATCTAAAATATATAATTGGTCATCTTGAATAGTTTCCCACTTAATTTTAAGTTCTTCAGAAAGAATTTGTTCAATCCTCCAGGCTGACCCAGTAACTATTTCCCAAAGTTTTGCAGCAACATTTTTATGCCCACCTGATTCATGGATAAAATAATCAATTTTTTTTCTCAATTTTTTTAGATCAATATCGGAAGATGAGCCTATGATATAACCATTTTCACTTTCCGAAATAACATTTATGCCAAATAATGTTTCTATGTTATCTGGGGTCCAATTATCTGGATCAATCCTCAAAAATAATGGAGATGAATCAGGTAAGTTTGGCAATTCTTCTTCAATTCTCTCGATCTTTTTTTGCTTCCAAAAATTAGAAAGTATATCAACATTATTCTTTAATTCTTGCCCATGTAATGTTCGGTTAGAAGATTTATTAATTGTAGTTTGATTTTCTTTTGGTGGGATAGGAATCGGTTTTTTCTTTTTCGCCCCTGCGATTTTTTCGGGAATTTGTAAGTGGGGAAAGTCAGACATTGTTTTCTTTATTTATCATTTGTATTTATTTCTGATAATATAGTTTCTAAGTTTTTTCTATATACAATGTTTTCACCATTAATTATCGCCATTTTAGCAGCATCCTGACCAACCTTAACTACTTGCGCGCCAGAAAATCCTTTCATTTTTTCAGCAAATTCCAAAAAATTAATATCGATATCTACTTTGATAGCCGAAAGAGTCCATTCTAGGAGTTTTGCAATTTCTTTTTTACCGGGTTTTGGAATTTCTAATACTTCGTCAAATCTTCTAAATAATGCTTTATCAATAGATGTTTCCAAATTAGTTGTAGCAATCAAGAGACCTGGAGCATCAAATTCATCCATTAGAAATAATAGCATGTTGACCATTCTAAACATTTCTCCAACATCTTGTCCGTAATCTCTTGACTTAGCAAAAAAATCAAATTCATCTAATAAAAGTACACTTGGGAATTTTTTTACACTTTCAAAGAGTTTTTTCAAATTTGTCGCTGACTCACCCAAGTAAGATGAAATTATAGATTCAAATCTAACTTTTAGAAATGGAAGACCTATATTCCATGCAATCCTTTCAGCCCCCAAACTTTTACCACAACCAGGCGGACCGTATAAAAGAATTTTATGTCTTGGTTTTAAACCATTATGCGCTAGTCTTTCTCGAGCAACATATTCTTTTTCAATTCTCCGAAATCTATCTTCAGTTTTTGGTGGAAGTACCATAAAATGTCTAAGAGATTCTCTTGATATTTGCGTTGCTAATGGTAAATTATATCTTTGACTTACAGGTATATCTTTAGAAAAAATATTTCTCAATTCTTTTTGTAAACCAACAGTACTTTTTATATTCGAATCCAATATGTTTCTAAGTTCTTTTGCTAGAAAGGTATGCCCTTTTTTTTCTTCATCTTCAATTATCTTAAATCCAATTTTCACAATGTCATCACTTGGCGTGCCATCAATCGATTTAAACAATCGTTTTAGTATTTCTTTAGTCATTTGGTATTAATTCTAAGTAATAATTATGAAAGACTTATGTAAAACCAATTTTATACATTGGTTGTTTTATTTATATTTTTATTTGAGTTTAGAAATCAAAAAAGTAAAATTTCTACGGTTATTAACTTAAGAAAATCTAAATCAAAAATAAGATATTAATTCGATTCTCCAAAGTGACTTCGAACTACTGCTATTCCAGTGCCTCTCTCAACACAGTTTGCAGCAGTAAGTTTGTTTATTCTTTGCTTTGGTTTATGTTTTTCCTTTTAACCGCTGAGGGCGCGGAGTAACGCAAAGTTTAAGTCTCTGCATTTATAAATGAGCTTTTTCAAAAGTCATATCTCAAATTTCTCATACTTTTCTTAACTTATTATTTTCTCAATCTCCGGGTCTATTACCTTCACTTCCTCATAAGTTAATTCATACAGTTTGTAAACCATTATGTCTATCGTCTTCCAAGTGCTTTGTGGCAGCTTGGGGATTTTGTTGTTTAATACTTAATCTTTGAACGAACTTTGCGATTTTTTTAATTCGTTAGGAAACTCGTTCCACTGTTTCCCTCTGAAAACTCTCCCATTTACTTTTTTATTACGCTTAATTTCATCAGCGCCCCAGGTGCCCCATTGTTTAAAGAAGAAAGCGACATTTTGTGCTTTGCATTGCCGAAAAATTTCTTCAACCCATTCCTTTTTAATAGGTCTTGCTCTTCTTCCGGATTCACCGCCAACTATTGCCCAGTGAATATCCTTGAGATTAATTTCTTCAACTGCACCAATCAATGGCTCAAAAGAAATAAATCTAATTTTTGCTTTAATTTTTCTTAATGAATCGATCCGCTTTTTGAATGCTGCATTTTCTACGCTTACACCAAGCCAAACATTAGCAGGAACATCATTTCTAGAAAAATATTCTAACATAATTTTATCTCGTTTGGTAAGGACTTGATAGATGTGCTGCGGAGTTTTTTTAATAACATCAAATATCATATCCAAATAATCAAATGGCATTTCTTCGTGGAAAAGATCACTCATTGAATTAACAAAAAATTTTGTGGGCTTTTTGATTTTCAGCGGCTCTTCCAAACGATGTGGTAATATTTTAAAAGCAAAACCATCTTTATAGTCTTCAATTCCCATTGCGTTCAATCGCTTTGCAAAAACTTCAGCATAACAGAACTTACAACCGGCAGAAACTTTATCACATCCGATGCTAGGGTTCCAGACTTTTTCAGTCCATTCGATCTTAGTGTTTTTCATTTGTTTTTCAATTGATATTCTACAATACGATTTTTCGAATAAATCATTTCATAATTTATTAAAGGAGATTTGCTATTGTAAGTTAATAAATTTTCTTTCTTCATTCTTTTGATCGCTTCGCTTGAGTGCTGTCCAATATGGCCTTGATTTAACGTAAACAGATAGACGTCACGATTGGTTTTCATAGTTCCATCCAATAGTAGTTGCCGCAGCTTATTTTGGAAGCTCTCTATTTTGGTTGGTATTCTGCCATCAAAAAGATCCAACTGTTTCTTTGCTGAATCATCATCTATATCAAAATTGGCGTTACCATTTATTGTGTTTGCTTTCCAAACTATATGTAAGAATTTATCAGCGCCTCTAATATGTTTGCTTACAAATATGAGCCCGTAAACATTATTCTTATCGCTTTTCATTATAGAAAAGGGAATTAAACCATAACTTTTAATATTTGATGGGACATATTTTTCAAATTCACCACATAAAATATTGTGTACTTGTTTCCTCGGAATAAACTTTATTTTTTCTGAATCAAATTTTGGATGATATTTTTTTACTTCATCTCGTTCTGCAAATCGATGTATGAAAGATGAAGATATAAAAAACATAAATTCGGTTGTATCTAAGTTTATTAGAAAATGAAATACTTTTTCATCAACTTCCTTAAATCCATTTTGATCTATAAAGATTAAGTTACAGCCATTATTTAATTCTTTATAATATAATCCAAGACATTCACGAAAATTATTGGATGAAAACTTTATATCCACAAAGGAACTAAGGGAAAGTTCTTTGACCTTTGTTTCAACATTTATTTTTAGTTGAGCAATTTTATTTTTATCTGAGTCGTTAAAGAATAGACATACTTTCTTTGATTTACGGACAAGATTTCCTCTATGTTTATTTATAGTTTCCAATATTCTAATTGGGCTGCCAGGGACATCATTTTTATCATATCCGCTGCCAGCAAACAAATCAAAAACTTGAATTGGTTTTGAATATAAGCCCATTATAAACGTTGGCAGCCATTCTTCGAAGTATTTTTGAAATATCTCGAGTTTAGCAATAGTTCCTTCGTCAAAAGGTTTGTCGAAAATATCTTTTTTAGGCATTATCTTAACTCTTATTTAATTTCAAATTCCTCATATTCTTCTTTAGAAATTATCTTTTCTATCTCCGGGTCAATAACCCTAGCTTCTTCGTAAATGAGGTTGTAGAGTTTTTAAATAATTTTTCTAATTTATTCGAATGATTAATCATATGACACTTTGAATCTAATTTATAAAACCTATAAAAGCTAATTATTATTCAAATACCTTTTTATTGATGAAGATTCGGGCATAACTAAAGTTGCTTCTGATGTTAAATCCTTAGTATAGCAAAGACCCTTGTTTTCAAAATATTTACACATGTAGTAAATAAGAATCGTTTTTTCATTAAGAAAATCAGCTATTTCATTTACCGTTGTTGTAGCATGATTATTTAAAAAGCTTAGAACTGATTTCATTACTTTATTAGTATCACTTCTTGATAAAAAAAGATACTCCATTAAGCTATGCTCTAAGGGGTAAACAGTAGTAAATGGAACTGGACCCCCACAGAAAGCGGCGGACACATAATTGTTGTTATCGAGAAATCTAATTGCCTCCGCGAGGTCTTCGAAAAGCAAATCAATTTCAGCGGCTTTTTGCTTTAATGTATCAACATCGATATGATAGCTGTTTTCATCGATTATGGTTTGACATATAATTTTTAGGACGAGATTATCAATTTTACTTATTTGTGAAGATATAAGTTCATTATGTGTAACATACTTGGGAGGATTACCAATTGGCGGTTTATCATATATACGAAATATGGAGTTTAAAATAGCGATGAACTCAGTTTCTAATCTATCGTGATGATTAATTACCCGGTATTTTGTATCTAAAAGAGCTGTTGGAACTTTTACATTATCCAAAACAATAGGAATTATATTATAGTTTTCGTTAATCTGTTTAATAATTGCTATGTTAAGTTCTTTAATTACCCAAGGTTTATTTATACTGAAATTAGAAAGTATAATCAGAAAATGATTTGACTGCTCAATCCCTTCGTTGAAAATTTTATCTATTAAACTGTCACCATCAAGTATTTCCCAGAACGATACCCAAGCATCAATTCCGTTTTCTCTTAATTTAATTGCTAGCTTTTCTACAATTCTCTCTTTATCATCACTGGCATGACTTATAAATATTTTGGGTATATTATTCTCCATACTCAACCTTAGAAATTATCTTCTCAATCTCTGGGTCTATAATCTCAACTTCTTCGTAAGTAAGGTTGTAGAGTTTGTAAACCATTATGTCTATTTCGTTTTCGAGTGCAGTGGTGTCTGCACCTTGTTGTTTAGCTTCAAGAATTTTATCTACAATTTTAATAAATGGCTTTTGTTTAACTATAGTGCAATCTCTTAAGGGTAAACCTTTTGCATCATCCGGGTAAAAATGTAATTTCTCTGAAAGGAAAGATTTGAAATACCAGTTTATCAAATTTGAATTCAGAACTGCCAAAAGATATTTGTAATTGAATCTTGAACTTAATTCTTTTCTTTTTTCAGTAATATTTCTTTTTATAGAAACATGTTCTGCACTCTCAAGTAAATTCCACTTCACACAATTAACTACTGTATGACTATTCCAAAGATTTTTGGTATCTATCGTAAAACGAAGTTTATCTTTAACAACATTGATAAACATTAATTTCTCATTCTCAAATAATTGCTCAAACATAGGGTTATAATGTTCTTTAGGACGATAATCCAACCAACCAGATTGTGAATGGATGAATCTATCTATATTCTTACCTTCCAAAAATGGTTTTAAGCCTTGGACAAAAATCTTTTTCACATAGTTGTCTTTATTAATTTTTTTAGTTTTATGATTCAGGCGAGCCCCATAAGCAACAAAACAAATATCAGCGAATTGTATTGAATTATGTAATATTTTATCTCTTAATTGCAGGGTGTCAAGGACAGGTTTAGTTTCTAAACGATAGTCTTTTAATTGTAGAAATGCATTTTGATCTATCAAATTGATGTTAAGAATATCATGCTGAAACTCAAGAATATTATTTACATTCTTTATAACAGTTGATTTTGTTTTATGTGCATTGGTAATACGAATGATAATGTTCTTAACATTCGCTGAATCGAAAACAAAAAAGTCACTTGTATCCAAAATCTCAGAGATTGTGTAATTATCAATTAGTTTCTTGCGAAGCTTCGAACCGTATTTTTGGTTTGTAAAAGCATAAGGAACTATAAATGTTAAGCAGCCATTTTTAACTAATATTTCTAATGATTTCTCAATAAATGCAATATAAATATCTGTCCTACCAAAACAGGAAGTATATTTATCAAATAAATAATTTTTCAATGATTCTTCAAGATTCTCAACATTAATATACGGTGGGTTTCCAATAACAATATCAAATCCACCTTGGTGAAAGACATCCATAAAATATAAATACCAAAGGAAATAAGGTTTTTCCTCCAGCTTCATAGTTTTTATTTGTTCAATACCGTTGTTAATTTTTAACAACTCATCTTTCAGTTGTTTAATTTCTTTATCAAATTTTTGTTTTTGCTTTAGAGCCTTCTCTAAATCTTTTTTAGCTTTGTTATTACCGGGTACTTGGTTGAAAAGAAAATCGTTGAATAATAAAAATTCTTTATAATCTTTTTTCTTGTTAGATAATTTCAGATTTATTTCATCAATTTTTTTCCCAAGTTGTTCGATAATAAATTCTCTTTCAAACTTATCAAGTTTTTCCCGTATAAGTTTTTTCTGATCAACTTTTTTTGAATTGAAAAACTCTTCTTCAAGCTCCGTAATGTTGAAAATTTTGGCTTCTTCTTTAGTTTGTAGAAATTCAGTGAATTCAAGCTGCGGGTTTAAAAGTCTACCAAAAAGATCTGTATCTGAATAAGATTCTATTTTCAATTTAGCTGGTTCAAATTTAAGATCAATTCCTAGATAATTTTCTAGAAGACTATTCCCCTGCATAATTTTATAATCAAGATTTGGTAACGGAGTTGGTTCTTCTTCATCAACAACAAGAGAAAGCCAAAAACGAAGACGGGCAATATCAACTGCGCCGCTGTCAAAGTCAACTCCGTAAATAGAGTTTTGGATTATGTTCCGTTTAACTTCACCCATTTTAAAACTTCTATAAGGTTTAATATGAGGGTGAAGAAGGATTTTCGCTTGAAAGATTTCTTTAAGTAAACCCATGGGGAAAGCGCCGGAACCAATTGCGGGATCACAGATTTTAACCTTATTGAGCAGCATGTCAATTTCTTTTGCGTTATCGCGAATGAATTGAGAGAGTTCCTGGTTGTGAATAAAGGATTCAAGAAGCTGCCCTTTGTCAGTTTCCATGGGAGAAAGATGTGTATTTAAATATTGTATCAAGCTTTCGTGACACATATAATGAACAATTTCTTTAGGTGTGTAGAATGCTCCTTTATCTTTATTGTCCTCAAGTAAGTTTTCAAAAATATGCCCAAGCATTTCGGGATCAATGCCTACCTCATGTTCGTCCGGACTATTTTCATCAATAGTAAAGTTGTACTGGCTGAAAAAATCAAATAGCCTTTCAAAAAGATTTGATGGGAAATTGATTTGATTGTATTCGGGATGGAGATTATCAAACAAACCGCCGTTAAGATATGGTACACGTGTTTGTGTAATTTCAAAAATGTCATCTTCTCTTTTTGTGTTAAGTGTATCGAAGAATAATTTATTCAAACATTTGCTTAGGTAAAGGTTTTTATCTTTGTACCCAAGGAAAAGGTTATTAAGAAATTGCGGATCACCCTCTTCCCAATTCTTATCTCCGGCACGGCAGCCCAACCAACCTTTTTTCTGAAGGAAATGAAGAAAGACAATTCTACCGAGGAGTAGTTTTACAAAGTCTCTTATTGGTTTTTCGGCATTTGAGTTTTCTTTTTTGTCTTTATGATTGGGAATATTAAAAACAGATTTTCGATATTGTGATATAGCCAGATACTCGCAAAAATGTTCGTAATGTTCTTTATACTTCTTAAAAAATTCTTTAGTTAGCTTTTCAACAGAGAATGCCTGAATTACATTTTCAAATAATATGTTTTCTTTTAATGAAAGTTCAAGAAATCTTTTTGCGGCAGTTGTACAAGACTCGTTTGGACCAAGAACATAAGTATAACGCTTAGCAGGCGTTTGGAATTTTACTAATTCTCCTTCTTCCGAAAGAGTATTTTTTTTAGCGATGAACGTGAACCTGTAATCGTTCTGTTTTGGTGAGTAGTAAAAAACGAAAGCGCCGTGAATTTTATCCTGATCTATATATTTTGCAGTAAGTTCGCGGAGCTTAACCCGGCTGCGTGCAATTACTATCTTATTTGATATCTCAACTTCAAATATGCCAATGTTACCATCGGTAAGCGAGATATTGCCAATTTGGCGGATAAGTTTTATTTCATCATCCTTTTCTGCAAGCATGTGAGAAGAAGTAAAGTACTCTACGTTAGTAAATACTCCGGAGAGAATCTCCTTCCAGTTTTGCTGGTTGTACTTTTGTTGTAAGAGAGATTTTAGTTCAGATTCAGTCATAGTTTTATTCATTAGTGTTCATTCGTGAAATTCGTGGCAAACATTTCCAGCCACTAATGGCACGAATGTTCACGAATTTATTTAGCTCTATATTTTGGTCGAGATAATTATGCACATCCATACATATTCCGATTATTCGGTATGCTTCTTCTTTATAAACCAAATCACTCATAACATTTCCTTTTATTAGTGTTCATTCGTGAGATTAGTGGCAAACATTTCCCGCCACTAATAGCACGAATGTTCACAAATTTATTTGGCTCTATATTTTTGTTTAGATTCTTTAACTTGAAACCCAATTTGTTTCTTCGGTTTTTCAGGCGGCAGAAGAAGTTGGTTTATCGCTTCGATAATCTCCCTAATTTGTTCATCGTGTCCTTCATATTTATTTTCAAGTTCTGTTAGCTTTTGAACAATATCTTTTTGTGTAGCTAACGCTTCACGCAAACGAACGAAAGCACGAACGACATAAACACTTGCATCCACAGCACTTTGAGAATTCAGCACTGAGGCAAGCATAATAGTGCCGTGTTCGGTAAAAGCAAAAGGCATAACTGAGGAATACTTTAAGTTTTTGAGGTGGTCGCAATTTGCGACCACCTCAATTTTTTCTTCGTAAGTAAGTTGAAACATAAAATCTAAAGGGAATCGCTCTTTATTTCTCTTTACTTGTTCATTTAATCGTTTTGTTGTAACACCGTACAAATCAGCAAGGTCATTAGCAATCATTACTCTTTGCCCTCGAATATGCAAAATTTTTGTTTGGATAAGTTCGTGGGGTAATAAAGATAATTTTTTCATATTATTTTTTTTAACAAATTGGAATCACGATTTGTGACAGTGTTTTTACCGGATTCAAAAATAGGTGCCCGGTATACTTTAAGAACTCATTAGCCATTTACACCGAAAAAGATTCTGAAATAATTATTTCCGGATTTAGCTCGTTAAAATTAAACTTAAGTTGTGCTTCTTCCAAAGACTCATCACTAACCTGTTCGAGATTATATTTTGAAAGTATATGAATAAGTTTTTCCAATAATACAACGGGTTTTACCGGCGAGTGTTTTTGAGACTTCTCGAGTTTATTTATATCCCGATGAAGGCTCTGGAACTTGCCGACACGTATAGCTTTTTTTGCAAACGCTATTTTTTGTTTTTCTTGTTGATTAGTAATAGTTAAATTTTCGAATGCATCGAGAAAAGCGATTGCTTTTTTCTCATTAGGCCCTTTTGAAATATCTACTTTTAAGTGACGCGCTTTTTGTTCTTCCACCTGCTTTGCAAAATCTTCGATAGCATTTTTTACCTGTTTATGATGATAGTTGTGGAGGGGCACGGCCTTTTCGATATAAAGGGCTTCGAACTGTTTTGCGGATTCTAAAAAAGTTAATTCGTCCAAAGAGCCATCGGCACAGCAATAATAAAAAGCATCGCGTTTTGCATTCCGTATAAAACTTATTGTTGAGTCTTTTAATAATTTATTTTTACGACCAACACGCGCTCTTAGAGGCATATTTTTTATTTGCTTAAACTCTGCCGGATTTTCCTCTTTAAATTTTCTTAAACGCATCAAATATATAAGGCGTTCGTCTCTTTCCTCTTCAACATTTTTGTCGAATAGTCCGAAAGATTCGAACTCTTCATCGGGTGTATAAATCTGAGAATCCTCACCAAGCGCAGCGTGGAAAGCCTGAAGTTTCATAACTGCCTTTTTCTTTAGTTCGATATCACTTTCAACCTGCGATGTAGGGAAAAAATTATAAATAAAAATATTTTTAGCTGTAGTACCAATTCTGTTTACGCGCCCTATTCGCTGCATTAAACGGGTTGAATTCCAGGGAGTATCGTAATTAAGTATTACATTGGCACGGTGCAGGTTTATTCCTTCAGCTAAAACCTCGGTTGAAATAACTATGTTATAGTTATTTTCCTTTTCCGATTCGGGAATATTTTCATCAAAATTTTTTCTTATCACATCCGCCTTTTCTTTACGGTTAGAACTATCTACAGATAAAATATTGCTGAACCCTTTTTCTTTTAGTTGACGGAAAAGATAGTCAGTTGTTTCCTTTGATTCGGAAAACACCACAAGCTTTTGTTGATAATTTTCATTTTTATCGAACAAGCCGTCTTTCAAGACCATAAGGAATTTATCAAGTTTAGGGTCTTTCTGGTTACTTTGCCAATGGTTCACAAGACTGTGCAGAATATTTTGGTCGTGATATAAACCTTCTAAAAAACCCTCTTCAAAATCGGAAGGCTCGCAAATTTCGATTGTTGGATCGGTTTCAGATTTTTCGATAATTAGTTCAACAAGTTCGTTTTCCCTATCATCAAGAATAAATTCAGTAACGCCAAGGTTGGGCGCGATATAAATTTTTCCGTTTTCAAACATTTTTACCATGGCATCGGTTGCGTTTGAAAATCTTTGTAACGATTGTTTGAAAGCATAAAAGCTGCTGTCAATTCTTTTTACAAGCAGAGTTTTCATGATTATAGCCAATTGGAATGATACTAATTCTGCAGCTTTATATTTTTTCTTTTTTTCAGGCTTTAAAAATGCAATCGCACGGTAGCGGTTAAACGTTAATCCCTTAGATGGATTGGATAGACAACTCATTGTGTGGTCGTACAAATTTTCCAAAGCCGGTTCTAATTCATACAAAATTTTTCTCGGCGCAATAACTTTTGGGAAAAATATACCTTGTTGAATCAAGTCTTTGGAGTATAAATCGTGTGTAAGTAAATCGGTTCTTGTTCTTCGAACAATAAGCTGCTCTATAACCTTGGAACGGATATTTTCATATATATGCTTAACTTTTTCTTTAACAACATTAATATCTTGTTCCTTCTTTAGTTTATTATAGGCATCAATATGTTTTCTAAAGAAGGACTGAAGGTTTGCAACCTCCAGCGTTGTATTTCGGGAATCCTGAAATAAATAAATCTGGTTTGCAATATCTTCAGGTTTATTGTTTAGCGGGGTTGCAGATACAAGAATAACTTTTTTCTTTTCGAACTCGCCATTTGGCAAAAGCTTACGCGTTGGAGCCTTGCAAAGTATTTGTAGCTTGTTATACATTTCGGCAGTATCAGAACGAAATTTGTGGGCTTCATCTACAATGATAAGATCATACTTCTCGGCATTTTTAATTTTGTGGAGGCTGCCATTCGTTATAATATCGCAGTTATCGAGTTCGAATTTCTCTTTTGTTTCAAACCAGTTTTCTTTTAAGGCTGGCGGGCAGACTATTAGTGTATGTGAACGATAAGATGGGAATCCATTATAAAAATAAAATTTCTTTGCTATAATGATTGAAACTACTGTTTTACCAAGTCCAACAACATCGGCAAGGAAAAAGCCATTATGTTTAAGAAGTTTTTTGAAACCATCATTCACCGCGTCAATTTGATAAGCTAATCTTTTAAAACCTTTGGGCAAATCAGTGATAGAGTTCGGGTCAAAGTCTATGCTTGTGCCAAAATATTCAATAAGAAACTTCAGATATACCTGATAAGGGGTAAAATTTTCATTAAGGTAGGTTTCTTTTTTTAGCAAAAGAATCTCATCAATATCAAGCTCAATAGATTCTGCCCAGAGCTGTTCAAAAGTTTCGGTCGCAAAATCGATATCGTCATTATCTCTAAGCTCAACATTTATCTCGAAATTTTTTTCAAGCCCCGGAACGGTTAAATTGCTTGACCCTGTGATAACAACACCATATCCATGGGGGTGTTTATGTTCTTCCCTAAAGATATAAATTTTTGCATGAATGTTTTTATTCGGATGAATTTTAATAGAAACTTTTTCGGTTAGGATATCGTCAATTAATTGAATAATACCATCTTCAATTTCTTTTTGATAATCTGCTTCCTGTATATTTTTTTTAAGATTTAAAAAAAACTGTTCACGTGTTTTTTCTTTATCGTTGTTAAACTGTAAACCTTCGTATGATGCTATTTTTATTAATTTGTCTACATCAATACCGACTAAAATTCTAATTTCTTTAGCTTTATCAATAAACTTTCTGATACGGAAATAACCGGTTGCATAAAAATATCCGACCAACGCATCGAAGTTGTAGATTTCTTTATGTGCGAAAATTCCTTCAATTTTATTTAATAATGTATTTTCTTTCCGGTTTGTAAAGAATTTTGTGTTCATTTATAAAGCTGATTCCTTAACCCATCTACTATTATTGCAAAAAATGTTTTGTGTTGGTATAAATTTAACCAAATAATCTTTAAAAAATCTAATTCTCATCCATAAAATTATTTTCAGCCAAAATGCATTTTTTTCTTGCATTATTTAGACTGGGTTATTACATTTTAATTGTTCGAAAACAAATTCCACCAAATTCAAGGAGGCTCTTATGAACCAGGCTCAAGAGAATGAGTTAAGTATGTACATAACGGTAGATACCTTATGCACAAACAACGCTCCCATTGTTAAATCTCTCCCAATCTTTTCCCAACAACACTCACTACTACAAGATTTAATTGCGCGTGTAAATACGACGCGCGGAAAGCAGGAAACCGATATTACCGGTATAACCGAGGACAAGAAGCAGAGTGCGTTAAAGCTTGTAAGTAAAACCGTAAAGGCAATAGGCGCGGCAAAAGCTTTTGCGCTTATTACAAAAAACAACGAGCTAAAAACGGCGGTTGATTATTCAAAGTCGGATTTAATAAATCTAGACGACACCGGATTGGCGCAAACAACGCAATCGATACGCGACAGGATAGCCGGGCTTTCGGTTGACCTAACTGATTACGGTTGGGGCGCATCTGAAAGCGCGGAACTACAGTCTCTTATTGATAATTATAAAACGATTGAGCAAAAGCCCCGCACAGCTAAAGCGGAGAGTGTTGCGGCAACCGCTCAAATTGCCGGGCTGCTAACCGAAGGGAAAGGTATATTGGAAGTTATGGACAGCCTTTCACTTTCTTTTAAAGAAACAGAACCGGTATTTTTCAGCGAATATAAAAACGCACGGGAGATAATAGACTTCGGCAGAAGAAGTGAAGACCCTGTTACCCCTGCATAGATAACAGCACTATAGGGTTATATTACTCTGATAAAACATGCGGCGGATGTTTTACGGTTTGCATCCGCCGCGGGTAATAATTACTTTTTTATCAATTAAAACTTTTACCTACGCCTTGATATATAAATGCTAAAAAATACTTAAATTAAAAACAGGCAAACGCGGTTTGTTTTGGTAATGATAGATGGTGATGTATAAATAATTGAATGGTCATTTTATTGGAAATCAAGCTCTTCTTTAAGACATAATTATAAACGCATTTTATTTATATGATAAAGATTAAAACTAATAAACAGTTAAATATTATTTTTATTCTGTTGGCTTTCGTTTTAGCTGTCATGTTTACTTTTATAAGAAAACAAGATTATAAAAACGTGGCTGTCGAATTTGAAGAAATTCAATTCGCCACCAAGTACCAACTTCAATATCATGAGCTTGAGAAGGATTCTCTAAAAGAAATCCTAATTCAAGATGCACACGAGAGTAAAAAACTTCATTCCATTTTAGTATATAAGTTTAATGGTGACATAGAAGAACAATATAATTTTTTTGCGGATAATTTTGATGAAAAACAACTCGCTTTTTCAGACTTAAATAATGATGGAACCGAAGAACTATTGTTTTTATATACAAGAAACGATTCTCTTTTTACTTCGGTGATAGATCATAAAAATAGAAGATTTATAATAGAAGATGAGTTAATTCTAGCAAGATCTGAACGAAGGATATTTTCAAGTGAATGGGACCTAAAAATGTACGTGGGAGGAGTAACCCTTAACGAACAAAAAGAAGCGAGCCTTGTTTTTTCAATTTGGGCAGGGTATTCCATTCTGCCACGCGGAATTTATTCTTACAATATTGTTAATAAAAGTCTGAAAAAGTTTGAATTTGGCGCGGCAGTTCATCAATTAGTTTTGAAGGATTTATTTAAGGACGGAAGAAAAGAAATAATTGCTTCATCAGCGGCATCTGGAAATACCTGGCGGCTGAATCCAAGACCCGAGTATGATGATTTCAGCTCTTGGTTATTCATTCTAAGCCAGAATCTTGATTCTATTGCCTTTATAGAAAATAAAGGAAAGAATTCAATCATCGAAATTGGGTTTAACAAAAATCAGAATTTGTTTTGTAAGTTATACACCCCCTCTTTAGAACAGTCATTAATTAAAGTCAATTACCAGGGAAAGATACTCAACTCACTACATTTTAATCCAAACCGACAACATCAGTTGTATTGCGACGATAAATCAAAGAATAGAATTATCCTAATATGTAAAGACACTCTTAAGGTTTTCGATGCTGAATTAAAACAAACGGACATAATTGTAAACAAATACTTAGATGACGGAGGAATTTTCTTTTTCAATCTTGATGCCGATCCGCAGAATGAAATATTTTATACGGACCAGAATAAATTTTTAATCATTGACGACGATTTAGAAATACTTAAGAAAGTTGATAGGAAACTTAACAATGCGGTTGTACATTACAATTTTTCAGCCGCAGAAGTTAGCCCCGGGAAAGTAAAAATTGCCGAGGATGGATATCACACCCGCTGGCAATATGAAATAACAAACATCGAACGTTATTACCTGATACCGCTTTACCTCTTTTCATTTTTTTTCGGCAGTTTAGTTTTAATATTTTTAATAAAATATATAATGATAAAATCTTCTATCATTATTTCATATTTCCTCAGCTCAACCAACAGATCTCAAGATGCAATAATGATATTTGGTAATAAGTTAAATTTAGTGTTCGCAAACAAATCTGCCTTCCGGCTGTTTAATTCTAAATACTCGTTCTGGCTGAACAAAAAAAACACTTTAGATGAAACCGATAAAGAACTCTTTGAACTAATTAAAGAAACATTAAACGGGAACCGAAGGAAGACTGAAATATTATCTGTTCAGAAGAATGATAAATATTTGAAATATAAATGCACCGCAATTCCTCTCATAGCCCCCTGGAAATTAAATATAGCAGCGTATATAAGGTTAGAAGACATTTCCAAACAAATAATTAACGAGCGGCAAAAAGTTTTAGCACACTCGGTACAAAAAGTTGCTCACGAAATTAAAACACCCCTCGCTTCAATTCTGCTTAATCTTGACTCGGCGGAAGAAAATATAAATACGGGGAGTGAAGATTTATTGTTGGATATAAAAACCGCCCGACAAGAAATTTATAGAATTAGAAACTTCATCAACAGCTTTTTAAAATTATCAAACATACATTTACCCACTTTCCAGCCTATTAAAGCAGAATCGTTAATAAATAATGCGCTGCTTCGTTTTACCGCCTATATGTCTCGAAATATAAAAATTGACCTTACGGGGGATTTACAAGAAAATGTGCTTTGCGATGCTTTTCAAATTGAAGAAGCGCTGCAGGTATTTATAGAAAATGCTATTGATGCAATGAATGGTGCAGGGAAAATATTAATTCACTGCCGTAAAGATGCGGTCAATAATAAGCATTATTTACAATTTAATATTTCTGATGAAGGATCCGGTATAGATGAAAAAATAATAAACTCCCTTTTCGATCCTTATACAACTACAAAAATGCACGGCAGCGGAATGGGATTGGCTATTGCAAAAAAAATATTAGAAGACCACAACAGTAAAATTGAAATAAAACCTAATAACGGACGTGGAACAATTATTGTTTTCAATTTAATAATTGCAGACTAAAAATGGATGAAATGAAAACCCCAAAAATTCTGGCTGTTGATGATGATTCAACTTTCGTTGAGTCATTAAAAAAAGTATTAACCGGAAAATATTATTACGTCGATACTCTATTAACCTCTACGGATGTTTTAAAATGCCTGGCAAACACAAGCTATGATGCTTTATTGTTGGACGTTAATATGCCGGGGCTCAGCGGTATAAAAATATTGAAAGAAACAATTGTTCGTTTCCCTCATTTGCCTGTAATAATTATATCGGGACAGAGCACAATAAAAATTGCTGTTGAAGCCATGAAACTTGGAGCGTACGATTTTATTGAAAAACCAGTTGATGCAGCAAGATTAAACGCCATTATAAAAAATGCAATTGCAAATAAAGAATTGAGGGAAACCGCCAGCAGGTGGATAGGTGAAGTTGCTGAAAAATACAGAATGGTTGGCGATAGCCCACAACTTAATAAAGTATTTCATGAAGTTGAAATTATAGCCCCCGCATCAACCAAAGTTCTTCTTACAGGAGAAAGCGGGACAGGGAAAGAGTTAGTTGCATGGGCATTACATTACAGAAGCGACAGAAAAGAAAAACCATTTTTAAAAATTAATTGTGCCGCAATTCCGCATGATTTATTGGAAAGCGAATTATTCGGTTACATGAAAGGCGCTTTTACAGGCGCATCGCAGTCCAAGTTGGGTAAATTTGCCGCGGCAGAAGGGGGTACTTTACTGCTTGATGAAATAGGAGAGATGGATATTTCCCTACAGGCAAAACTGCTGCGGGTACTTGAGGAAAATGAAATTGAGGTAATCGGCGATCCGATACCGCAAAAAATTGATGTGAGAATTATCTCAGCTACAAATCAAAACCTTATGAAAAAAGTTGAAGATGGGAAATTCAGAAACGATCTATTTCATAGGTTAAATGTATGCCGTATACACATACCACCGCTGCGCGAGCGTAAAGAGGATATAATTCCGATTGCATATTATTTTATTGAAAAATTTAACAACGAGTATAATAAGCAGATAAAATCTTTAACCACGCGCGCAGTAACTATGCTTACAAACCACAAATGGGAGGGTAATATACGCGAATTAAGAAATGTTGTTGAGAACATTGTTTTGTTTTCAAGAAAAGACCGGATAGACCTTGAAGATATTATTGCATCGTTAAACAAACTTAATTATAATGATGAGATAAAACCGGATGGGCTAAAATTGCTTCATGAAGCGAAAGAAGAATTTGAAAAAGAATACTTGCAAAAAGCGCTCACCGGATTTAATGGAAAAATTAATGAAACTGCCGAAGCTCTCGGAATAGACCGCACAAATCTTTTCAAAAAACTCCAAAAGCACGGAATAAAATAACCCCCACTTCGCCCACAAATGTTGCAACTTTTGAAACGGGGATGTTGAAGGAATTGCAACTCATATCCTTTTCAAACGTAAATCACGAGTAAAATATCATTGGAACAAATCTTGACATATATTAACCAAAAGTTGTTAACAACTATTATAAGGTAGGGATTTATGAAAAACCTCATAACATTATTTATGCTCTATATTTTTTCGATGATGGGACTGATGTATGCTCAAAGTTCAGTCCAAGTAAATGGAATGAACGCCGACAAGACCGCTATGCGCATTCAGCAAGATTCTTCGAGCATTAGCAGACAACCTCTAACTGTTACAATTACTCAGGCTACGTGGACTGATGAAGTTGACAATGATGGAGATGGTTACACACGCACAAGAAAGTTAAGAGTATGGATAAGTTCTACTGAAAATACTGTGGCATCTTTTAAAATATGGAAGAGGGTGGATGGTGGGAATAATTCAGTATACTGGAACACCAATTCAAGCGGGACTTTCATATCTCAGGGTATTTATATTTATGAATTACCTGGAATAGGAACATCTTCGACTGGAGGAGAATTATCACATAATTATTATGATTTTACAGTTCATCTAAATGCCTGGCCTAGTGGTGATTTGCTCTCAGTATTAACATATTCTCAAGAAAGTGATTTGAATGATCAAAGGTTCGAAACAGCAAATGAAGATCAGATTGCAGCTTTGCCAGATTTAGTCGTTCAGAATATCTCTGTGTCTTCGACACAAGTACAGGCTGGCGAAACAATATCCGCATCATGTACAGTTAGAAATATTGGGGCGGGTGGAGCTACTTCAAGTAGAGTTGGCTATTATTTGGCTTCTAACTGTAACAATGTTATGGAATACCTTGGCGATGATGCGGTATCCTCTCTTGATCCAAACCAAGGTAGTAATGAGAACGAAACACTAACTATTCCTGCCAATACGACTCCCGGAGTTTATTACTTGGTTTTTGTTGCAGATTATGAAAATTCTGTGCCGGAGAGTGATGAGAACAATAATAAAACTTGTGGGGATGCATTTTTTAATGTAGTTTCCCCAACACCAGGAATTACTGTTGACCCCTCTTCGTTAGATTTTGGAAATGTTGTGGTGGGTTCATGTTCTTCTCCTCAAAGCTACATCATTTCAGGTTCAAACTTAACTTCTCCAATTGAAATTCATTCTCCAACTGGCTTCGAAATTTCTTCCAACGGCTTAACCGGCTGGGGAAATTATTTAAGTTATTCATCACCGAGCGGGGATGTCTCCGCCACAGTTTATTCTCGATTTTGTCCTGAGAATGTTCAAGGTTACAATGGAAATATAACGCATACATCAAGTGGAGCCACTCAAAAAAATGTTTCAGTAAGTGGAAATGGCACAGAAGTTCCTCCAAACTCGCCATCTAATTTAAATGCAACAACTCATAGCAGCACACAAATAAATCTAAGCTGGACGGATAACTCAAGTAGTGAAACCGGTTTTAAGATTGAACGAAAAACCGGCAGTGGTGGCGCCTGGAACGAGATAGCGCAGGTTGGAGATAATACGACTACCTATAGTGATAATAACCTTACACCTGATACTCAATACTGTTATCAAGTTAGAGCATACAATACTGCCGGCAATTCTAATTACTCAAATGAATCATGCGCTACCACATCTGATGTACCTCCAAATCCACCAACAAATCTATCAACAACAGCACATAGCAGCACACAAATAAATTTGAGTTGGACAGATAATTCTAATAACGAAACAGGATTTAAGATTGAACGAAAAACCGGCAGTGGTGGCGCCTGGAACGAGATAGCGCAGGTTGGAGATAATACGACTACCTATAGTGATAATAACCTTACACCTGATACTCAATACTGTTATCTAGTTAGAGCATACAATTCTGTCGGGAATTCTGATTACTCAAATGAAGCATGCGCTACCACATTTGATGTACCTCCAATTCCACCAACCAATCTATCAGCAACCGCTCAAAGCAGCACTCAAATAAATCTAAGCTGGACAGATAATGCTGATAACGAAACAGGATTTAAGATTGAACGAAAAACCGGCAGCAACGGAACCTGGAACGATATGGATTCGGTTGGAGCGAATACAACTACATATAGTGATAATAACCTTACGGCTAATACTGAATACTGTTACCGGGTTAGGACATACAATTCTGTGGGTAATTCTAATTACACAAATGAATCATGCGCAACCACATATGATGTACCTCCAATTCCACCAACAAATCTATCAGCAACCGCTCAAAGCAGCACACAAATAAATCTAAGCTGGACAGATAACTCAAGTAATGAAACCGGTTTTAAGATTGAACGAAAAACCGGCAGCAGCGGAAACTGGAGCGAAATAGCCCAGGTTGGAGCCGATACAACTACATTTAGCGATAATAATCTTACGACCAATACTCAATTATGTTTTCGTGTAAGAGCATTTAATTCTGTCGGGTACTCTGATTATTCGAATGAGAACTGTGTAATAATTAGTTCGGTTAAAGATTTAGAAATGATTTCTGGTGTACCCGAAAAACACTTGCTCTCACAAAATTATCCAAATCCATTTAATCCAACATCTACCATTGTATTTGGCTTAGCTGAAGAATCAAATGTTCACTTAAAAGTTTATGACATGTTAGGTAATGAAGTGATGTCATTACTTTCCGGTGAAACTCTGCCGGCAGGTTATTACCAATATTCTTTAAATGCAGAAAATCTTTCTTCCGGTATCTATCTATATTCGGTTACAGTTGTTTCATCAAATGGCCTTGCATTTAGAGATACCAAAAAAATGTTACTTATAAAATAAAAACTATGGTATTTCTCGAATGAGAGATGCGAATTCAGCTTTGAAACGTGTTATTAGAATCCAGCTTATAAGGGTTATTAAATAACACGTTTTATTTTTTAGACTGTTTCGATAACACAAGCATATGAAGAAGCCTAATTTTTTGGTTATTAAAAGATTAATCATTGAGTATTTATTTATGATAAGGTTTTTAATTTTATTCATTGTATTCTGTATCGATGTTCTTCCTCAAAATTATAGCCGAAACTATGAAGATTTAAAAACTGAAATCGGCAATAAAAGATCTGAATTATCGAAGTCGTATTTGTCCACTGGTATAAATAAAGATTCGGTAATTTCTTATACACAAAATTTTTTATTTAATAAAATTGTTAATGAAATCTTCCCCGCATGGTATAATACAAAATGGAGTTTTAACGGAACAACTACAACACCGGGGAAAGGTTCAATTGCTTGTGGTTATTTTGTAACTACAGTTCTAAAAGATGCAGGGTTTAATATTCCAAGAGTAAGCTGGGCTCAGTTACCTTCGGAATCTATGATTCTTAAATTAAATAAGGATGTAAAAAGATTCAGAAACAGAACTGCTGCCGAAGTGGAAACATATATTTCTTCGAACGGAAAAGGGATATATATAGTAGGCTTGGATATTCATGTAGGTTTTTTGATTAATGATGGGACGAATGTTATGTTTATACACTCAAATTATTACCGTCCGGATATTGGCGTTATGAAAGAAAATTTGGCGGGCGATAATCCTTTTGCTGATTCATCATACAGAGTAGTTGGAAAAATCCTTAAAAAGGAAATGATTGAAAAATGGTTAATCGATTACAAATTTGAATAAATGATAATCGTTTAATCGATACATTATTATTTAAAAGATTTTTTAAGGATAAATTTATGATACTATTATTTTCAGTTATTTTGCTTTTATCCCAACAATTTTCTTTTGCGCAAAACTACGAAGAGTGTGAACCATGGTATGAAATCATTTCATACCCAATCAGTCAGTTGTCTTCTTATAAGGTTATTCAGAAAAATGACAAGTATGGTTTTAGGTTAATTAAAACGGAGGATAACGACACATGTTGCGGTGGATGTTATTTCCTATTGGATACCAGGCTTGATTCAGCATACCTTTTAACAGCAACATTTTTTGATTCTCCGGAAAATTCCAGTGATGATAAAAATGAATGGAATGTTCGAACAAGTATATTTTCACCGGATGGGAAATATACGGCTTTAAAATTTTTCCACTTTGGCGGTATCCCAATTGTAAAAACTGGTACTCTCAGACTCTATTTGCAAAAACAAACCCATGCACAGTTTTGTATCGATCAATACAAACCGGAAATGGGCCCTTCACCCATCCATCGTGTAATTGGCTGGAAAAACAACACAACGCTTATTTTTGGCTGGGGATGCTGCGGAACATCGTTTACCGGCGAGTATGATATCATGAAAAGGAAAACCAAACTGCTTAGAGAAGTAGATTCATGGAAGGATACCGAAGAATAATTTCCCCTTATTGCTATAAATTTATTTGGAGCTTAAAAAATATCATCAACGAGAATAAGTTTAAATTATTCCGTTACTCTTTCCTTTTCATCACATTTTTCCGAAATTGCAAAGAGTATCATCAATTACGGAGTTAATTATGAAAACTTTTATACTTTTTCTGTTTATTTCTCTTTCATCTCTTTTTGCACAGCAAATTACTTTTCCGCAGGATACTATTGCGCGCAATAATTTGTTTAATAACCGGGAATTTCCGGCATACGATTCTAACGGCAAGGTTCACGTTTCATACACAGGTCAGTTGGATACCGATGGCTCAACAAGAGAGATTTATTACGCCAGGGAGGAGGGTGACGGAAGTTTTACTACAGTTAATTTAACTAACAATAATGTTGATGATAATTACTCAACACTTTCAATCGATGCAAATGATAAGCTGCATGTAGGCTATACCGGTAGGGATGGTTTAAATTTATTCCAGATAAAATATTTAACAAACTTTACCGGCTCATTCGGCACACCGATTGAAATTACACAGGAAGGATTAAATAAAGCAACTCCATATAGTAAAATTGGACCCGACAGTGTGATGCACTTTGTTTTCTTTACATATGCCGACGGCAGCGACTTTACCTATTATCGTTCTTATGATTTGAGAACCTCTACACTTTCGCCAATAGTTACTTTAGCGCAGGCGGAAACCGGGGGCGACTTTGACGCCGCACTTGATGTAGATAAAAACGGCAAAGTTTATATCGTTGTTAAATCCGGCGGAGTGTTCGGTGGTCCGCTAAAATATTACACTAATCTTTCTGGCACACTTGCGGAATTACCGACAACAGCAGCGGGGAATATTACAAATCCAAAAATAGAAGTTGATAAAAACAATATTGTGCATATCGTCTACCGCAATGAAGGCGATTTACGATTGTATTATATAGATAATCAAAGCGGCAGTTTCGGAAATCCGGTCGCCATTACCCCTCCAGGACAGCGTCCGGCAACATATCAAAATATTGACATGGATGACAGCTCCCGCATTTATGTAATATACCAGACAAGCGTAAGTACATCGGGTAAAGGTTTTTATATGGTTTACGGAAGTAAGGGTATATTTTCCGACACCATGAAAGTTTATGATATTACGCCGGAATATATTCTGCGTAATTCATCAGCCGTAATTGCCAAGGGCAATGGCGAGGTTGCATTGTTTTACGCTCCGAGTGCTATACGTAATAGTGATGTTGTTTGCGATATTTTTATGAAACAGGGAACTTTGTTTGATCCGGTGCCGGTTGAACTCGTCGCTTTTTCCGCTGAAGTTGATGGAAGCGGAGTTACATTAAAATGGGAAACAGCAACGGAAAAAAATAACAAAGCATTTCAAGTTGAAAGGATTAAGGTTAAAGTAGAAAGTGATCGATCTTCTGACAACTGGCAATTAATTGGTTTTGTAAATGGCAGCGGCACAACGACAGAAAAAAACAATTATTCTTTTATAGATAAAAATCTATTTCCAGAGAAATATAAATACAGGTTAAAACAAATTGATTTTGACGGGAGCTTTATTTATTCGAATGAGATTGAAGTTGAAGTTGGCGCGCCGGAAGAATTTGTGCTTTATCAAAATTATCCCAATCCGTTTAACCCGACTACCACAATAAAATATTCGGCGCTCAAAATCATAAATAATCAATCGTCAATCATAAATCTTAAAATTTACGATGTGCTCGGGAACGAAATTGTTACACTTGTAAATGAAGCAAAAGCGCCGGGTGTTTATGAAGTTGAGTTGGATGCAGGGAAATTAAAACTTTCGAGCGGCGTTTATTTTTATAAGCTTAAAGCCTGTGGGCATAGCATAATAAAGAAATTAGTTTTAATGAAGTAATATTGCACTTACGGTAAGGTCAATATTATATTTTTAGGACGGGAGAGTTATCCCGTCCTTAGATTTACTTCCTCCTGATTATTTTTTAATTACCAAAATCGTTATGTTTATCAAAGTTGCTTTTCTTTTTGTTTAAAGTTGGTGTGTAATTAATTTTATATAATGTAATGGTTAACCGGCTAATAAAGTCCAGTTTGTGTCTTCTTCTTTTTTCCTTCGCTGCTTTCGGTCAGCCGAATAAACTTTTATATCCAGGTGAACCCCAATGGGTTTTGATTGACCCACCGGGCGAAGAAATGTTTTATTACATAAAAATGTTTTCTTCTTCAAGCGGGGTTATGGGTGGAACAAAACTTTATGAATATGACGGTGAAAAATGGCTGCCCTCAAAAGTTCAATTAATCATTGGTGATGTTGAGCGGGCTGTTGTTTTCAGCCGGTCAAACATTAGAGTATCAAGAATAAACAACACCTACCGCCCAGAAGTATTTTATTTTAATGGTTTCAACTGGAATAGAATGAACACTCCATTCGCTAATCAGATTAATATATTTAACATTAATGAAAAGGGAATTGGGTGGTACGGTGGTTTTAAGGAGATAGCATATTATGATGGGATAAATTGGACATTTGTAAAATATCCGGGAGGAAATAATGGTTATATTAAAAATATTTTCGGTAATGAAAAAAATCTTTGGCTACAGACCGATGATAAAAAACTATATAATTACAACTCAGGTTTGTGGAAACAATATTTCAAAAATTCCAGAGTAATATGTATCGACTTCAAGGATGTGAATAATGGTTATGTCGTTATTGATTCCAGTCTTTACAGTCTTGTGAATGGGAAATTTAAATACCATTCAACATTCGCATCGCTGAATTATGTTTTAAAGATTTATGTTATTTCCGATGATTTAATGTGGGGCGCCGGGCTTAACGGAACGATAGTAAAATTTGACGGGGGAAAATGGAGCACACAGAATTCGCCTGTTAAAGAAAACTTACTCGATATACAGATGCTTTCTCCCAAAGAAGGCTGGATAGTTGGAACAAACGGCACAATCTTTAAATATAGTGTAAGTAAGAATACAATAAAAACAAAAGATAAATTTTCGCTGTTAACTTTACGTCCTCTAAAAACCAACGCCCCGATGAATGACGAATATGGGGCAGCCATTGATGATATAGATAATGATGGGCTTAAAGATATTTATGCTGTTTGTCTGTACAAACCAAATCATTTTTTTAGAAATGTTATCTCTTTAAATTCAGATCTCCGGGAGCTCTCATTTACTGAGGAGGCATCCGGGAGAGGTACTGCCGGAATGATAGGAAAAACAAATAAAATTTCGGTTAATAAAACTCAAACAGGCATAGCGCTGGCGGATGTTGATAATGATGGAGACAAGGATATTTATATAACCAGTCTCTCCGGTAAAAATGTATTGCTCCTGAATAACGGGGATGGGTATTTTCGGGATGTTTCAGGGAAAGAAAAACGCGCCTCTGAAGATTTAGGCAGATCTAATTCTGCCTGTTTTGGAGATATTGATAATGACGGTGATCTTGATTTGTTCGTTGCTAACGAGGATAGCTCTAATATATTATTTTTAAATGATGGAAACGGATACTTTAAAGATGCTACTGCCCGAGTATGCTTAAGCTCATCCGGAGGTGGGATGGGTTCCGCTTTTGCGGATGTTGATAATGACGGTGATCTTGATCTTTTCGTAGCTAACTGGGCAAATCAAAATAATCTTTATCTAAATCATTTGATCCCGCAAGGTAAACTCAAATTTAGTGATGTTACAACTATCGCTAAAGTTGGTGGGGAAGAGTTTTCAAAAAGCAACGCCGCATTATTTTTTGACTACGATAACGACGGTTTGCTTGATTTATTTGTGACTAACCGAAGAAATTCAAACAGGCTATACAAAAATATAGGCGGTGGTATTTTTAATGATGTAACCGGTTCCGTTTTTCCGTTCGACACACTTTATTCTTACGCGGCATGTTCTAACGATTTTGATAATGATGGGTTTACCGATTTATTTATTTCGAACATAGGAGAAAATATATTTTACAAAAACCATAGAGGTAAATATTTTGCTGAAGTAGAATCACCAAAAACGGGAATGTCTAATGAATACAATACCGGGGCTGCTGCAGGGGATATAGACAATGATGGAGATGTGGACTTATACTCTTCCACTTACATCAATGGGGAAAGCAAAGTGTATCTAAATTTAACCGATAATAAAAACTTTGTGATCGTGAATTTAAATGGAACCATCTCTAACCGGGATGCGGTGGGGGCAAAAGTATGGTTATATGATGCCGGTTATTCAGGGAATAAAAAATATCTAAGGGGTTTTAGAGAAGTTTCTTCAGGCGAAGGTTATCTTTCACATAGTTCACTCGAAATACATTTCGGAACCGGCAATAAAAGACTTTTCGACATAATCGTTTTATTCCCCAAATCGGGTATTGCTAAAAAACTCTTCAATATAAAGAGTGGTACCAGAATTTCAATTGCTGAGGAGGTTGGACTACACAAAATATATTCGAATTTAAACCGTTATTTGTATAATACTCTTACCGACCAGGAAAATAAATCAGTTATAATTGAATCCTTGATCGCAATTATTATTACAATTTTTTCGTTTAGAATCAGTAAAAGACGATATATAAAAAAAGCAGTTTCAAGAATTGTGGTTTATGCATCCGGTATGGTTCTATTTTTGGTATTACTTTTTTCCTTTGAATTTGATGGGTTATTTCTTGCTACTATTTTACCCTTACTCACATTGGTGGTTTATCTCTCAATGTATCATCTAATCTCAGAACGAATTTTAATAAGTGAAAGAGTTACAATAGAAAAAAATTCTGCACGAGATAGAATTGCCAGGGATTTGCATGACGATTTGGCAGGAACCATCAGCAGCGGGGTAATATATACCGAGGCTCTCGAAAGAATAATTGCTCCTTCACTTCCTTCGACCTTGGAATTGATAACCAAAATAAAAAAACTGCTGGCTGAAGCATCAAACTCAATTGTAGATGTTGTATGGATGGCTTCGCCTTCAAATGATAAATTGAAAAATCTTGTCTTTCGGATCCGGTTATTGGTAACTGAATCATGCAAAGCAAACAAACTGAATTACAGTGTTAAAATTGAAGAAAACCTTCCCGAACTCTACATTAATGAGGAAGTGAAAAGAAATCTTTTTTTAACCTTTAAAGAGGTCATGAACAATATAATAAAACATGCAGGGGCTAAAAACGTGAACCTCCGTGTAAAGTTTTATGACAATAAAATATTAGAAATTTGTATCGAAGATGACGGTAAAGGTTTTAATATGTTAGAAACGTCGTTGCACTCCATGGAGTATCAATCTCTTCACGGTAACGGCTTAAAAAATATTCAAAAACGTGCGTCGGAAATAGATGCTGTTTTACAAATAATATCTTCTCCCGGGCGAGGTACCGTGATTAGTGTGAAATTCAAAATGACATAGCAGTGTCATTGCAAAACAATAATCTGTAACCCAATTTATGTCGCAGTAAAAAAAACTATGAAAATAAAAGTAGCCATTATAGAAGATCATCAGGAATTTAGAGAAAGTATAAGTTTTATACTTAATTCCACTGATGGATTTAAATGCGTCGGGAAATTTAAATCTATGGAAGAGGCGTTACATGATCTTCCGGATGCTGATATATTTTTATGTGATATTAATCTTCCAGGGATGACAGGAATAAAAGGGATTGCAAGAATAAAAACAAAATACCCGGAATCAAAAGTTATTATGCTAACTGTTTTTGAAAACAATGAAACTATTCTCGAGTCCTTATTAAGCGGGGCAAACGGGTATTTATTAAAGAAGACCCCTCCAGTAAGAGTTTTACAGGCTCTGGAAGATGCAATGCTCGGCGGTTACCCCATGACTCCCTCAGTTGCTAAACAAACTCTAGATTTTTTTAAAGACAGGTTCACAATATTAAATGAAGATGAAAAACTTACAATTAGAGAAAAGGAAATCCTATCATTAATTGTAGACGGTCTTGAAAATGAGGAAATTGCCGAGAAGCTGTTTATCAGCATGCAAACAGTTAGGAATCACATCCGGCATATTTATGGCAAACTGCAAGTTCACTCGAGATCTCAGGCAGTAATAAAAGCAATGAAAAAAAGAATATTGTAATAAGAAACACTTAAAGGTACTTTTGACAAATTTCTAAAATGACACATGGGGACTATTTACATTTCAATTTCACTTCTTCAATTTACTTCTAAACACAAATTAAAATTTCATACAAGAGAATATTTAAACCGAACTCTTAGAACAAACTATTCATCTATTGCGATTACAAAACCTAAAATTGAGGTAATTATGAAACGATTTTTTATTTTTTATTTTTTATTGTTTTTTGCTTTTATATCAAATTTGCTTTCTCAAGCCTGGACGCAACAAGCGAGTGGAACTACGAAAAATCTGTACGGCGTTTTTTTTATTAATGAAAATACAGGGTGGGTTTGTGGAGAATCTGGGACAATCTTAAAAACAACAAACGGAGGGGCTAACTGGATGTCCATTTCGACTGGAATTTATAACAGGTTAGAATCAGTATGGTTTGTTTCTTCTTCAATCGGAGTGGCTGTTGATCAGGGCGGCTATATTTACAAAACAACTGATGGGGGTAATACATGGGGGACAGCACATTTTAGTTCAGCAGGGTTATGTGATGTAACTTTTATTGACCAAACAACAGGTTTTGCTATTGGCGGGGATGGAAAAATTCTTAAAACAATTGATGCCGGAACCACTTGGGTAAATGTAACTTCACCCAACTCGTTTGTTTTGAGAAAAATTAACTTTTATAATTCTTCGGTCGGGTTTATTGCTGGGGAAAACCATACTATTCTTCAAACAAGAAATGGTGGTGATACCTGGAATGAAGTAAATTGTTCAACCTCTCTCACTTGGGTCGATGTGAAAGTGACCGATCCCAATACGGCATATACACTAGCTGAGTCTGGCACATTTGTAAAAACCACGGATGCAGGATTTACCTGGAATGTATTGACGTGGAATATTGCAACATCATTTGAGTGTTTGTATTATCTCTATCCAGCCAATTTTCTTGCATCAGGCGGTGGTATTTATAGATCAACAAATGAAGGATCATCCTGGAGTCAAGAGTTACCGTGGGGAAACACTTACATTGAAAGGATTGCGTTCCCAAATACTTCAACAGGTTATGCTGTAGGATATGGTGGTTATATCTATAAATACTCTACCGGAGTCTCTAATCCTTCAATCACTGTTACTTCCCCTAACGGCGGTGAAAACGTTGCTGTAGGTTCACTTCAAAATATTACCTGGTCAAGCTCAAATATTTCTGAGGTGATGATTTATTACACAACAGATAATGGGAACAGCTGGCTGCCTATTATTAGTTCTCTCCCGGCTGCGAACGGCAGCCATAGTGTTACAGTTCCAAACACTCCATCCACACAATGCAAAGTAAAAGTTTCTGATGTAAATAATTCTTCTATATATGATGTCAGCGACAATGTTTTTACAATCAGTCCGGCAGGAAGTTCAGGAGGGTTGATTGCTTATTATCCATTTAACGGCAGCGCAAATGATGAAAGTGGGAATGGAAGACACGGTGTTAACCATGGAGTTACATTGACCACAGATAGATTTGGTAATCCCGGTAAGGCGTATCAATTTAATGGAACAAGCAGCTTTATTGATATTCCGGGAACAAACAATCTTCATTTAAATTCAGGTGGATTCACCTTAGCTGCATGGGTTAATTTTACGGAACAGAATTCTATTCATGCAATAGTTGGCAAACATATATCAGGTTACGGGAATGGATATTATTTGATGGTCAGACCCGCGTCAAAAATTGAATTTTTTGTAAGCAGTGAATACGGGCTTCAGACTTCAGAATTATACAATGATGGAGCCTGGCATTTTATAGTCGGAACTTACGACGGCACAGAAATGAAGTTATATGTAGATGGAGAATTAAAATCATCTCAAACAAAAGCATTATCAAATTTGAACGATTCTACTATAATGATCGGGAGACATCACGCTGGAGTTGCGTCCGATTATTTTAATGGAAAAATTGATGATATTAGAATATATGATAAAGCAATAAATTATTCTGAAATTCTACAAATGTTTAATCAGGGAATAAATCTCAACCAGGGATTACTTGCCTATTATCCATTCAATGGTAATACAAATGACGAGAGTGGTAATGGGCGGAATGGTGTTAATTATGGAGCATCATTAACTGCCGATCGATACGGAATGCCAGAAAAAGCATATAACTTTAATGGAATAAATAATTATATCGATATTCCCGGCACAAACAACTTAAACTTAAACGGTGGTGGATTTTCTTTAACATCATGGATAAATTTTACCGAACCAAATTACTTTCATGCTATTGTGGGGAAACATATTTCAGGATATGGCAATGGTTACTACTTGATGATAAGACAGCCGACTAAAATCGAATTTTATATTGACAGTGAATTCGGACTTCAGACATCTGAGCCATACAATGATGGCAATTGGCATTTTGTAGCGGGTGTTTACGATGGGGCTACCATGAAGTTATATGTTGACGGCATACTAAAGTCATCTCAGGCAAAAACTTACTCCAATTTAAATGATTCAACATTGATGATGGGCAAGCACCATGCCGGTGTTGCTGACAATTATTTTGATGGCAAGTTAGATGATATAAGAATATATGGCAGAACATTAACGGAGTTAGAGATACTATCTTTAAAAAATGAAAATCCTACCGGGTTATATAATGAAGTTATCAAAGCACCGAATTCATTTTTATTGTTGCAAAATTATCCGAATCCGTTTAATCCTTCTACCACAATTAAATATTCAATTCCCAAAATCATAAATAATCAATCGTCAATCATAAATCTTAAAATTTACGATGTGCTCGGGAACGAAATTGTTACACTTGTAAATGAAGCAAAAGCGCCGGGTGTTTATGAAGTTGAGTTGGATGCAGGGAAATTAAAACTTTCGAGCGGTGTTTATTTTTGCAAATTATCATCTGGTCATTATTCCAGTACCCGTAAAATAATCCTAATGAAATAAATTAATTCAATCGTACAATTCACAATGTCATTGTACATTGTGAATTGTACATTGTACATTAATTCCCTTCGAACCATTCGGTTAAAAACGACTGCTTGCTTAACGGGAGAAATTGTATAAACTCATAGTCGGCAAGTCCATTTTTGCGATAAGGATCATCCATAAAAAAGTTATCAACCTCTTCAAGAGTTTTTCCTTTTGCGCAGACAAGCCCACCGGTGCGCGGAACACGCGGACCCGAAAAAAGGAGAAGTCCTTTTTCGTAACCCTGCTTTAAAAACTCCCGGTGTACCGGAGTAGTCGCTTCTATCTGCTCGATAGGCGCTTTGTAATTTATCAAAACAATAAAATGCTTCATCATATTTCCTTTTATATTTTCATAACAAGAATAACGTGTTTCCGGTTGTTAGCAAAAGTAACCTGCCCGGTTTTATTGTGCTATTTTTTTATTTTAGATTTCATAGGTTCGAAAAATACCTTATATATTCTGCTCGATCCGTTTTCATACTTATTTATCCCGCCCAACAAATCACTTATGGATGAAAAATTGTTCGGATTTTCATTTAACTGACTTCTTTTACTTGTAAAAAAAAGTGTGTTTGTGTTTGCGTCTACAAAGGGACAGTAATCCATTTTATCAGAGTTTATTTCTGCGCCCATATTTTTTGCTTTGCTCCATCTGCCGTCGGCAATTTTATAACTTATATAAAGATCGCCGCTTCCAAAACCATCTTCTCTATTATAGCCCGTAAAAATAATGTATGATTCATCGGGGGCAATAAATGAATTAAACTCATATCCCTCAGAATTTATAGAATCATTCAAAGCAACAGGAGGCAGATACTTGTCGGACTGCCATTTGCTGAAAAAAATATCATCTTTATTTTTTGAGTTTTGATAATCACAAGTGAAGTATAAATTATGGTTGTTCGATAGAGCCGGATAAAATTCGTCTTGATCAGTATTGATCGGACTGCCGACATTTATGGGTATTGACCAATCGGAATTTTTATCAGCTCTCTCGACATACCAGATATCAAAATCTTTTGGTTTAGCAGTGGAGTTGTGCAACGGTCGGTCAGATGCAAAATAAAGTTTCAAGCCATCAGGCGAAAGAAAGGGCTCCATGTCCCTATACTTTCCGGAAAAAGAAGCAATTTGGGGTTCCTCCCATTCGCCCATCTGTTTTTTAATTATTATTATAACCGAAATTTCTCCAAGAATACTTTGCGCGGTAAAATATGCTTCATTAAATGACGGAGATATTGTAAAGTCGCGGACATTCGGGAATTGCATAACTATATCAGCCTCTGCGGGCTGCACTGCTGACGTTTGCTGACTAAAGCCAAACGGAACAATTAATAAAATTAAAATGACGAGTATCTTTTTCATAATTGTCTTTCCTTTTTAAAGCGAAAATTATTTTTTACTTTGTTTAGCTTTTCACAAAAAAGTTGTGACAAAAAATCTGTTTAAGAATACAATTACCAAACTTCAAATTATAATCTCTTTGGTAGTTAAAACAGATTAGGTTGTTAAAGCATATACTGCAAAAAAAGTCATCATACATGAGTAAAGAAGGGTTGCTATAACGCTGCGCCACAGCCTTGCCGGTGACTTTTTCCCATCCGTAAAATATCTGTATGCATGAAGTATGGCTGCCTGAAAAAGATAAAGTGAATAACCCAAAAGCATCAATATCTGCGCTTTTGCTCCCCATACCGCGGCAACTGCAATAATTCCCATAACTCCAAATGCAAGGTTCGCAAAACCAACTTCAAACATCCAATCCGGTCTGTCGGTTTCCCAACCCATTCTTTTCGCATCCTCTTTGTGAAAAATAACATGACGAAAAAACGAGAGTACGCCAACTACACCAACCGTTGTAAATGTAACTATTCCAAGCGCAGTATCCGGCTCCTCGGACAGGAAATAAAAACCAAAAAATATACCGACAGCCCCAACGGACATGCTAATTATGCTTATTAAACTTGCCATAAGTTTTCCTTTATTAATTCTGTATTTCATGACGATTAGATAAATACACCGACAGGTGATACCGGAGAAAATATACTGTCAAAATAAAACCCATTGAAGAGCCGCTTCTATTGTGTAAAAAGGTTGAGATGAGTATTGATTATCTAATGTTTCCACTAAAGTTGGTATTGCAACATCTTCAACTGATTGCGTGAGAATTGCAATTTTTTTATCTCTAAATATTTCGAGGTGCTGCGAATAATATTCCGCTATGCGACGGTAATCGCTAAGTTTTATATCAAAAGAAGCTTTTCTATAATCAAGTATAAAACCTTTTGTTTTCTTCGGAATGAGATTATTTGTAATAGCAAAATCCCACGAAGAGTTAATATCTTTAATAGTAATGGGCCCATAATAGTATTTGTACATTATTCCGGTAGCCTCATCAAACATATATTTAAAGTTTTTCTCCATACAATCACCGGAAACATCCACTCGCTTTTTCTTTATAAATTGATTTACCGGAAAGATGTTAAAAAATTTTGTCATATTCATCAAACAAGAATATATTTTTTAAAAATATGATGAAGGCTTTTTTACAACCGTTTCGGATTAGTCCCAATATATTTTTCCGCGATAAACAAAAAATCAACTTTTGCGTTGCACCCATCGACTGAGACGTTGGTTTAGCACTTGAAATTATTGTAATACTTCTCACTTCGGGTTATTGAGAAACTGTTCCAATTTTGCCTGAGCTTCAATCATATAAACATAAATTTGTGTACACAATATCTCATCTCATTAATCCTTTTTTACCAATCTGAACAATGCAGTGCTGAAAGCAAAAATTAGTTTATGTCGTAAGGAATAAAATCTCTGTGGCAGTATATTAAAGGTTTTATTGGGCTTATTCAACTTTATAAAAAGGCACAAACATAACACTATCGAAGATACCGGCAGAGCCGAAGCCAATAAATTCTGTAGCCAGTACACATAGTCTCGCATTTAAACTATATTTGCCGGTCACTTTTTTTTACAAAATACTTAAGCTCATGTCGAATAATGTAAATCCCGTAATTTTAACCGCAAAAGAAATTGAAGTTCATTACGGCGAACAGGTTGTGTTGAATAAAGCTTCCCTCACAATTCATGAGGGGGACAGGATAGGATTGGTTGGCAGAAACGGCGCCGGTAAATCTACATTCTTAAAAATTATTGCAGGCAAACTTTTTGCCGACTCCGGTGAAATAGCAAAAAGAAAAGAACTAACCGTCGGGTTTTTGTCGCAGGAGTTTTCGCTTGATGAAACAAAAACCGTTTATGAAAATATTGTTTCGGGTGCAAAAAATATAACCGATCTGATTTCCGAATACGAATCGCTTCCGTTCGATTCGCCTCAAAAACATATTCTTGAAGAAAAAATTTTACACGCTGACGGATGGAATCTCGAAAAAAAAATCGATATGCTCATTCAAAACTTAAACGCACCGGCAAAAGAAAAATATATTACAAATCTTTCCGGGGGTGAAAAACGGCGCATTGCCCTCTGCGAGGTATTAGTGTCGGAACCTGATTTGTTAATACTCGATGAACCAACAAACCATCTTGACACATCGTTCATCGAATGGCTTGAAGATTTGCTCTCCAACTATAAAGGCACTTTCATTTTTGTAACACACGATCGTTACTTCCTCGATAATATTGCAAACAGAATAGTGGAACTTGCGCACGGCGAATTTTACTCGCACCAGGGAAATTACACCGATTATCTCATCAATAAATCGGAGCGGCAGGCAATACTTGAAGCGGAAGAAAATAAGCGGCAGAATTTTCTGAGGCGTGAACTCGACTGGGTTATGCGCGGACCGCGAGCGAGAAGAACAAAAGCAAAAAGCCGTCTCGATCAATATGAGGAAATAGCGGCAAAGCAAGGACCAGAAAAAGAGGTTGATGTTGACTTGATAATTCCGCCCGCTGATAGTCTTGGCAATAAGGTTCTGGAATTAAAAAATGTAAGCATCAAGCTCGGCGGTAAATTACTATTTGAAAACCTTGATTTACTTTTTGAAAAAGGAAGAAAACTTGGGGTTGTGGGGAATAACGGGACAGGCAAAACTACATTTCTAAAAATCGTTCTTGGCGAGCTTCATCCGCAAAAAGGCAAAACTGAAATAGGCGAAAAAACAATCTTTAATTATGTTGACCAGGAAAGGCTTTTGCTGAATGATGAGGATACTGTATTTGAAGCTATAAGCGAAGGAAATGAAACGATTCAATTCGGCAAATATAAAATGAATGTTTGGACTTATCTCAGGAGATTTTTATTTACCGATGACAGGATAAATACAAAGGTCGGCAGACTCTCTGGCGGTGAACGCAGCAGGTTGACTCTTGCAAAAATATTAATGCGCGGCGGTAACTTTCTTTTGTTAGATGAACCGACAAATGATCTTGATTTACCAACTCTTCGCGTGCTTGAAGAAGCTTTGATAAACTTTGAAGGATGTGTAGTTGTGGTAAGTCACGACCGTTATTTTTTAAACCGTGTTTGCACCGGTATTTTAGCTCTGGAAGGAACCGCTACGGCACATTTTAGTGAAGGTAATTATGATTATTATGTTGAAAAAAGAAATGCGCGACAAAAAGACAACGCTGTTGAAGAAAAAACAAAAATAAAAAAAGAAGATTCCCGCGAAAAACCGAAAGTAAGGAAGTTGAGCTGGAAAGAAACAAAAGAGCTTGAGTCGATTGAGGAAGATATAATAAAAACCGAGGAGGAAGTTGAAAGAATTGAAGGGATATTTTCGTCACCCGATTATTATGAAAAGTATGCCGGAGATACTGTTCAATTAAATAACGAGCTAAACCAGGCGAAGGAAAAAATAAAACAGTTATACGACCGCTGGCAGGAACTTGAAAGAATAAAAGAAGGAGTTGAATAATAATGGTGCGACTCTCTATGCTTCTCGTAACATTTTAGCTTAAATATCATCCGCACAAAAACTCCAAAAGAGCAAATCATGTAATTTTAGCAGTGCCTATTTACATTAATAAATATTTCCCCTAAATTTTACTCGCTAAAAACAAGGCGCGGGATAAATGAAAACTTTTTTACATAAACCGGCTCAAATTTATTACGGATTAATAATTCATCCGCTAACCACAAAAAACGAGCAATGACAAAACGAGCAACCCCATGAAAACAAAACTACTCCTTCTATTAATTTTTAATTTTTCCTTTTTAATTTTTAATTGCGAAGCCGCCACGCGCTTTGTAAGTAAAACCGGCACCGCCACCCCGCCCTACACAACCTGGGCAACCGCAAGCGACAGCATACAAAAGTGCATTAACATTTGTAATGACGGGGATACTGTTGTTGTGGCGAATGGCGTGTATAGAGAGTATCTCGTTATCCATAAAAATATTTCTCTGATAGGCAGTAGTATGGATAGTACTGTTGTTGATGGTAGAAATTTATTTTACTTGAGGGATAGAGATACCACAATACTTATAACCGCCGATAGTGTGGAGATAAAAAACTTTGATATAATTGGCTTCGGTAAAAATACGTCTTCAATTGTTATTGTTATTGACTTCCAGGATAATTTCATACTCGAGAATTGTAAAATTCATAATTCCTATCTTGGAGTGTCTGCTGGATATACTAATTGCGATTTTTCATCGTTGATGGTATTTGATATTACAGTCGGTGGACTGGGATTAAGAAGTTTTTTAATGACAGAAATTTTTGTTGTAAGAAATAGTGTTGTTACTGTAAATCCCGGTAGTAATACAGGGCCCATTTCGTGTGTTGGTTTTGGAAAATATTATCTTTATGGAAATGTGCTTATCTCCCCCCAAAATGACGTACGTCGGGGAATATTCTTTGATGCTGAACTTACCTCCGTATTAAAAAATAATATTATCTCAAGCTTTCGTGATGTTGGAGTAAGAGATGCATTTGATATTACCGATACAACAATAATGCATAATAATCTTTTTCTTCATGTCAGCCCCAACATAATAAATATTAATTGGAATGATGGCAGACATATGTCATTCAGAAATAATATTATTGCCTACAATGCTACTGGTTTTAAAAACTCAAAGGGTGTTGTCCGTTCTGATTATAATATTTATTGGCAGAACCAAACAAATATTAGTGGCGGTATAGTAATGGGGGAACATGATTTAATTGTTGACCCGATGTTTGTTAAAGATGTAGCTCCCCACTTAGACAGCACATATGATTTTCATCTTCAAAAGTATTCCCCAGCTATTGATGCCGGGGACCCGGAGATTTTGGATGTTGATGGTTCAAGGAGTGACATTGGTCTTTTCGGAGGTCCTTTTGGTGAAAAATACACGTATCAAGACCTTGCTCCAAGAACCCCAAAACAACTCACTGCGGCGGTTGATTCCGCTTTTATAAAACTAAATTGGCTGCAAAATACAGAGGCTGATTTATTTGAGTATATTTTATACCGCGATACCGTCACGGGATTTGATATAACAAAAGATAAAATAATTTACCGCGGTTCCGAAAACTATTTTTCTGATTTATTAAGTATGCTCACAGCTAAGCAATATTACTATAAAGTAACCGCTATAGATAGTCAAATGAATCAATCTGCCGCTTCAGCCGAAGTTGCGGTTATATTAGTTGGTGTAGAGCCGATAGTAAAAAATAATGATTACCTTCTTTACCATAATTATCCAAACCCTTTTAATCCAGCAACTAAAATCGGTTATCACATAAAAGAAAGAGCCTATATAAAACTAATGGTGTATGATATAAAAGGAGAATTAATAAGCGTACTTGTAAATGGAGAACAATCAGCAGGCTACCACGAAGTTGAATTTAATACTTCCGGGGCAAGAAATGAACAAATTGAAAAAGAATACGGCAGCTTTGCAAGCGGTATTTATTTATACAGAATTGAAGTTATAAATGAAAATAATATACCGGTTTATTCCGATATGAAAAAAATGATACTTTTAAAGTAATTTTATAGACGGTTAAGGAGGTGATACCAATGGACAATAGATTGTTCCATTCTATGTTTAGTTAAACTATTTATAAATAATTCAAAGGTTATAAAAATGAAAACCAAAATTTCATTACGATTATTAATGTTGTTATTTATTTTTCTTTGTTATTCAGCTTTGCTTTTATCGCAGCCCGCTCATCTAAAATACTATGATAGAACACCGATGAAAGTTCAACTTTGGGGTTCTCAGTGGTTAAACCATGACTCAGTTGTACACCGTCCGCATATGTTTAGTCAAGTAAAAAATATGGGGGCTGATTTAGTTGTTTGCGAAAATGTTGTAGATAGTGCTACATATAGTGATTACGATTCTGTATATTCTGCGGGACTTAAACTAATGCCCTACAATCAAAATCCTTCTCACATCGACCATTACATCGCTAAATATTCCGAATCTTCGTATACAACTTGGGAAGCAGAAGGTACACCGGAGGAAGATGGAGATGCTACTTTATCCCGGGATAAGGTAAATACGGGTGTAACCACATCCGGCACCCGGACATGTATTGTTACCGAACCAGAATGTCCGTCAGGATTAATATTATCTGGACCCGGTTATATGCAGCGCATAAGATATCATTTAAGTTCCGATACAATAAATTATACCGCACAGTTTCAGATGAAACTTGATTATAATCCTTATTATGAAGATGCTTATCCGCAATTACAAAACAATCAGACTGTTGTGTGTACTATTCAGGTAACAGCATCCGAATTTCAAAGAATAGGCAACGAATGGGAGATAATAGATATTCATGTAGTTGAAGATAGCATTCTAAAAGCCGCAGATTTTGTAAACTACGGCAACTGGAAAAACTTTGAACTCAACTATGATTTAGATTCTTTAACTGCACCCGGATTATTTGCAGATTTGTCTACCTCCCTACTGAAGGAATCAACTCGGGATGAATCCAATGTAATACGGTTTATAGAATACAGGGTAGTTTGGAATCAGATAAACTTTGCTCAGTTGTATGTAGATAAAGTAATTTTGTCAGACGATGATGGCGCAGATTTATTCACCGATCAATTTTTACAAACCAATATAATGCAAATTTCCAATAATTACTTACTCAACTGGTTACCTGCCTTTGATAATACGGTTGTTGCCTGGTATTTAAAAGATGAAGCAAACTTTATTGATAACCAGGAACCGGTAAGATTAATAAATCAACTAATAAAAAATGCGGCTGGCAGTTCGGGCAGGCAGGCTTACTTATCTATCGCCGGCAGTTTTAGCGGCACCTACGGTGACAGTAGGATGGGTACCGAGGAGTTGTATGTAATAGAAGAAACTCTCAAAAGAAATAAAATGGAAGGCACACAACTAAATTTTTATTTGTATGATTACCCGTGGAATGATAACCGCCCCACATATAGGGAAGATAATATATATCATTTAACCGAATGTCATCTTTCAAAAATAAATCAGATAGATTCTATTTTTGTATTTAGTCTGCAAACCGGGCTGTGGCAGGCTGACAGCGGTCATTTAGAAAAAATACCAAACCGCGCTCAATTTCTTTATTCTATGAATATGGGTTTATTATATGGAGCAAAAGGTATAGACATAAGTAATTATTTTTATAAGTTTAATGCCGTTGATGACACCGGGAATACTTCAGCTTTATATAATCACTACAATAATTATTATACGCCGCTTTATTATACAATCAAAAATGAGGCGTCACCCCTTCTCAAAGGATTATTCGGAAGAACACTTCGAAATATTAAGCAAACGGAGCAAAAGCCGAATAATATTCTTTCCACTACTCCAACTACCGTCGCTGAAGGACAGTATCTAAGTCAACTTAAAAGTCTTGCCTTGGAAGCCACAATACATGTTATCGATGCAGGCTTCTTTAAGCAAAGTCCGGCATCTACAATGGCTGAATATTTTATGCTCGTTAATAGGTGGTATAGTACTATTGGCGAAATACAAATTTATCTATGTAACTTGTCCGGATATAAAAACTGGACTATTGAAAATCTTGTAGATACTAGTTTTTATTATTTAGTCGCAACTTCCAATCAGGCAAATTTTATAGATAATATTTCTGCAGGTGATGCTGCTCTTTATTATGTTAGCCCCGCTGTAAAAGCCGGTGGACAAATACAAGCAAGTGAAAGTATAAACCAAAATACTACACTTGATGGTAACCTAACAATAACAGCCGGAGACACACTATACATTAATGCGGTCTATACTGTACGCGATACTATCTTT